>DATKZH010000305.1:0-20404 GCA_035528065.1 Thermoguttaceae bacterium | reverse complement strand
GCGATCTACGTCAACGAAGACTGGACCTCCTTTCACGCCGCGCGCATCGAGCGGGAACAACAAACGCTCTACCCCTATCGTGACCACCTCGCCAGCTTCCTAAACCACGCAGCTTGACGCGATCCGGGGGCTGCAACCAAGTGATATCGGCCTCCGAGCCGGTTTTGTGTTGCTTCAATCGGAACTGGAAAGTCCTGGCCTTTGGGTTAGCATAGACCCCCAGAGGAGGATTCGCCATGCCCCGAAAGCGTAGGAACTACACTCCTGAGGAGAAGGTGGCCATCCTCAGGCGGCATCTGGTCGAGAAGGTGCCGGTGTCCGATCTGTGTGACGAGTTGGGCCTCAATCCGACGGTCTTCTACGGCTGGCAGAAGCTGTTCTTCGAGAATGGGGCCGCGGCCTTCCAGCGGAAGGGGAAGAGAAACGGCCGCACGCCCGAGGCGGGCAGGATCGAGAAGCTCGACGCGTTTGCCGCTCGCTGCGCCGCCGCGCGGGTCGCCGCAGGCGCGGACAAGAAACCGCTATTGGACGCCTTCGTGCGACTCCAAGAGGCGGCTCAACGGAACGATGTTTCCCGCATGGCTCAGGCCGATCGCGTGCTCCATTTGGCCATCGTGGATTTGGCTGATGTTCATGGTCTGCCTGGAGTTTGGAATGCTGCGGCGCGAATGCAGGAAGAATTTCACGTCCAGTCGATTCGCGTCTGCTGGCCCGACCTGAACGTGCTGTTCGAAGCCCATCGGCCGATCGTCGATGCCATCTGCGCGGGTGACCAGGCACTGGCAGACGATGCTGCCAAGGCGCACCTGGACGCCGTCTGGTATCGGCTGGCCGAGTCCACCGACGACGCGTCCTTGCCCGACGATCCTATGGTTCGGGCCTGTACGTACCTGGATTTGCATCTTCACGAACCCGTGCGACGGAGCTTCCTGGCCCAGTACGTGGCGAAGACCAGCCCGGGCCATCTGGCGAGGCTCTTTCGCCGGCAGCACGGCGTGAGCTTCACCGACTATCTCCGCGAGTTGCGGATGCAGAAGGCCGCCGATCTACTGCGTCGCACGCATCTGCCGATCCGACGCATTGCGGCCCGCGTTGCTTACGACGACCCGTCCCGTTTCGCAACCCATTTCCGCCGCCGCTTTAGCCTGACCCCACGGGATTTCCGCCGACAATTCGGAAAGTCGGATTTGTTGACATCGAATACGTGAGGTTGGCGCCCCGCCGGGCAGGTAGGCCATCAGCCGCACTCACACAGTCGGACGGCCGGATTGGTGTTGCCGTCACCGCCCAGCGCCAAGCCCGCTAGATAGGGAGCTGCCGTCATGACGCGGCGACTCGGCTGCACACGATCACTGCCCAGACGCACACGCTCAGGCACAGCCGTGTCCATCGCTTCATGTCACCGTTCTCCAAAGTAGGCCGCACACTCCGTGTGCGGAAATCGGCATACGGAGTGTGCCTTTTACTGTTCTTGCGACCGTAATTGACTTGCCGATCCTTACTGGGTCCGCACCCGTGCCACCTCCTCCCCGGATGAATCCGAACTCGCCACCACGCGGAAGCCTACGTCATGTACCTTGCGCCACGCCGGGTACTTCCACCGCCAGGCGGAGCCCGCGTCTGACGGACGCGTGGCCCAGGAGCCGCCGCGGACGGTCTTTTCGTCCGCCGCATCGGTCGACGGGACGTCCATCGCCGGGTCGTAGGGATAGGGGCGGTAGCTGGACCGTGTCCACTCGCGCACATTGCCGAACATGTCGCAAAGTCCCCAGGGGTTGGGCTGCGTTGAGCCTGCCGGTGCGGTTACCGGCCAGGCATCTTGGAACCGGTCGTCGCGGAGGAACCACTTGGGCTTGCCGTGGAAGGCCAGCGTGCGCAACTCCCGCCCGGCCAGGTTTTCGAAAGCCGAGAAATCGTCGTCCCGGCCGCCGTACCAGGCCCCACCGGCCGCGCCCGCGCGGCAGGCCCATTCCCATTGGGCCTCGGTGGGAAGCGTGATTCGACGACCGATCCGCGCGGCAAGGGCTTCGCAGAATCGTTCCGCCTCCTGCCAGGAGACGCGAACCGCCGGCTGGTCGGGCCCGTTCAGCGGATGGCCCTCGCCGCGCCAGTCGATGCTCATCCACGAGACGAATCCACTATGGTGGGCCCCGTCGGTCACCGCGCCGTACTGGGCGTTGGTGACCTCGGTGCGGCCGAGGTAGAAAGGACGGTCGATGCGCACGCGCGTCGCGGGCCGCTCGTTCGAACGTCCGGCAGCATCCCCCAGGACGAACTCGCCCGGCGGGATGAGGATCAGTTCGATCGCGAGCTTCTCATTGAGCTTGAGGCTCAGCGTGGCTGGGAGTCCCACCGCCTGCTGCTTCCGCTGGGCTTCGGCCGCGTCGAACGGCCAGCCGGGGCAGGTCGGAGCGGGTTCGGCGGCCGTCTTTTCCTCAGGAGGGGCCACGAACGCGGGCGCAGGCGACTCGTCCTCGGGCATCCATTCCACGTCGTCCGTGCGCCCGGCGAACTGGCGGAGGCTTTCCAGGCGGCGCTCGTAGTAATCGCGCGGCACGCCCCACTCGCTGTACTTCCATGAGCCGTGGTCCGGCGCGCCGAGGTCGATCCACGTGTACAGCCGATCCCAGGCCTCCGTGTCCAGTTGCACTTCGTGATGGCCGCGCTGGAGCATCTGGACCAGTGGGCTGGTGTCGACGAGGAATTCTCCGGCCGCCTGGGCCCCATAGTGGCTCTCAGCGTGCGGCCGGCGGACGTAGGGATGCAAGGCAATATACGATGGCGTGAGGATCGTCGAGATCGTGCTTTCGGTCGCCGCACGGTACTCAGGGTTGATGCGGAGCTTTTCCTCTTCCGACTTGCGTACCAGGTCCAGCCGGTCGGGCTCCTTGCCGTTGTGACAGCCCACGCAGTAGCGATCCAGCACGGGCTGGACCTCGCGCGCGAAGTCGAACCCCCGCGGTGGCCCGCGCCAGGGCTCGATCGTGGCGGGCTTGCCCAGGGAGGTCATGGCGGCGTAGGCGGGCGACCCGCTATTCTGCCGCTCGTGGCAGCCCACGCACGAGAGGACTTCGCCGGGCATGGCCGTGAACCAGCTCCGCATCTGCTGCACGGCACGCCCCTGGTCGTCCAGCGGCTGCACGGTGAGCGGCGTGTTGGCCGGCACGGTGAACAAGGCCGAGCCGTCGTCGCGAACCGGAACCGTCCCCAACAGGAATCGCGGCTCCCACGGGCCATCGATGCCGGGCGTGGCCAGGTGGCCGAAGCCACGGCGGCTGGTGTGCCGGTAGACGTAGTTGTAGGTGAACACCCGCAGTTTCTTGACCGTGCCGCGCGGCACGCCCGCCAGGCCCGGTCCATGGTAGACGTCAACCAGGTAGACCGTGGCGTCTTTCCTTTCGGGCCGCACGCGGTCGGGAATCGCTGGCGGCACCGGGCGCGGGGCCAGCGGAATCGGCTCCAACAACGAATGGCCTTCCACTCGGGCCACCTCGGTGATCGTGTCGAACACGTCCACGAGGTAGATGCCGTAGTCGAGCTGCTCGGGATGGAGCCGGGCCGCCACAAGAAAATACTTGTCGTTCAGCGGCCAGGGGTGGGCGAACTTCGGCCAGTCGCCCGCGTACAACAGATCTTCGACGATTCGCTGGACGGGCTTGCGGTACCCGGGTATGGTCTGGATCGCTCCGGACGTTTCGTGCCGCCCCAAAGCCGGGTCGAACAACACCAGTCGCCCCGTCTTGTTCGGACCGTGGTGCCCGCAGACCACGCCCACGACCCGGGTGGGATGATTCGGTATGGCCCGGGCGTAGAAGATCGAGTTGGGCCAGTAGGAGTTGCTGCCATAATACTCCATCTGCGTCGTGCCGTCCGGATTCATGTGGAACAGCAGCCTCGCGAACTGATGGCTGATGTTGGCATACTCGTAACGCGTGTAAAGCACGCGCCCGTCGTTGAGCATGCTGGGGTGCCAACAGCTCTCCTGGTCGAAGGTCAGCAGTCGGGTGCCGCTACCGTCGGCGTTGGTCAGGCAGAGGTTCGAGACGTACGATTCGCCGTCCTCGCAGGGCACGCCGGTGAACAGCCGCGTGGAGTTGAAGAGGATCCGGCCGTTGGGCAAGTAACAAGGATCGCCGTTATCCACATCCGGGTCCGTGTCCCGCGTGACCTGGCGCAGGCCGCTGCCGTCGATTCGGACTTCGAACACCTGGAACGCGCCGTCCGCGTCGGCCATCGAGAACATCAGCCGGTCGGCATCGAAGTGCAGTTCGGGGTGCTGGATCATGTGTCCCGTGCCCGCCTTGAAGACCGTCCGGGCCTGGCGCTGCCCGAAGCTGGTCTTGTTGATCGCCAGCCGGACGTGCCGCGCCTCGCACGGCGAGAATTCCAGGGTGATCGGTTCGTTGGTGGCCATGTACGTCGGCTCGGCAAGGACAATCCGTGCGATCTCGATCTTCCTGACCGTCTGCCACGCCTTCCCGTCGTCCGAGACATGGACCTCCAGTGCCGAGGGAAGCCGGTCCTCGTAGTTTCCCTCGCGGTCGCGGGAAAAAACTACCCGATTGACAACCACCGCTCGGGGCAACTCGATCTGAGCCCAGCCGGAGGTCTCGGCCGGAATCCAGCTCCGCGCATTGCCGTACTGCCCGTCGTTCAGATGGGCTACGGCGTGAGCCGCATAGCCCTCCAGGCAGGAAGACGCCGAGGCCTCCGCGCCGGCCGCAGCCAGGGCCAGGTTCTTGTCGCTCTCCGGCCCGTAGACTTCCAGTTCGTCGATGCAGGGCTGACCGGCCCCCTTCCCTCGGATCATCATCCGCACGAACTTCGCGGAGACGGAGTCGAAGCTCACCGTGCTGGGTTTGGCAGGTTCGATAGTGAAGGGCGCTTCGGCGGCAACAGCGGCGAGCGAGGCGAGCGACGCCAGCAGCAGAATGGTGAGCACGAGGTTCGTGCGTCTGGCAGTGGTTTTCATACTCTCCTGCTCCTTGGTTAGTGTGACTGACGTCAAGTTACGGCCGCTGGTCGAGCCAAGCAACTGCAAGGCGTATCTGACTCTTGACAGAATTGGCGTTTGGGTCACGGATCAGTCACAGGACCGTACAGCTCTACCTCCCAAAGGCGCGAGACGTCAATTCTTGCCATGCCGACGATCTCGCCCATACAGCCACCGGTCCGCATCGCGCGCACCGCGCCCAGCGCATCGTGCTTGGTGCTCATGTCGCGTCCGGCCATGAACAGGTTCGAGATGTTGCGCGAGTAGAGACAGCGATACGGAATCCAAAATGGCCTGTGCTCGCGCATCGCCGGAAACTGGCCGTGATGGGCGGTCGAGATGAAGGCATTGCCCTCGAAGCCGGTCAGGTCATGTAGCGCCAGCCGCACTTGCCGCTCGGAAATGTTCACGCTGCCGCCGTCCTGCCAGTGCCACTGCGCGCCCTCGGTGCCGAAGACGGTTTCGAGCGGCTTGCCATTGACGAGCAACTGAAACTTTCCCGGCGCGCCCGGCGCGTTCCACTGCGCCACCCAATCCTTGGTGCGGACCCAGACGCGGTACCTGCCGATGGCAGGGAACTCAACGTCTGTCGTCGCGTCGTCGACCGGCCGGCCCAGTCCGTGTGCCAGCAGGTAAGGCGAACCCATCTGGTCCAGAAACTGCGGATCGACAACCCAGCCTCCGCGCCCGGCGAAGCCCTCCGTTTCAACGAGGACTTGGTTTTGTAGCCGCTCGGGCGTGGCGGCTCTATCGGCGCCTTGCAGCGCAGGCATTGGTGTCGGCAACAGGGCGGCGAGGATCGAGCGTTTGCTTTTCGTTGCTGTTCTTCTGTTTAACGGATGTAGGATGTCGCAGAAAGCCTCTCACTTACTCCACCCGGATGGAATCGAGCTTCAGACGCACTTCGCTGTTCCACTGCATGCCCATCGGCCATTCAGGCGAAACGTAAAGACCGCCGAAACAGATTTTGCGCAACAGCGGCATCGGGAACGATTGTGCGGGCGACTGGTTGACGGACACCGAGAAGCCCGCCTCGGTCAACTCGACCTCGATGTGGTTCCAAGTCTTCATCTCGAACGGCGCGACGTCGGCCCAGGCGTTGCCGTGGAGGCGGACTTGGAAGAGATCCGTCTTCTTCTCTTCGCTGTAGATGGCGCGAAGGGCGCTGCGCTGGCGCGTCTTGCCGCCGAGCGTAAGTACAGGCCAGTCAGTGCCGTTGTAGCGGTGGATGTTCACGTCGAACGCGAGCCGCAGTGTTGGCTGGCGAGTCAGTTTCTCGGTCAGCACTAACCCCAGGCTGGCTTGTTTCTGGCCGAAGCGCGCGACGCCGTTCTCGATCTTCAACCCGGAGCGTCCGCCTCGCGGTAGCAGGAACGGGCGCGTGAAATCCGGCAGCGGCTCGACGACGCTGCAATGGATACCGCGCGGATAGGTGTAGGCGACGTAGAGCTTGCCGTCGTCCACAAAGCCGTTCGGATAATACGCCGTGCCGCCTCCGGGCTGGATGACAGGGCCGGGCAATAGCAGGTCGGGATCGCAGACCGGCGCGCAAAAGAGCGACAGGAAATAGCGGTCTCGCGGAATCCGCTCCGGCACGCGCACGTGGTTGTCGTTCATCACCATCAACAGGCTGTCGCGCGTGCCGACGCTGGAGACGGCGTAGTTGCGCGAGCAGATCGTGTCCACCTCGACGGAGCCGGCCTTGGTCCACGAGCGGCCGTGGTCGCTGCTGGTGGCGTAGAGCAACATCCGGTGCGGCTTCTCGGCTCGCTCCGGATTATCCTGCGCGGTGGAGTTGCGGATGAGCAGGCCGATCTTGCCGTCGCCCTGCTCGAACAGCATCGGCTCCCACATCGTGACGAGTTCGCCGCCGAACTCCGCCGGTTTCTCGCCGATCTTCGACCACGGCTGAGCACCGATCGGCTCGCTCCAGGTCCACGTCGTGCCGCCGTCGGCGCTGAGCAGTACGCCGGCGTGGCGCGTATGGCCCGGTTTGCACTTCTCTTCGACCTCCGACAGGCTGCACGGGAACATCATCACGCCCTTGCTCGTGAGCAGGCCGTGGTTGGTTGGGAACCCAACGACTTGGCCCGCGAGCGACGGCGGCGCAGTGGGCACTTCGCGGTTGCGCCAGCGCATGCCGTCGGTGGAGGTGGCGATGTAGGTTTTGCGGGCGTTGTAGTCGCACCAAGCGCAAAACAGTGTCTCGTCGCGGTGGTTGATGAAGGTCGGCTGCCACTGGTTATCGGTCTCGACGGGATTTTCCGCCTCCGCGTCGCGCGTGAAGAGCCGCACGGGCGCCGACCAGTGCTCGAAGTCATCGCTGACGCTGAGGAAATTGAACTGGCCCGGCACGTCCTCGCCGTGCGACTCGTTGGCATTCCACGCGGCAAAGAACTTCCCCTTGAACTTCACGATGTCCACGTCGTGGTTGTATTTCAGCCCCGGCTTCGCGCCGGGATGGTGGAAGTAGATGTCCGCCAGCTTGACCTTTGGCTGGTAGACCGGCAACGGCTCGGCGGCAAAGGCCATGTTGGCGATCAGCAATCCGAGGAGAATGGCATGGGGGGCGGCTAGTCGAGCGAGCAGGAAGGCGGTGAAGATTGCGACTGTGTGTTTCATGGTGTTTTCTCCTTGTCGGCGTGATGTTTTGCCATTCAGTTTGTTGCCAGCACCGGTTGCACTTCGACGAAGTTGATCATGACCTGCTGGCCGGCGGGGCCACCCGGCTCACCAGGTTTTTCCCAGTCGCTGATGCTCAGTCGCGCCGCCGGGCCGGCAGCGCGGAACTGGAGCCAATGGTAGGTCATCCAGAAGGGACTCTTGGCCGTGAACGATTCTACTTCGCGACAACTGTGGAAGGGATGGCTGAAGCCACCGGGCAACACTTCCGCGCCCTCGAGCGTGATCGAGACAGCCTGAGTGGCCTTGCGGGATTTTCCGCGGCACAGGTCGTCGTAGTCCGCAGTGATCAGCTTGAGCGAGTACAGCCGCTCCCGTTTCAATCCCTGCAACTGCTGGCTCACGACGTTCGGGCGTTTGGCACTGCGATTCAGGCGCAGGAAGGTATCGCCGAAGGGGCCGCCGGGATAGCGGCCCTGGAGCGTCCCGTAGCCGGCAAACTGCGCCGCCCCGACCGCGCCTTCTTCGGCGGCGGCGACCTGCCAGTGGGCCGTGCCCACCTCGAAGTCGGGATCGGTCACGTGCCGTAGCTCATAGGGGTCGCTCAACAGGCGCGAGGTCCGGCCCTCGATGCAGTAGTGCCGCAGGAGCCTGCCCATGCAATGGAGGACTTCCTCGTCAACGTAATTGGAGCGGTAGGGCTGCACACCCCACAAGCCGAAGAAAGCCGGATCGGTGGCGAGCATCTGCATCTGCATGTCGAGGTGGACCCGAAAGTCGGCCTGCGGATAACGGTTCGCGGTGCAGTAGGGAAGGTAGGAATACATCGGCGTGAAGATCATCCGGCGCAACGAGCCGGGGTGGGCGTTTTCGTAGCTCTCGGCGACGCTGAGAAAACTCGACCGGATGCTGCTCACGTTCTCGGCCTCGGTGGGCATTTCTCCGACGTAGACTTCCTCGGCGAACGGCCAGCCCGCGCCGAGCACCGTTTTCATGAGCAGATTGTCCGGCGTCGCGCCAAACTTACCGGCCGTGAACGGAATCCAGAACTTGCCGGCGGAGTCGGGCAGCTCGGCGAGTCGTGCGATCGAGCGCGCCAGCGGCACCATGAACCGCGTTGACTTCGCGCCGGGATAATACTCGTCCACCTGCATGCCGGAGATTTCTGCCAATTCGAGACCGGGTCGTTCGGCGTGCGCCGTGGACGTGCCCGGCTTGAGCCAGACCTCCAGCAGCTTTTCCTCGGTCCAGTCCTCGGTGTCTAACAGACCGGGCGCCTGGACATTGGCCAGCCACTTCTTCCCCTGCGCGGTCCATTCCTTCTGTTCAGGAACATCCGCGAGAGGGCTTTCGATCATGTTGGTGTTGGGCAACGTGTATTTGCGCAGCCGCTCCCAAGTGTTCGCTCCGAAGGGCGCAATCTGCGAGCCGGAAGGATAGACGTTATAAACCAGCGCCGGGATGGCCCGGACGACCAACTCGCTGGGCGTGCCGCTGACCTCCACCACGTGCCGGCCCGCCGGCGACAAACGCATCGCCTCGGCGGCGGGTTTGCCCTCTTCTGCGCCGAGCACGCGGTCGCTTCCCAGCGCCAATTCGCAACTCCCCGTGGCGCTGAACCACACCCAGCCGTCGCGCGGGTTCATGAACTCGATGCGGCGGCTCTCGAGCAGACCGCGGGCGCGGGCGTCCATGAGTTCGCTCACCAGGTTGTTGAGTACGCGAACCTGCTGCCGGCCGTCCGGCAGGACCGCGGCCATACGCTGCACACGGATGACTTCGCGTTTGGCGTGGTCGTGGAAACTCGCCTGCAGATCATACGCGCCCCACGGCAACTCGCGGACATCCAACTCCAGCGATTGCTGGCTCCGAGGCGAGTCGATCTGTCGCGACAACGCCTCCTGCCCGGTCTCGCGCGAGACGAGCCGGAGCCGCAGCGTCCCCTGCTGCAATTGCTCGGCGGGCATGGCGAGTTGCACGTCCAGTTCCAGACGCGCGGTCTTTTCCGGCGCCATCTTGTGTTGCCAGGGGTCTTTCACATGCACCCGCATCGGCTCGAGCATCAACTGCGTCGCCAAGCTCAAAGCCAGCCGCTCGATCGCGTCTCCCCTATGGACCGCGACAGACGACGCACTGCCTTCGTCTTGCTCGCAAAAGAAAAGGTCGTTGCGGGTGCGCCACACGGGCTGGAGCGCGACCTCGCCCAGAGCCATCTCCATCGTCGCCCCCGGTTCCAACGTCATCTCCCGCGTCGCCGTCGGCGGACCGCCCAGTTCGAGCCGCCGCGGCTGCTTGCTCCAGTTGCGGAACGTCGCCGAAACGATCCCCCTCGGCTCGGAGCCCGAGGCGTCAAACAGCACCGTCGGCACTCCTGCCTGCACATCGGCCTGCGCCACGAAAAGCCGCTCAACTTCCTTCGGCGTCAGCGCGCGGTTGTAGAGCCGAACGTCGTCCAGTTCACCTTGAAAGAAACCGTTGTAGAACCAGCCGGTCAGCCGCCCCTTGGTAGGCGCTTTGGTGATGGGTAGCGCCATCGCTTTGCGCGCCACCACGACCCCGTCCACATACATCGTGACCTGCCTGGCCCGCGAATCGGCCACCACCGCCACGTGCTTCCACATGCCGTTGAGCAGGCGGGCGGGGGCGAGCAGCGAATCGTTGCTCTTGCCGTCGGCCCACTCGAAGCTCAAGCGGTTGTAGCTGTCGAGGCTCAGGTGCAGGTTGCGCGCGATGCCGGGGCCGCTGTCCCCGAAGATCAGCCGGTGAGTGTTGGGCGCCGCCGTTGCATCGGTCTTGACCCACACCGCCAGCGTCACGTCGCCGGACAGGTTCATCGAATCGACCTGACCGTATCGCGCTAGACTCTCCTTGCTGGTAAATCGCAACGCATGTGCGCGTGGCGAAGGCACCCATTCGGCATTCTTCAACGTCGCATCATGCCCGTGACCGGTGATGTCTCTGGCGATGTCGCCGCGGCCTTCATCGAAGTTCCAGTGAGCCACCGGCGCCGGCTCGGCGGCTTCCAACGCGGCCAGCGAGGTTAGCAGCAGGGCGGTGACGATCAGGATGGCGTGTTTCACGGCAGGGACTCCTGCTTTCATGGCCTGTTCCTGATTGGTGGGCTTTTCACTTGAGCATTCTGTGCATCCGCCACTGCGAACGCGATCTTCTGGTGGAGACGCGGGCCGATGTTGGTGGTCAGGTAGATTCTGGCGTTCTCTTCAAGGAAGCACGGGCTCATCCGTGCGACGTTGTCGGGCGAGGCCGTATAGGGCTTGGCCACTTTGATGGCGTCCTCGACGTAGGCGCGCACGCGGGTGAACAGGCCGAAGACGATGACATCGGCCTGTTCCGCGGCCGCGAAGGCGCGCTCGATCTCCTCAGGCTTCATGGCGGTTGAAAGCACGACTCTTTGCGCCCTGGGCACGCGTTGGCGGATCTGCTCGTTGAGACGATCGTTCGTTGGCGAGTGTTTGACGGCGTTGTCCTCGTCCACCGTGGCGGTGCTGCCGTTGCTGATGACGACGACGACGTCCGGCCTGTCGGCAGTGCGGATGGGTTTGAGCTGGTTCTCCAGTAGCGTGACGCTTTCCCGCGCGATGCGGCGGGCGATCTCGGCGCTGGCTTTCGCGGCGAACACTTCCGGGATCTGGGCCGGGTCCACGAGACGCTGCTCAAACAATCCCAGTTCCTGCTTCAGCTTCCAGACGCGTCCGACCGACTGCCCGACCTGCTGCTCGGGGGTGAGGGACTTGAAGTTAGGCAATACAGGCTGGGCCTCGGCGGAAAGCAGCGGTCGCGGCAGGGTGAGAGAGCCGCAGGCCAGGCTGGAGATGCGAAGAAAGTCGCGGCGGGAATGAGGGATTCGGTGTTTCATGACGTGTAGATGTTTCTTCTCTAGCGGATTGCCTGTCCGGCGATCTCGGTGTGGAGGTTTTTGGGGTCGACGTAGCGCCGCCAGTTGGCCACGAACCTTGCGTCGGAGATGCCGCCGACGAGTTCCACGTGGGGTTTGTCCCAGGCATTGAACATGTAGAATCCATCGGCCCCGGCGGCATAGGCCTCGGCCGCACGGCGCAGGTAGTCGGCCCGCGACAGCAGCCATTGACCTCCCGGCTTCTTGCCTTGGGCGACGTCCTTCAGATTGGTGGAGAACTCGAACTGAGACACGTCGGAACCCTGGTAGCGGTCGATCTGCTCAAGCACGGTCTCCGGGTTCCATGAAGGGTTCCAGAATCCTTCGCTGCCACCGTCATTGTTCATGACGACCTGCTTCCCTTGGTTGGCCGGACCGGGCACGAACGATGTGCCTTCAGGAAGCGGCTCGACCCGGATGCCCGCCAGACGCAGTTCGCCATCCTTGGGCTGGAGACGAAAGGTGTCGGCACCGCCAAGCCCGACACCGAGGAACCGCTCGCGGACCAGATAGCTCCCGTCCTTGAAAGCGGGCACCTCCCGCGTGGTCGCTCCAAGCTTTGCCGAGAACTCCGGGCTCGGCGCGGCCACGACGCCATAGACCGCCACCCGCCCTTGACCGGGCAGAGTGAGCGACACTTCCCGGCCTGCGGGAATAACCACCGCCTCGGACGGCGCACCCTCGGTGCCGCCGTGGAGCTTCACCGTCGAGAGTCCCGCAGCGTTCGCGATGGCCTGCGCGTCCAATGGAAGAGTCTCAAGCTGGCGGGCATGTTCCGCCGAGACAACCCGGAGCTGCTTTTCGACGCGGCTGAAAGGAATCCCACGATCGGTGTCAATCGTGCCCCTCAACGTGTATTCACCGGTGGAAAGACCGTTCGATGCCACCTGTACGGCCTGCCACTTGTCGGGCTGAAAGGCCAGCCGTTCGGTCGTGATCGTCTTCCCCTGTGCATCCAGAAGTTCGAACCGCAGCTCGGGGCGGAGTCCCGTCTTTCGATAGACTCCTTCGTAGCTGTTTGGAGTCACCGGGGGCACCGCCCGCAGCCCGCAGCGGACTGGCCGCTGCTCCACCATCGTGCGTGGCCCGGCCAATCGAACTCGAAGCCGTCGTCGGTTTCGACGCCGGGGATGGCCCGCACGCCGAGGGGTGGATGCCGCTTGCGGACGGTGAAGGTGAGGAGCAGACGTTTGTCGTGCAGCCGCAAGAGGGACGGATACATCTCGCCGTAATCGCCGAAGTCGCGGACGCGATCAAAGGTCTGTGCACCGTCGGTGGATGACCACAGGATGAAGTGATCGTCCTGGTCATCTTCGGATTGGATCGGTTTACCTTGCATGGGAAACTCGTTGCTGTCCACGCGCACGACCGCCCAGATCTTGCCGGACCTCGCCTGCCAGAGCCACGTCTCGCCGCCGAAGAAGGCATACTTGCTCTGAAAGTCCTTGGGTTGGCACCGCTGTGTTTTGTCCCGGGTCTTGCCATTGTCCGGCGAGCGCCAGATGAGGTAAGGCCCGCCGCCGCCATGATAATCCACACCGAGGAGCAACGTGCCATCCGCGAGTCGCAGGACGTTGCGCGAACTGGTGTTGTTGGCTTTCGGTTTGATGCCTTCCGATTCGATGCGGATGGATTCCCAAGTCCTGCCGCGGTCGGTGGAGCGATGGATGAAGCCGCAGGCGTAGCCCCGCCGATTGCGCACGTCCTGGGGCAGCAGATGGCCGGTGATAAGGACGGTACCATCGGGCAACACGGTGAGGTAAGGCTCGCGTCCGAGCAGGTCGCGCTTCTCTGGTTGCGACCACGTCTTGCCGCCAGCCCGCTTGTGCTGATGAAAGGCGGTCAGCAGCAGTTCACCATCGGGCATTCGGGCGATGCAGGGCTTGTAGTCGTCCGGTTCCCCCAGCGCGATGCGTTCGCACGGAATGGGATCGGGCCGCAGGCGCAGCGGATTCTGAATGGCAACTGTGCTGAACTCCTCCGCGGCAGGGGAACGCATCGGAGCGACGGCCAAGATGGGCAACAGAAGGAAAAGGGCGGTGCGGGCGGATGGTCGTTTCATGGGGATGGTCTCTACGGTTTTCGTCATGGGACTGAGGGGGCGCCGCGCGAGGGCTTCTTCGACCGCGGGCCGATCTCGTCTATGGGGACGAGTCGGAATCCCAGGCGGAATGCCGGTGATTCCGGGCGCAGCCGGAAGTCGCCGCTCTGGGCGTCAACAAACATCGGGTCTGCGGCGAGTGAATGCTGATCGAACCCGAGCTTCTTCCAATCGCTGAGAGAGCCGATGCCGCGAACCTCAGGCTCCTGACCCGTGGCGAGGAAGTAGAGGTTGTGATCGCACTCGGCGACCGCCTCCTCCGTCGCGCTACCGGCAGCGAGCAGCATCGCCTTCGGATCTGTATAGAAGACGATGTTTCTCGCGAACCGGTTGTTCTCTCCGCTCATGCGCAGATCAACCTGGTTGCCACTGCTGCCGGCGACAATGTTGTGCTCCACCCGGTTGTTCTTCGGAGCGCCCACGGGCATTGCCACCGCTCCCAGCACGGTGGAGACGATGATGTTGCCATACACGGTGGCGTTCATGCCGGAGTGGTCGAAAAAGATGCCCCATGTGTAATAAGGGGTCCAGATGCGGCCGTTGGCCGTCGTCCGGTCGCCTTCTCCTTTTGTAAGCGCCACAGCCGATGCAGTTCCGGATGCGGTTGAAGCGGATGGTGCTGCCCTCGGCTAGCTCGGGATCGTTCGGAAGGTAAAACCAACGGTTGATCATGATGCCGCCGGTGTCGGCGATCTCCAGCCGATGTGGTGCATGTCGTTGTATTCAACAAGGAACCTGCCGAAGCCGTCCTGCATCGTCATGCCCTTGTCGGGCATGTGGTGGATGAGGTTATGGGAAATGACGTTCTCGAGCTGTTGATCCCGTAGAATTGCACGCCTCCGCAGTTCTTCTTGAGCCGGCCGCAGTGGTGGATGTCGTTGTCGGAAATGACATTGCGGACCAGCTTCGGATAGCGGCTGGAATGGCCCCGCAGCAGGATCTGATCGGCAAAGTCTTTCGTATCGCCGGAGTTTCCTGTCTTGTCGCGGCTCACCAGCACGACACCAGCGCCGCCCGTCTCACGGATTTCATTGCCAGAGATGACGTTCTCGACGTTGGTCCCCTGCAAGCGCACCCCGTCCCCGCCCAGCATGACGAAGCGAAGGCCCACTGTGTGCCAGCCTGCGTATTCCCTGGGCGCATGCCGTGCTTGCCTGTAGACGTGAGAAGTCTTCTTGACGGCGAGCATGTCCCACTTGGCCCGAGTGCTCGCGCCGGTGCCATCGCCCTGATCCTGAAAGCCCACACCAAACGTGCAGTGATAGCCCTGGCTGATGACATTGTGACCCGTCGCCGAGCGCGAAGGCTCGATCTTCGGCTTGGGGACGTCCTCGAAGACGTCGAACTCCTGCGGGTTTTCGAACGGATGGTGTCCGTAGCCGCGCAGCGTGTTGTTCCGAATGAGATACACAGATCCCCACCAACCCGGTTGCGTGGAGAACTGCACACGAGTCTCGACGTAGCCGAAGGCCTTCTGGAAATCGCGCGTCTGGAGTCCGTGGTTGAAAACGATGGTGCCATCCGGATCGCGGGTGAGACGGATCGCCAAACGGCCCTGTCCGTCGAGGGCGCAGTTCTCCTTCGCCTGCCGCGTCTTGAACCCGGGATGATCCCAGTCCGTGGTGTCGGCTGATTTCCAGCGCGACTCGTCAATGGCAGCGCCGTCGAACTCGTCGCTGAAGACGAGCTTCCACTGGCGATCCGGCGGTGGACCTTCGCGTGCGGCGGGCTCGTCGAGGCGGATGAGCTGCCTGCCGTCGTCCGCCCCCTGGAGCGTGGTCGGGGGCATGGCTAACGGCGCGAGCAGCAGGGCGGTGAGGAGTGGGAGGGAGGGTTTCATGGAAGCGGTGTACGTGTCGGTCATTGGCAGTCGGGGCAGCGGCGCCCGGCGGGCCAGCGGCGCCAGCAGGACGGCGGTGAGCAGTGTGAGCGTGTGTTTCATGGTCTTGGGTCCGTCAATCCTTCACTTATAGAGCGCCAGTTCCATGGAGAAGAGGGTGCATTTGGTTTTCATCTTGTCCAGATTCGTGATTTCAATCTGGTTGTTGCCGACGACAAGCCGGTCGAGCGGCACAGTAAAGAACTTGAGCACTTCGCGACCGGGGAAACCTTGATTGCGATGCACAGGCTCAAAGAGTTCGGTGTCCTTGGTTTCGCATCGCTCCAGGCTGTGGCCGTTGAGCATCGCGCCGATGCGCAGGGCCGTGCTGTCTTCCTTCGTCTCGACGCGAAGGATGCCTTTGGCGAAGCGTGCCTTGGAGGTGTCATCGGCCACGAAGAGGCGCAGGGATTGTTCATCGGCGGCGGGAAACGCGGGCCGGGTGATCTGCGGGTTTGGATAGACGATGTAGTTCTTCGACTTGCCCGCGAGGAAATTCAGGTCGGTGATGCCGCGCAACATCTCCACCATGGCGAGCCGCTTCAAAGGCCGCTCCAGCCGCGATACCCTGAGGTTGTAGCAGTCGCCGTCCACGTAATCCAAATTGAAGACGCTCAGCCCGTCCGCGCCGCGGCGCAGGAAGTTCATGGCGGTGGCGCGATACATCTCAATGGTGGTCGCCTTCACACCTTCGATGTCGATCTCCATGCTGTGATAAAAGAAGGACGAGAGATTGATCATGTCAATCAGGCCGGCGGCGTCCCATGCCACGACATCCAGCCCCGCTTTTGTGCAGGCGGCGATGCAGTCGGGGATTCTCACGCATAGCTTGAGCGGCTTGCCGCGCTCGCGCCCGATGCGGTTCATCATGCCGCGGATGCGTTCCACGAAGCCGGTCATCACGGCCGTGCCTTGCTGGATTTCGCCATCGTGGAAGAAGCGGGGCGCGCGCTGAAAATCCAGTTCGACGCCATCCACATCATACCGGGTGCAGAGTTCCTCGATGATCGCGAAGTAGTGGTCGCGGACGGCGGGCATCAGGTAGTTGAAGAGGCGGAGGTTGTCCGATAGGCCCATCCGATCCCTGTCGCCCAGGCAGCACTCGGGGTGCTCGCGCCAGAAGGCATTGTGCGTGGGGAAGGACTTGTTGTTGATCTCGTGCCAGTCGTTCATCCGGTAGGAGATGAAGAAGTCTGCGCCGATACCGCGTGTCGCCTCCAACTGGTCCCTGACGGGATCGCCGCCATCGTGGACGTATTTCATCACATGATCGAAAGGCTGGAACGCGGGGACGTCCCGGATGTGCGTGAACTCCTTCCACTCGGGATCAACCTCGGAGGGGAACATGTTCGTGCGCCAGGCGGTCGGGCAGCACATGATCGCGTCCACGTCCGTGCCGCGCAGTTTCTCGATCACCCATTTGATCTTTGCGGAGCTGATGTCCTCGTTACAGTGCATGAGGGACTCGACGTTGTAGAGGCACGGATAGGCCTTGCGTGGTGTGTGCCACGGTCTGGTTGCCTGCGCGGCCGCCACGGATGCCGGCGGCCAGGGCCGCGGAACAACCGGCGGGCCCGCTAGCCCCGCCCCGACGGCGGTGATGAAAGTGCGTCGGTTCATGATGTCGCCTTGGGGGTGGTCTGATGACTTGATTCGAATCAGCAGCGCGCAGCGCGGTCAGCGGGGCGCGCAGCAGGACGGTGAGGGTGAGTAGGGTTTGTCTCGTCGTGTGGCGTCCTGGCATGCGGAACGGAGGTTCGACGTGTCGCGGGGCCGCCCGCGCGGGACTTCGGGGGCGATTCACGGCGTGATGGCTCCGTGCTGGCGGAGAAGGGCTTTCAGTTCCGCGAGAGGGACTTCCTGAGGCGAGAAATTTCGGCGGGCGGCCAGAGCGGCGGCGGCACCGGCGGCTTGTCCCATCGCCATACAGGTCGCCTGGACGCGCAGGCCGGAATTGGCCAGACGATCGCTGCTGACGCTGCGCCCCGCAACCATCAGGTTGCGGCTCCCCTTGGGAATCAACGCTCGCAACGGTACGGTAGGAACGATGCCTTCCTTCAGCGGCTGGGGACGCACGCCCTGCCGCGTGTGCAGATCTACCGGATAGAACGCGTAGCATACGGCATCATCGAAGACGCGCCCGCCCACGTAATCCTCATGCATGATCACAACCTCGCCGAGGATCCGGTAACTCTCGCGAAAGGCCGCCTCGGGCTGGAGTTGCACGAGGCGAGCCCCCTGGTCGCCTCGCGCTCGCTGTGTGCGCAGACGTTCGAGGACTGCGCGGCGGCCCGCCAGATTGGCCTGGGTGCGGCTCACGGAGTTCGACGAATCGGCACCGTGGACATAGACCGACTCCAAGCGTTCGCGCCCCGCCTGGAATGTATCGCCCAGCTTGAACAGCATCGACCCCGGCTGCGTCTCGTCCTCGCGCAGACGTTCCAGCCCCAACATACCGACAACGTCGGCGCCGCCGCTGCAGTCGATCAACTGTTTGCAGGTCACGTGCCGTCGAGTCCCAGGCCCGACAACTTCGACCCGCCAGCCGTCCTGTGCAGGTTGGGCGGCCACGGGGAATTCGTAATAGCAGACTTCGACGCCCGCCAGGCGGCAAGCTTCTTCCGCCAGAACCGCATACAGGAATGGGTTGATGAGCACCTGGTGCACCCAGTGCCGGCCGGGCGGAGCAGGTGTGGTGAAATCGGGCAGCCTGCCGCCGTCCAGCTCGACCGTCTGCCGAACAAGATCCCAACCGATTCCCGAGATGACCTGTTTACCCCAGGCATGGAACAACCCGGGAAAGGCAACCCCTCCCACGGTCATCGTGCCGCCCAACTGACTCCCGCGTTCGACGAGCAACGTCTTCGCGCCGATCCGGGCCGCCTGGATCGCGGCGATCGTCCCGGCAGTACCTCCCCCAATGACCAGCACGTCGGTCGATATCGCCTTTTCGAGAGAGCGTTTCTCCTCGGTGGAAACCTCGGCGGCCATAGCGGCGGTGTTGTCCGCGCCTGACGCGAGGTGGGGCGCCGTGACGGCGCCGAGCGCCGCGGCGCCCAGGAATTTGCGACGGCTGAAGTCGAGGTGCCAGGGACTCCGGGTGGGATGGATGGGTTTCATGGTCGCTTCTTTCGGATTCATCTAATCCACGCGCGATCGAGTGCTTGATGCTCGAGTCCAACGGTCCGGAACCCGCCATTGCCGTGAGCGAGAGTGGCGATTGCTCGGTAGACGACGCGCAGCGTGCGGCCCACCCAGCGGACGGCGGGGTAGTCGCACCAGGCACTTTCGTCCGCGGACTGGACGATGGTCCGCGGGTCGTTCCAGCTTCGGCCGCCGTCCTGACTGGTCCGCAACGCCAGCACCGTCCGCGGCCCGCCGTGCCATCCGGATTCCATTTGTACGCGCGGGTTGTGCAGCAGGACCAGCGTCCCCGTGCCGGGAACTTGCGTCAGCACCGGCGGAGCCAGCGGATTTGGCACCGTGGATCGCGCGGGATTCGTCCAGGTGCTGCCGCCGTCTTCCGAGCGACATTCATAGAGCCAACCGGTGGCCGTGCGGGCCATCATCAACAGCTTGCCGGGGGCATGCTCGACCAGCGACGGTTCCCAGAAACCCCACTCATGTTTCTTGGACGGGTTGTCGGCGACGTGCAGCACGCGATTCCGGGGAGCGCGGTTCCAGGTCCGTCCGTGATCGTCGGAATAGACGACGTAAACGCCCAGCGGACCGCCCTGGCGGTCCTTCTTCGAGTCGAGGCTGCAATGCAGCAAGGCCAGCAGGCGTCCGCTCGACAGCGTATACAGCCGGTCGTGCGGTCCGGTGGTGTAAGCGTGCGAGGCGTCGCGGATCTTCCGCGGCTCGGACCAGGTGCGGCCTTCGTCCGCCGAGCGGCGAAGCACCTTGCAGGCGTCCTGGCCGTGGGTCAGGACGGTATGGCTGAGTCCCCATTCGCCGTCGGCCGAACGTACGGCACGGATCACCGCCCGTGTATCCCCGCCGAACTGTGCGCAAATTCGGGGGACGTTGGTCTTCGCATAAGCCGCCGTCGCCTCCTCATCACCCCACCATGTCACTTCGTTTTGCACGTGGGTCTTGCTTACATAAGGCAAGACCACCCAAATGAAGCGGCCGCCAGAGACACCGAAACCGAGCGCGGCGTCCTCGACCAGGCCCGTTGATCCGAGTGTTGGGGCCTTGTTTCCCGTGTATTCAACAATCACCGGCCAAGAGCGGCCTCGCGTCTTCCAGTCCGCCTGCCAATCGGGCGGGAGATACAGCATGTGATGGACACCGGTTCCAGCGTATTCAGGAGCAGTCACCGCCCCTCTCCTTCCCGGCGCTGGTGGACCACTCGAAATGGAAGGAAGTTTGAGTTCCGCGGCATCCGCCAGTGCAGCCAGCGGTGCCACTAACAGCAGCGCGGCGAAAAGGGCGTTCTTTGACATCATGGCTTACTTCTCTCAATTCCGCGGCGCGGAAACACGTCATCTGCTGGGCTGAACGGAGCCAAAAACGGCTTGCACGGCTTCAAGATAGGGTCATCCGGCTGAAGCGTACCTGGGGTTGCAAAGAGGCGGACATGCTGGTTCTTTGTGGAGTTTTGGGATTCGACTTCACAAGGAGAAGCCAGCATGTCCACGAGTTTACTTTACCACGCATTCAGGGTCCGAGGCTACCACTACCAGAGCACAAAATATGCAGGGGGAGGCGTGACGTTCACGATCACGCAGCCTCGGGAGGGCTATCGCTGTGCGGTGTGCGGGTCGGCGAACGTGATCGGCAAGGGCAAGCACCCGCGGCGGTTCCGTACGTTGCCCATTGGCGGCAAGCCGGTCTACCTGCGGTTGGACGTGCCCCGGGTGGAGTGTCGGCAGTGCGGGGCCGTGCGTC
>DATKZH010000304.1:0-12896 GCA_035528065.1 Thermoguttaceae bacterium | reverse complement strand
TGATCCTGGCGATCATGATCTCGGTCAGGGCGGCGTTCACCCTGCCGGGCCTGGCCGGCTTGGTGCTCACCGTGGGCATGGCCGTCGACGCCAACGTGCTCATCTTCGAACGGATCCGCGAAGAGCTGGCAAAACAAGCGGCGCTGCGGATGGCGATCCGCAACGGGTTCAGCCGCGCCACCTCCGCCATCGTCGACTCCAACCTGACCACCTTGATCACCGCCACCGTCCTCTACGTGATCGGCACCGATCAGATCAAAGGCTTCGCCGTCACGTTGTGGCTGGGCGTGGTGCTCAGTATGTTCACGGCGATCTACTGCTCCCGCGTCGTCTTCGACGTGGCGGAGAAACAGAAGTGGATCACGCAGCTAGGAATGCTCCGGATACTGCGAAAAACCGAGATCGATTTCCTCGGCATGCGCCGTTTGGCCGCGGTGGCGTCCAGCGTGGTGATCGTGATCGGGCTGGGTGCCGTCTGTTGGCGAGGGGCGGGCCTGTTGGACATCGACTTCACCGGCGGCGTTTCCATCCACGCCGTCTTCGACCAACCGCAGGACATCGCCGAGATCCGCACCAAATTGGGCGAACAAGGCGAAGGGCTCGAGGACTTGTCGGTCATGGACGTGCAAGCCTTGGGCCAACAGGTATCGGGCTTGGAGTTCATTATCAACACCTCCGGGCCTCGCGACATGAGCCGGGACGCCGAAGCGGAGGACGTTCTCGCCGAAGTGAAAAGGCGACTGCAAAACGCCTTCGGCCCGGATCTGGCACGTCACTCCATGACGGTCACCCTCTTGCCGTTCGGGGCCGACGTGCCCAAACCCGACGAAGAAACGACCGCGCCGGCACCCGAAACCGAAACTCGCAACCAGCCACCGGCCGCGCCGCTAGTGGCCGCCGCTGACCTGTCGAGCGTCCTGCTGCTCCGGGCGGAGCCGTCCGAACAAGCAAGCGAGGCGCCCCAGGAAAAACCGCCATCCACGGATGCCAAGGCCGAAGAGCCGTCCGCGGAGACTACATCCACCGATAAGCCCACCGAGAAGCCCACCGAGGAGCCCACCGAGAAGCCCACCGAGGAGCCCACCGAGAAGCCCACCGAGAAGCCCACCGAGAAGCCCACCGAGAAGCCCACCGAGAAGCCCATCGAGAAGCCCATCGAGAAGCCCTCTGAGAAGCCGGGCCAGGCGCCCGCCGACCAGTCGCCCCCCGCGACCGAACCTGCCGCCGCGCCCTCGTCCAAAGTCGAGGCTGCCGCGACGCCGCCCGAGCAGCCTGCCGCCCCGGCGACCGACCAGCCCGCTCCTGCGGCGGCGGAGAAGGCAGGGCCGGGAATGCGGACCCGCGCGCGATTGGACTTCGAGCACAAGGTCCGCTACGAAACGCTGACCGAGCAGTTCCAAAACGAGATCGGCAAGCTGCAACAAGCGGGCACGCTGCCCCGCGGCGTCGTCCGTTTCGAGCTGTTCGTCGACGACGAGTTCGCCAGGGTCGACAACGAGGACGTGCGCAGGGATTGGTTCGCAGAAGTCCGTCTTCCGCCGGATCAGGGCAAAGTCCTTCTGGATGCCGTCCAGCAGCAGGTCGAATCCGAGCCGGTCTTCCCCTCCTCCAACACCATTGGCGGCCAGGTGGCCCGCGGCACCCGGGTCGACGCCGTTGCCGCCCTGCTTGCCAGCCTGGTGTTCATCGTGGGCTACCTCTGGATTCGCTTTCAGCGGGTGATGTTCGGGCTGGCGGCGGTGGTCGCCCTGGTGCACGACGTGCTGATCACGCTAGGCGTGATCGCACTGACCGCTTACGTGGCCCCGGTGCTGGGCTGGCTGCTCATCGACGAGTTCAAGATCGGCCTGGCCGTCCTGGCCGCGTTCCTGACGATCATCGGCTACTCGCTCAACGACACGATCGTCGTCTTCGACCGGATCCGCGAAGTCCGCGGCAAGGCGCCGCGACTGACGGCCGAGATGATCAACTCCAGCATCAACCAGACGCTCAGCCGCACCTTGCTCACCTCGCTGACCACCTTGCTCGTGGTGGTGGTGCTCTACATCGGCGGGGGCCAGGCGATCCACGTCTTCGCCTTCGCCCTGGTCGTCGGCGTGATGGTGGGGACCTACAGCTCGATCTTCGTCGCCTCGCCCGTGCTGTTCTGGATGGCCGAATCCGCAAGCTCCAGGCAGAAGGGCAAGCGGTCGGCCCGGGAACAGTCCAGCCGAGCGTAAGGGGCGGCGAAGTGTGATTTTGCCCGTGCCGGGTGTTCCAAGCCGGCCACCTGGCGGAGCCGACAGACCGGACAGAAGGTCTGCGACGAGCACCGGGAGATCGTGGACACCGGCCTGAAAATGCGTGGCGTCGAGCCGAAATGGGAACCGCTTTGAGTCCCTCTTGCTGGTCCCGCCGGCCCCGCACGCTCTGTTGTCTGCTCGGCATCCTGCCCGACTTCCCGGAGTCGGCTGGCTGGAAGCCCTTGCCGTGTCTTCGGTTTGCGCCGTGGTAGAGGCTTGCGCTGCCACGTCTGGATTCGCCACCGGATTGACCGCGCCGCGAGCGGCACTATCGCCAAACTCGGCAAGAGCCCACCCGGAGTTCGCCGCGGTCGACGAGATCCGCACGCCCGACTGAAAACCGGCCCGTCCCGGCCCCGATAGTTCAAAGATACGGGGGCCCTGGCGAAGTCCTCAGGTTGGCGTTTTCCGGGACAACCAGTCGGGTGAGGCGGCATCGATGGATCGCGGCGTGAAGATCGTTCTGGCCTCCTGCGTCTTGGGGGCAGGGATCGCGGGGGCGATGCTGTTTCGGCACCCCTCCCCGCCGGCCCGTCCGCCAAGGCCCGGGACGCCCGATGGCCTTGTGCTCCGCCAGGAGAACGACTTTCAGGTCGCCCCGCCGCCCGCGATGGACCGGCTCACGGCACGAATTGAGCCTTCGACCCAGGCGCCGCCCCCGGCCAAGCAATCCGGACGGTCGAGGCCGGATTCCGGCCCGGTGGACCCCGGCCAGCCGCCTCCGCCTCCCACGCTGGCCAGATCCTACCCCCCCTTCCATGATCGGGTGCTGTCCCCCGGGAATCCCTTGATGCGACCGGACAGCCCCCGGACCGAGCGTGCGGACGAGCCCCTACGGACCCACAAGATCGTCGACGGGGACACCCTGGCCGACCTGGCCGAGCGGTACCTGGGCGATGCCGATCGCTACCTGGAGATCTACGAGGCGAATCGGGACCTGCTGCCGAGTCCCGGAGTGTTGCCGATTGGGGTAGAGATCCGAATGCCCACCCGGGGAGAGCCGGGCCCCTCTTCGCGGAGTAGACTGCCCCAGCAGGGGCTGGTGCCGGTTGCTCCCGCTTTGCCCCCCCGCCAGCATGGCTCCCCATGAGGGCGGCCGCTGGACCCGTTTGCTGACACGGGCGATAAGGCGAGGTGCTGTCCCACTCGTTATAGGTAGGCCCTTCCGACTCAATGCAGGACGCGAAGTGTATTATTTTGCAGCATTTGTTTAATAACGATACAGCAAAAAAATACAGGCGAGTTGAGGATCACTTCGGGCTGGTGATCCCCAACTCGCCTTCGCTACTCGGAAGCCGGTACTTCCGACCCGTCAGGAGGGTTGCCTCCTCCGCTCCGGAAGGGACATTCGAGTCGTAATATGGTCCGATCGACCCTCTCTCGAACGTCGTTGGCACCTCTTCCGTATTCCGGCCCCAAAAAAGCCTCTTCTCTGTACCAAGCCCGGTGGCCCGCGAGAACGGGCCACCGGGTTCTCTGGGGGGGGTGACTGCTCTGCTTTCGCAGAGGCATCTCCCCCGTAATGCAAACAGTGTGCCATTCGCCGCGGTGTTGAATGGATCTCCGAGCGGGCCCCCGCGCTCAGGCGGTCTCTCGGAGCCCGTCGAACTGGATCTCATAGAGGCGGCGGTAGAACTGGCAATGCGCGGTCAGCTCGTCGTGCGTCCCCACGTCGACGATCCGCCCCTCGCGCATCACCACGATGCGACTGGCCAACGACATCGCCCCCAGCCGATGGGTGATGATCACGGCCGTGCGGCCCCGGACAAACCGCTCCAGCACCTTCTGGATGATCTGCTCACTCTCCAAATCGATTTGGCTGGTCGCTTCGTCGAGCACGAGAATCGCCGGGTCGCGGAGAATCGCCCTGGCCAGCGCGATCCGCTGGCGCTGGCCGCCCGACAGTTGGCCCCCCATCGGGCCCACCGACGAATCGTACCCGTGCGCGAGTTCTTGCTCGATGAACCGGTGCGCGTGGGCCTGCTTCGCCGCCCGGACCACTTGCTCGGCCGTGGCCTGGGGGGAGCCGTAGCGGATGTTGTTGAACACGGTGTCGTCGAAGAGCATGGGCTCCTGCGTCACCAGGCCGATCTGACGTCGCAGGTCGCGAAGCCGCACCTCGCCCAGCGGCACTCCGTCCAGTCGGATGGTCCCCGCGTCCGGGTCGGCGAACCGGGGAATCAGGCTGGCCAGGGTGCTCTTGCCGCAACCGCTGGGCCCCACGATGGCGATCGTCTCGCCGAAGTCGATCTTCAGGTTGACGTCGTGGAGGACGGGCCGGCCGGGCGTATAGGCGAACTCGACCCCCTCGAACGCCAGATGCCTGCAATGACGGCCCAACGGACGCGGCCGCTGGGGGTCGCGCACTTCCGGCTCGCGATCGAGCATGGCGTAGATCCGGTCGCTGGCCGCCGCGGCACGCTGGATCTGCGTGAGCACGTCGGACAGCTTTCGTGCCGGGTCCGCCGCACCGAGCAGAAACGAGTAGAACAACACCAGCATCCCGAGGTCCAGCGGGCGCGCGCTCATGCGGATCCCAAAAAGATGCGTCTCCCCTTGGAGCACCAGCCATCCCCCCGCCAAGAGCGCCAGGGCGATGATCAGCATCCCCAGTATCTCAATCAGCGGATGGGCCAAGGCGTCGTATCGGGCGATCCGCATCGCCCTGGTGTAGTACTGCTTGCTGTTGAGGTGGAACCGGTTCCGCTCCCGGCGCTCCATGGTGAAGGACTTGACGATCTTGATCCCGCGAAAGGCCTCTTCCAGCGTGGTGTACAACCGGGCCATCTCTTCCATCGCGCGCCGATTCGCCCGCTTCAGCGTCCCGGCAAGCCAGCGGATCAGGATCGCGGCCAACGGCGCAACCACCAGCGACAACAGCAGCAACCGCCAGGAGATCAACGCGGCGCCGACGAGGCACACGATCATTTTCACCGGTTCGCGGACCATCTTGCCCAACAGGGCCTTCAGCCCGATCGCCACGTTCTGGGAATCGTGGGTGAATCGGGCCATCAGGTCGCTCACGCCCTCATTGCCGAACGTGGCGATGTCCAAGCGGAGCGTGCGGCGAAAGAAGAGCTTGCCCAGCTCGTACGTGCCCAGTTGGGCGAGCCGCGCGACGAGGATCGAATTGGCGATCACGAACAGGCTCTTCACCGCCGTGCCCACCAGCAGAAACCCGATCAGGAGAACCAGCGTCTGGAACGGATCCTTCGGCAGGCGCGGGGCGACGTGGTCCTTGCCCCACGAGTACCAAGCCCCGGCTTTCTCCGCCGCTTTCGCACGGTACTTGGCGCTCCGAATGCTCGAACGGATCGTCCGCTCCTCGTCGGGCGACGCACCGGGCAGTTGCGGCGTGAGCCGCTCGATTTCGGCCCGCTCGTTGCGCAGATCCTCCCGCGCGCTCTCGATCTCGGCATCGATCCACACGTCGAGCGACTGGCCGCTGAACACGATTTTCGCGAAAGGGAGGACGGTGCCGATGTTCGCCCCCCAGAGGATGCCGACGGCCAGCGCGCAGAGGATTGACGCGACAAAGGTCCAACGATGCGCAAGCGCCAGCAGCAACACCCTGCCGAAGTTCTTCATCCCTGATCCATCCCTGATCCATCCGTGTCGGGAGCGTGTCTCGGGAGTCGATCGAGGCCGCGTCCACGCGGTCGTGGCTCCTCGCGCAGGGCGTGTCCGGCACAAGAACCCGGCGAATCGCGCTTGCACCGGGCACCCGTCAGACACGGTCTACCGTCGACACTGCGGGGGCGAACGACGCCTGTCCAAGATCGTCCTCTGGATCGGCCGAAAGGGCAACTTTTAGCAGATTCGGTCGAATGCTCCAATACCGACTTAGACTGCGCATTTCTCCAAAACGCCCGGAATGGGCCATTTTGACAGACCGGGCCGCACGGCGCCCCCTAGGGTACTTGGTTTCCGTAAGTGGCTGCAAATGAGTCAGGTTCATGGCGTTCAGGGGGCAGGGGTCAGGGTTCAGGGGTCAGGACTTGGAGTTCCACCCATCACGAGAATCCTGACCCCTGAACCCCGACCACTGGACTCTCGCCTCGGTCTGAGGCCCTGCCTCGCCAGTTCCTCGCGAGCCGTCACCGGCGGCGACGGCTTTCGTCCAACGTACGAAGCACGGCACGACACACGCTGAACAGGATCATCACGCCCACCGGGGCGGCGGCGGCCAAGAGGACGAAGAAGGCCGGGGGAAACCTCGAGTTCTCGGCGCCGAACCCCATCATGCCCGCCCACGCGGCCGAGAGGATGCTGATCGGCACGGCCGCCAGAAGCATCGT
The DNA here is from genome assembly GCA_035528065.1 of Thermoguttaceae bacterium. Taxonomy (GTDB): domain Bacteria; phylum Planctomycetota; class Planctomycetia; order Pirellulales; family Thermoguttaceae; genus DATKZH01. Next base: position 6,316 of record DATKZH010000304.1, on the reverse strand, counting down.
CCCCAGCCCGAACTGGAAGCGACGTCGCGGGGGTGGGGGTTGCGGTTCTGGATCTACGGGCTCGGGCATAGCACGAGAAGCCCTGTGCTCGTTCTACGGAGCGATGGATCGGATGTCCACGTCGTGTATCCCACATTGTTTGAACGCTTCGGTCAGGATTCGCCCTGCTACCGCGAACCCCACCGGGGCCACCCCGTCCGCATAGAATTCACGCCGAAACGTGACGCCGTCTTGCCGTTCTTGCAGCACTACGTGGATGCTGTTGGGAGTCTGATGGTAGCTCTCCTTGTGTTTCCAGCCCGTACGTTCAGATACACGTACTTCATCAGGTAGGAGTGCCAGCACTCTTGCGACCAGTCTGGGCCTCACGAAGGGGCACAAGCGGCACCCGTGCAGGTTTGTCTCCAGTTCGTGCCCTATTCTAGCTTTGTCAAATAGAAAAACGTCTCTCTTCCTGAAGTGCCCGTAAGAGAACCATTCAGCCCACTCGGTCCAGTCCATCCTTGCCTGCTTGCAGCCCCAGAGGTTGATCCTTTGCTCGTCTACGCCGAAACAGAACTCGACCGGCTTGAACGCACTCTGGCGCTGCTTCAAACACGGGACGAAGGCAAACAGTTCGTCCCAAGGCAACTCTCTGCCGTCAAGATATGACTTCCGGTTTCGAATTCCCTTCAGTGCGTCGGCAAGTTCCACGGCTTGCAGTATCTGATCCTTCCGCCACGTTGCGAGAAACCACCGCTTCTTAGACCTCACACACTGCTCAAAACTTGGTGCTTTGGAAGCCAACGACAAAGCGGTGTCAAAAGTCGCGGATGACGACTCTGCAAACTCAATCGAGACCCCTTGCGATGGATATTCAAACTCCACCCTCGTGGCGACTGTGTCCAGCGCCTGCACTACCGGCGAACCGCATTCTGGACAGAATTTCGAGGCCGCAGGGATAGGCCTCTTACATCCAGGACATGCGATCGTCGCAGTTTGCGCCTGGGTTTGCACACGCGACCTCGCCTCCGAGATGACGATATTCACCTGATCTTGAGTCATTGCGATCTGCTTAGCGAACGCAACGATCATGACCTTTTCCGTGGGATCTATTTTAGTGTCCGCGAGCGCCACGAATACCATATCCTCGAAATTGCGGATCTTGTCCGAATAACAGCCAACGGGGGTGGGTTGGTAGTCGGGCTTCGACGCAATCTTCTCCGCCTTGCCCATGTCTGTTTTCTTCGCCTTTAGTGCAGTGCGGATTGCCTCAAGCGCTGACTCCTCTTCCGGCTGTAACACGCTGTCCGCCCTTGCAACACACATAACGTTCGCCAAGTACGTGACGATCTCTGCTTCGTTCATTTTGCCGACCTCCCAGTGTCAGATGGCGCTGAAATTCGACAGAATGCCAATGAGGAACCGCGAGAGCCCCGGCGCTACTCACTCGTCCGTGGACACGCACCTCAGGACGCTTCTATATCAGCCTTTCGATCCGCTCGACGACCTTCGCCTGCGTCCACTTCTTCGTTTCCATCGGCAAGATCACGTAACAGGCCCGATCGGCGCAGCAATCGAGGATGATTTGGTGAGGGTTGGGCGTGCTGAATCCTTCGGGGCACGGCTCGTGCCCGTTGACCAGCACCTTGGCCCCCATCAGCTCGGCGAACGCCCGGGCGTTCGCCGGCCGGTAGTCGCGTCCCCAAACGAGCTCGAAGATGCTGCTTCGCTCGTAGTACTCCACGGGGTCAATTTCCCGCGTCAAGATCGACTTGTCGAACGAGCGAGCGTCGACCCCCTCCGGCAGGCTGTGGGTCACCAGCACGCCGCCCGGCAAACGCGCCCCCAGAGGACAACTCCGCAGGAAGGGGAGATACGCTTCGCGGACCTTCTCGGTGGCGGGGCCGTACACCTGCTGCAAGCCCAGTCGGAACAGCAGGTTGAGCATCTGCTTGTTCTTCTGGATGGGATAGTCGGTCAGCTCGGCCAGCTCGTGATTGCCCAGGATGAAGTGGACGCGTTCCGGGTACTGGGTCTTGAGCTTGGCCACGTCCTCGAGCATGGTGTGGGACATGCACCCGCCGTTGGACGGATAGGTCGGGCCCCCGTGGCAGACCTCCTGCAAGATCAGGTGGCGGCGGGGATGGTCGTCCAGGTCGGCGATCTTCACCAGCGCGTTGAAGTTGCGACGGTGACCGTGCAGATCGCCGGTGATCATCACCTCGTCGGCGATCTCCGAGGACAAGACGACAAGGTTTCCCCGACGCGCCGGGGTCTGGAGGTTGGCCTCGGTCGCCTCGCCGTACACGGCGATGATCTTCTCGATGTACTCGATCGTCGCAACCATTGGTCGGATGCGTCCACCGTAACAGCTTGGCGGCGGGTCGTCCAGCGGGAAAGCCGGGATTGCGGCCCGCCGACGTGGGTTCGGTCGGGTACCGCGTCGCCGGGTGCCACCCCCCCATAATATGAGCGTCGAGCAAATATTATAGGGGGGTACCCGTTTTGTCATAGGCCCGGGGTGAGGGGGTCCGATGGTGGGAGTTGTACGGCAGAAAGCAGTTCTTACGATTTTCTGGACTCTGCTGATTGTCGGACCGATCTGAAATCATGGAGGGCGGTGCCGGATGCCCGCTGGATGCGCCGCCCCCGCCGACGAGTGCGTCCGAAGCGCGGCGGCCCAGGCCGCGCCGTGGATCCCGCTCGATCCGTCGCCCGCAACGGTCAACGACCCAACATCAGTCGAAAGGAATCACAAGAAGATGAGACGTGCGCTTTTCCTGCTTCTTGGCGTTGCCGTCGTGGCCGGCCTGACCGGCTGCATTCAAGACCGGATGTCTTGCCGGTCGTGCGGACAGGGGATGACGTCCATGATGCCCGGCAGTTGCGCCTCCGCCCCCGAGACCTGCCAGGCCTGCGGCCCTGGCGCGGGCGGCGCCTTTGCCGGCTGCCCGGGCGGCGGTCCGTGCGACCCCAACCGCGACCCGGAGGCGCTCGGGATGTTCAATCCCGGCCCCCCGAGCGGGGCCGTCACCTATCCCTACTACACGGTCCGCGGCCCGAGGGACTTCCTCGCCGGAGATATCCGACCCATCGGTCCTTGAACTGGCGCGAAGCCCGCCGAGACACGATCGACAAGCTGCGAGCCGGGAGACCTCGCCGACGCGGAAAAGCCCGCGCCGAGCGATGTCTCCCGTTCTGTTGGTACGGGGCCGACCATCGGCGCTTCCTGCTTCCCCTCTGCGGACCAGCTCCGTCTCCGGGCGAGGCGCAAGTCCGAGGTGCCTCTCGGTAAGCCGTCCGGAGACCTGCCCCGCGGCCGGCTCCCGCTCCTTGATCTCAACTCCGGTCTCTCCCCAGTTTGGTCGCTTGCCCTTTTGAGTAGAATTCAGCGAATTCTGACAGATCGCGATGACACAACCTCGCGGGGAGACCGAATCATGTCCAAGACGCTGGCGCTGGCCGGTTTTGTCGCGTTTGCCGTGGTGATGGCGTCCGCCGCAGACCTCGCCTAGGCACCGCCCCCACTCCAACGGACGCCGCTGAGGAGGCCAGCCGCGAAACGCCCTTTCGGGGCGCATCCACACGGCCTATTGGTGGCATTTTCGGCGATTCCTCTTGATATACGTCAATTATGCGCAATAATATCCATGCAGGAGGCTGTTCAGGAGGAGGGCCGCAAGTCGAACGTATAGGGCATCTTGTGTGTCGGATCGGAACGGACACCCCGAGGGCTGGCTTGAGTTTTCGCTTTCGCCGGGGAACTTAAACTGCCATGGGCTTCAGGGCCGATTGACTTATATCAAGAGCGTTGGCTTCCGTCGGTTGACCGCGCAGGGTGCCAGGACAGCATCGGCCGGAGTCTCGCTGCATGGCGCCGCTCGCCGACCCAACTCTGCTAACGGCGTATCAGAACGCGCTGCGGAATCACCGATTCGAGGGCTACGTCAATTGGACGGAGCTGGCTGCGCGATGGGTGCGAAGAGAACTGGAGGGCCTGACAACCAGCCGCGCGGCGGAGCTGATGCACGACTTCGTCATGTCAGGCGGTGAAATCGATCAGGTGCGGGAAACGCGGCCCGAGTGGAGACAGCACGAATACCACTACGATCTGCGGTTGGACATCGGCGGTCGCCGAGTTTACGTCGAAACTGGCCTTGAATTCGGCGATGCCACAGATCCCGACGATCCGGTGATCCTCGTGGCCAACATCCACGACGTCTAGGAAGCACCTTCGTGACCGAGCACGTGACCAAACAGAAACCGTTTCCTTGGCGCTGCCCCAGGTGTGGCTTGGAAGAGGTCCGCCCTTCGGTGACCCCCTATGCAGCGGAAGTGAAGCACGACGGCCGTGTTCATGAAGTAGCAGTCGACCGACTCGAGATCCCGACTTGCCAGTCTTGCGGCGCAAGGGTTTTCAGCAAGCATGTGGATGACCAGATCAGCCAAGCGCTGCGTCGCCAGTTGCGTCTGCTCTCCCCAGACGAGATTCGCAGCTCGCTTCGTACTCTGGGAATGCCTCAGAAGCAATTGGCCCGCCGGCTCGGAGTTGCCGAAGCGACCTTGTCGCGTTGGGCCACTGGAACCGTGATCCAGTCTCGCGCGATGGACAACCTTCTTCGCCTGTATTTCGCTCTGCCCGAGGTGCGAGATGCGCTGGGCGGGGAACAGCAGGACCCCGGACTCGGCCTGCCCGCTCCCAGTGGGGAGCACTCGGAAGCAGATGTTCCTTGAGCTTGGCGTCGGAGAACTGCCGGAACGGCGACTGGGGCACGTGTTCCCAACGGGCGAAATCGACCATCCGTAACCGTCACGAACCTGCAACGACTTCATCGATCCCCGCGAGCGTCGCGCCGATGGGGGCGCGGAGCACCAGGTCGGCGATCTCGTCCTGGCCGGTCGGGTCGCGGTTGACGATCACCAGCCGGGCTCCCGCCCGCTTGGCCAGTCGCGGCAGGCTGGCCGCCGGCTCCACGACCAGCGACGAGCCGATCGCCAGGAACAGCCCGCACTCCTCGCTCCGCCCGATCGCTTCCTCGAGCACGTCGGGCGGCAGCGTCTGGCCGAAGGAGATCGTGGCGTGCTTCAGCGGCCCGCCGCAGTTCGGGCAGTCGGGCACGGTGTCGGTCCGCAAAAACTGCTCGACCAGCGGCTCCGGATCGAACCGGCGGTGGCAGTCGAGGCAGGCGACCGCCCGATTCGTGCCGTGCAGTTCGAGCACGTTGCGGCTGCCGGCGTCCTGGTGCAGCCCGTCGATGTTCTGCGTGATCACGCCCCCGAGCCGACCGGCCTCTTCCCAGCGCGCCAGCACGCGATGGCCCGCGTTGGGCTCGGCGGCCGCGAAATCGCGATGCGACTCGCACTTCTGCCGCCAGTATTCGTGCCGCGCCTCGGCGCTGGCCAGGAACTCCTGGTACATCACCGGCTGATACTTCGACCAGACTCCCCCGGGCGACCGGAAATCCGGGATCCCACTCTCGGTGCTGATCCCCGCCCCGGTAAACGTCACGGCGGACCCGGCCTCATCGAGCCACGCGGCGACTTGCTGCCAGTTTTCGCGATCGGTCATCGGGACGCAGAACGGCCGGAGGAATGCTCCCGAGCGAGCACGGTACGCTCGTCCATGCGCAATAGCCTACCGCAGAACGTCGCGTACCGAAAGTGGCACCGAGCGGCATTCGCCGCTACCTTTGAAACCGTTCTCGGCAATCGTATGATGAGGGAAAGAGGGAGAACCTTAGACGCAGGCGTTCGTCACCCAATCGCGCCCATCGCAGTTGAGGCGGAGGACATGGAAACGTGGGGCACTTTCCTTTGCTATTTCGTTGCCGTTCTGGCGATTTCTTGGCTTCTCGTGTCCACTCTCTGGGTGTCTCGTGCAGCCGAGAAGGAGCAGAAGGCGAAGGAAGAATGGTTCGAGAAGCGGTTGGCGAAGACAGACTGGAAGGTCGAGCGCGACGTTCGGCCCCTCCGCAGTCTGGACATCCCTCCCGGCTGTCGTCGCCAATATCCACGTTGGTCCCAGGTGCGCCTGGTATCCGTGTGCAAATCGGACCAATGGACGGGTTGGTTCTTCCGACTGAAACCGGTGCTTGTCTCCGTGAAGTACGACGTCGTTATGTGCGTCCTGCAGAGTTCGCGCTTCGATTTCCCTCGGATCACGCTGAAGAATAAGGTCCACCTTCGGCGGTGGTTTCCGCCTCGGTCATCGGGACATATCAATGACTTCTATCCCAGCTTGTGCCAGCATTGGGTGGTCCACACGCAAGATGAGGGGCAGCGGACACTGTCGCTGCTTGCCGATCTGAAGGAGGTGTTGCAGCAAGTGAGGCAC
>DATKZH010000303.1:0-6754 GCA_035528065.1 Thermoguttaceae bacterium | reverse complement strand
ACACCCAGGCCGACAGGTTGCATATCCAATCGAGACGCGTGGGTCTCGTGCCTCGACCCACCCTACGCGTCTTCCCAGAATCACGGAGTCCCATTTCAAGAAGACACCAGACTGCCCGCTTAGCAGTAGAGGAGTACGCCGAACATGCAGGAAAAAGCAATCATCCGCACCGTCGCTTGCGCGCTCTCTTGCTGCTTCCCCATGCTTTCCGCCGCCTTGCCGCCGGCCTCTGCGTCCGACGGCTGGCGGTCCTACGAGGTCTACCAGCCGACCATCACGCGGCACGCCGTGATCGACGCGCGAACCCACGCGCACAAGTACAACCACTGCTCGACCATCGCATGGTATCAAGACCGTTGGTTCTGTCTTTGGGGAAGCCATGTGCCAGTGGGCGAGCACTCGCCCGGACAGCGCATGGTCTTCAGCACCAGCCGCGACGCGCGGACCTGGACGCCGATCGAGCGGCTCTTCTCGAATGACGAGTATTGCGAGAACCCGGTCCGCTACCCCGAGGGCAAAGGGCACCAATGGCAGCCGAACCTGGGCGTTGTGGACGGCGAGCTGTGGGTGCTGTGGAACCACGGCGGCAGCGTCCATGACTTCACCCAGCCCGACGGCACGCGCAGCAAGGACCTGCGCGGCCTCTACTTTTCGCGACTGAAGCGTGCCGACGGCAAGTGGGTCAACCGGCGTCTCGAGTGGGATAGACAGATTTGGCCCCGTGTGGACGGCAAGCAGTATTACATGGCCTCGACGCAGAATCTCTACCGTTTGCGTTCGGGCCGCGTGCTGGCCCCGGTGACGCTCTGGGAGGGAAGGCAGAAGGCCGAGGATGCGCCGCCGGAGAACGTATCAGGATGGTGGGCCGCAGAAAAGCGCAACGCGGTCATCTACACCGACGACTTGGGCAAAACGTGGCGTCTGTCGTCGACTTGTCAGACTCCCGGTTTCAGTTGGATCCAGTGGGAGCCGACGGTCTGGGAGCAGCCCGACGGTTCGGTGATGATGTTCGCGCGCCACAACAACAACTGGGCCCTGGGGCATCCCAAGCCCACGTCGGGCCAGTTCCTGTTGTGGTCGATTAGCCGCGACGGCGGCGAGACGTGGTCGCCGCACCGATACGTTCCACTGGAAAGCGTCTGTTCGCGCATGCACGTGGCGCCGCTGGACGGCCGCGGCGTGTGGGAACCCGCCAAATCCAACGACGACTTCACCGGCCGCCGCCTCGTTATGGTGCACAACGATGCCCCGGGCTCAGTGTATCCCTGGGGAACGGCACGCACCAACTTGGCACTGTTCTTCACACGCGGCGGTGGCCTTGACTTCGTCGCCGGCAACAACATCTCCGAGCATCAGCCCAGGGTCTGCTACCCTCAGATGTGGCGCCGCGACGACACGCTGGCCATCAGCTACACTTCGAGCGAACCGGACTCGCGGTCGATCTACGTCGCGCTCGTCTCGCCGCTGCCGAAGCCCGATCGCTACTATCTCTTCCCGCGGTTCAACGACGTGCCTCGCTTGGCGCGCCCGGAGCGTGACGGCAGCGCGTGGGCGTTCCACGGCGGCCAGCACGTGGCCATGCGCAAGGCCGTCGATCCGGGGAAGGACGGATTCTCGTTTGGGGCTTGGGTTCGTGATCGTGGCACGGGTATGATCCTCGACACGCGAGGCGCTGGCGGCGGTTTCAACGTCATGATCGAGTCCAAGAGCATTGGGGACGAAGGAAGCGGGACGCAGCGGCGACCGGCCGTCTGCATGCTGACCAAGCCGCACGTCTTCGGCCCCGCGCTGTATTTGACGCCCCAAGGCGCGTGGCACTACCTCGGCCTCACCGCGGACAACCGGACGGGCGAGGCCGTGTTCTACGTCGATGGCCGGACGGAAACCGTGCGCTTCGAAGCGCCCGTGCCTCGGTCGTTGAAGGGTGCGGCGCCTCACGTCGGCGCCAAGAGCCTGCCTGGCAGCATGGTGCCGGGGCTGACGGGTGACATTCGCTTCGCGGCCTTGTACGCCGGTGCGGAATTGGGCCCGGACCACCACCGCTGGCTCCACAACCGATTCGCCGAGGAATTGGGGCGACCCAGACTCGACGCCGCGACGGAGCCGTCCGGCTCGCCCGTCATGTGGATGGACCCGGCCGACGAGGCCGCCTTCGAGCGGGATTTCGTCGTGCCCACGGCCGAGCCCCGCGGCGGCTCGGAAGTGGTCGCCATCGACGGACGACGGGTCTTGCGACTACGCGATCACGGATCGGTCGGCGTCGACTTGGACGAAAACGATCGCCAGCGCGGCGACCGGGTGTTTCTGCGTTTCCGGTTCCGGATCGAGTGCGGCGACGGACAGACGCTGTGCACCGTGGGCGACTTCAGCCAACCCGCGCGGCTCATCGCACGCGACGGCCGGGCATTCCTGTGCACGTCGAAGACAGAAACGCCTTGCGGACACGTGAACCCGGAGGGATGGACGACCGTGTCCATCGAGACGTACCGCGACGTTACGCGTGCGTGCATCGGCGAAGGCTCCCCTGTCGAAGTGCATCACAAGCCCGAGGCGACGTGGGCCTATCTCGGCGAGGCGTTCCCCAAGTACAATGATTTCCCCGGCGCGCGTTTCCTGATTGACGTCGAGGCGGTCGAGACGCGCGTGGAATCGAAGTCCCCTTGAGGTAAGTACAATGTCGCATGCCTTGATGCCCCGTTCCCCCGTGATGTGCCTGTGTCTCGCCGCGGCATTTGTCGTAGGCGGCGGAGGCTCGGCAGTTGCCGCGTCGCAGCGCTTCATTCGCTCTTCCGCCCGTGACGTCCCTATCAGCGCAGAAGTCGCTATTGTCGTCGTTGGCGGCAACGAAGGCGGAATCGCTGCGGCATGGAAAGCCGCGAACGCCGGCTCATCCGTGCTTGTCGTGGGCGGCAGTTACTTCTTCAGCGACGATGTGTCGGCCAAGGCAAGGTATTGGCTCGAACCGGATGAAGTGCCGCAGTACGACTTCGCGAAAGCGCTTTTCGGGGATCCGTCTGAGGGGCCGCGCCAGCTTGTACCCGCCCAGTACAAGAGGAAGATCGAGGATCTTCTTCTCCGCGCCGGCGTTGCCTTTCATTTCAACAGCAGGCCCGTGGGAGTGCTTGTCGACGGTTCGGGAAGCGTCGCCGGCGTGGTGACCGCCAATAAGGCGGGGCTTCAGGCCGTTGTCGCCAAGATCGTCATCGACGCGACCCCGACGGCGGCGGTGGCTCGCATGGCGGGTGCATCGACCACGCCGTGGTCCGTCGAGGAAGTCGTGGTCAGCAGGGTCTGCTACGGTGCGGAAGTGCCGGGCAGTCGCAGGATCGGCGACTTCTGCGAATACTCACTCGCGGCGCCCATGCCGTCGGGAAGCTGGCCCGAACGTTGCCGGGCCGAAGTGTTGCTACGCGAGAAATACAACCGAGTGGACGGGAAGAAGGCCCATGCGCACACGCTGCACATGGTCGAGCCGGTATCCGTTCGTGCGACATCGCAGGAGAAAGCAGACCGGTGGCCGGGATCGGACAAGCTTGATTTGGGCTGTTGCATTCCCGAGGGAGTGCCGAACGTCTACGTGCTCAGTCAATCCGCCGGCGTATCGCGGGCCATTGCCGAGAAGTTGACTCGGCCGGTCCACTTGGCCGATCTGGGAGAGCGAATCGGCGGCCGGGCTCATCGGGAGGCCGCCGAACGTGCCATGCCGTCTGCGGTTTCGGTCAAGCCGCTATCCGGGGAATCGTACGTGGACGACACGAACGTTGCCGAGTTGCTCACCGGTCATCGACGCTATCTACGCGTCGATCGGGGAACGGTGCGCCAGCCCGAAACCGCGATCCCCGTATGGGCGGAATACGACGTCATCGTTGTCGGCGGTGGAACGTCGGGTATCCCCGCGGCAATCGGCGCGGCGCGAAACGGCGCGAAGGTCCTGATCGTCGAGATGCTGGGCCAACTCGGGGGCAACCGAGAACTCGGGACCAGCGGCTACTGGAAAGGTTATCCGCATGGTTTCAATCAATTGAAGTGGCGGGCCGCAACGGCGCTGGCGGAGCTTCGGAAAGCAGGCGTCGATATCTGGTACAACACGCTCTGTTGTGGTGCGGTCAAGCAGGATACCCGCGTGGCCGGCGTGGTGGTGGCAACACACATGGGACGGGGCGCCGTCCTGGGCAAGATGGTCATCGACGCGACCGGGGATGCCGACGTCTGCGCCGCAGCGGGCGCGGAGTTTGCCTACGTGAACGAAGGAGACCTGTGTATTCAGGAGGCTTCCTATCGAGGTATCGGCCTGTATGCCAACGTACTTCCACTGGACCATGCCGACGTTCATAGCCTCACGATGCATCATGTGCTGGCCCGAAAGGCCGGGGATCAGGACGTCTGGGATTTCTTTCCCATGATCGGGATCCGCGAAACCCGCCTGGTCAAGGGCGACTATGTGGTCAACGTGATGGATCAGATCATCGGGCGGACGTACAAGGATCTGATCTCCGTTTCGTGGTCCGCCTATGACCCGCACGGCTACCACAACAGCGATTTGGTCTACGCGGGCTTGATGCCGCTCACCAAGCACGAGACCAAGCCGGGCTTTGCCACCCATATCCCGTTCCGCTCGTTGCTGCCGAAAGGCCTCCAGGGCATTCTCGTGGTCGGCCGATCCCATTCGGTCACGCACGATGTTCAGGCATCGGTGCGGATGAACCCCGATCTGATCAACGAAGGGTATGCAGCGGGCTACAGTGCGGCAGAGGCCATCAAGACGAATACCACACTCCGGCGGGTCGATCTTGGCCCGATTCAGGACCACCTTGTCGAGATCGGCAACCTCTCGCGAGAAGATCGCCTGAAAAGGTGCGTGGAGACCCCCGAGCCGACCGACGGCGAGTTGGGTTCGGCCGCGGAGGACCCCGGCCAGAAAGTGAATCTCGCAACGCTCCTGCGTGCCGGGGATCGGAGTATCCCGTATCTGAAAGCCTCGTTCGCATCCGAGCCCACACTGGCAAAAGCAAAAGCACTTTGCACGTTGGGCGACAGCACGGTGGTTGAGTACCTGGCGTCTTGGCTTGACAATCAACCGCTCGGCGAAGGGCTCGCTTACCAGTGGGACAACTTTTTGAGCGTCTCCGACGTCGACAGTGTGATGTGGCTTCTGGGAGTGCCGCGTGACCAGCGCGCCGTTGCCTCGCTCGTCAGGAAGCTCCAGGAATGCGGCACAAGCGGGACCAGCTTCAGCCACATCCGCGCGGTCACACGAGCACTGGGCCGCATCGGGAGCCCCGCCGCGGCCCCGGCCCTCGACGAGTTCCTCGGCCGCGAGGGCGTCCAAGGGCATGCCGATGTGGTCGGCGATCCACAATCCCTGAAATCGGATTCCTTCGTGAAATCCTATATCGAACTTTACGCCGCCGGCGCGCTGGTTCGGTGTGGAGATCGCAACGGCCACGGCAGAGACGTCCTCACCGATTACCTCGACGACTGGCGCGGCATTTTCGTAAGGTACGCCGGCCACGTCCTCGGCGAAACCACAAGGGCGGCATCCGATGAGTGAGGAGCAGATCTCTTTCTTCGGGAAGGAGAAGGCATGAAGACGACGGCGGCGGCGGTGAGTTTGGGGGTCGTCTGCCTGACATGGAGCGCCCCATGCCGGGGCGGGCTTCGGCTACTTGAAGGCCGTCCGTGAGGTTTTCACGGCCTGCGATAACCAGCCGGATTGCCGCAGCCCCTACGACATCGCCTTGGGGCCGTACGACGCAAGGAATCGAGAGCGATGGAAACGATGAAACGACGAGGGCCGGATGGAATCCAGAAGGTTGTTCTGGATGAAAGGAAACCACAATAACTTCAGACCTGAATGGCACTGCTTAGTGTAAGGGGGCAAACGATTCGCGAAGATATCTGGGAAGCTTGAGGCGGCGGAGAGCATGGAAAGGGGAGGACCTTGAGAGGGTGACGGGAGGTCGTAGGGGTGTTCGAGGGATAGAAGGGCGACCTGGGCGTTGGAGCGCACGGGGGCGCGTATCGGCAGCGGCGACCTGCGGGCGTGGGCAGGCGGTTGCTTGCGGAAGAGGAGCGTCGAGCGGCCGGAGTCTCCTTCGTGGAGGAAGGGAAGGGAGTGGTGAGCGAGGCTCCCGGCGATCGCTTCTCAATCGCGTGTTCGTTTGGAGATAGGCGTCCAAAACGGACCGGGGGCGGGGGGAAATCGGCGTTGAATCTGGACCCACCGTAGCGAACTCTGCAGACTACTGCCCAGGGAGGGGTTTGGTAGTTTACGGAGGATAGGATGCTCGCGGTGGATCATTATGCAAGGATTCGCAGGGCGCATCGCGATGGGATGAGCATTGGCGAGATCGCCCGAAGGTTTCATCACTCGCGGCGGAAGGTCCGCGAGGTTCTCAGAGGTGACGGGGAGCCGAAGGCGTATTCCCGGCATCGCCAGCATTACCGCAGGTTGGGAGAGTATCTGGGCGTTATCGAAGCGATCCTCTCCGAGGATGAAGAGGCGCCGCGAAAGCAAGGTCACACGGCGATGCGGATCTTCGAGCGGCTGAAAGCCCAGGGGTCAATGGCACTTACATTTCCCTAACCTTTTTCGCGGCAGGCGGTTCGGACCTCGTTGCGCGGTTGGGTTAGGCGTGGATAGGGTTTTGGGCGTCGTTTCACGCATCGTGGTTCTTCGCGGCCGGGTCGGTCGCCGATTTCGTGTGAGGCAATGGCTTGAAGCAGATGTTTGTAGATCTCCGGCAGTGTCCGC
>DATKZH010000302.1:0-3246 GCA_035528065.1 Thermoguttaceae bacterium | reverse complement strand
GCCCGGGTGGCCCTTCATCTCCACGTCCACGCGGCTGTTGAGGACCTCGAAAATCAGGTTGATCTTCTTTTTCTCGGCGTAACCGACCACCGTCTTCAAGCCGGCGACGGTGTTCTCCAGGCCGACGTCGTCGGGCATGCCCTCGCGGAAGCCGGAGAAGGTGATCACGCTGGGGAAGCCGGCCGCGGCGCAGGCGTCGACCGCCTCGACGATCTTCTCCTTGCACATCGGCCAGTTCTCTTTGTGGTTCCAGCCCTTCACGAAGCCGTGGCTGTTGGCCAGGGCGCAGACGAGGCCGTGCTTCTTCAGCGTGGGCCAGTCCGGCGCATCGACCAGCTCGACCGACTGGATGCCCATGCGCGCGGCGTGCGCGCACAGCTCGTCGAGCGTCATCGGCTTCACCGAGCAATCGCCCATGAAGCACCAGTTGCACACCGACTGGTTGATCCGGCCGTTGGTCACGGCGGGCTGGGTGAGCCAGGGCTTGTCGTCGGCGGCCCGACCGACGCGGGGCACGCCCACCGCCGTGGCGGCCGCTCCCAGAGCCCCGGTCAGCAACCCTCGACGCGTAAGATGACGGGAGACGCCGCGTTGGCTGTTTGCGCTCATCGGTTCATACCTTCTTCTGCGAGTGGACATTGGAGGAAGGGGATCTTGTCTACCCCAACGATAAACGGGCAAGGAGTGCCGTGCAAGCCGTGGCCCGGGCCGGAGAATTGACCCTGCCATCGGCAACGACGATACCCAGGGGGCGCTCCACAACCGACGGTCGCCACCGTCACGGGACCGCCCGGGCGCCGATTGCGGCCTGCGCGATCCTCAGGATCGCAGAAACAATAAGTGGGGCACGATTCCATCGTGCCAGGCACGTTGGAAACGTGCCCCACGGCCATATCGCGACAGTTGTTTCTTGCGCGATCCTCAGGGCCCGCGCAGAGATGACTTGTACAGGTTTTCGTCAGGGTGGCACGTCCCTCAAGCGCAGCGAAGGGCGTGTTTCGCGAAGTCACCACGCCCTTCGTTTCTCAGGGCGTGCCACCCAATTGGTCAACTTATTTCTGCGCAGGCCTTTACTGGCAGCCCCGGCAACGCGTGGGCACGCAAGCGCCGCTCGCTGTACCGAGAACCGAGAGGGACATCGTCACCGAAGGAGATCGAAGCCATGTGTCTGAACGAGCGTGAAGAAGCGGCTCGCACCGTCCGTCATTTGCCGCACAGAGCGACCACACTCGTCGTGATTGCCGTCGCCTGTCCTGGTCCAGCGATTCTTTACAACCCAATCGGGCGGTAGCATCGGCAAATCGATCCACCCAAATGGGGCATGTAGACTCGCTGGACCAGGACACCCCCATTGAAGCTCGCAGGGGTGTTCTTCTGGTCGCGCCTGGACGGTCGGATTTCCGCGGCTGATCAGCCGCGGCCCCATTGCATCTCACGGCTGGCGCAGCGGCTTGCCAGTCCGGCACCACTCCGGCGAGGAGGCCCGCCTCGGAGGCTACCGTGATACCGGTGAACGCCAGGCTGAGCGAAGGCTGGAACGCGACGGTCACCGCCTCGGCGCCCACGGCAAAGTTGCTCCATGTCAGGATGAGCATGGCGGCCCCCACGCCGAACGCACCTCCGGCAAGGCTCAGCAATATGTTCTCCGCGACCACCAGCCCAAACAGCCTCGGCGCGGAGAAGCCGATCGTCTGCAGGATAGCGTATTCCGTGACCCGGTCTTGCACGGACATCAGCGTCGTGGTGGCCACCAGCGCCAAGACCAACCCGACACAAGCCAGTCCCAGATAGTGAGCCAGCTCGATCAGGTCCGCCAGATCGCTGAGGCTCTTCGCCTCGAACACGCTCTTGGGCCGCGTATCTGTTTCGACGGGCCCGGAACGGAATGTGTGGTCGATTTCCTCGCATTTGGCCCCCGGGTTGACGCCGGGTTCCAGGAGAATTTCCAGTTGCGTGACCGTGCCCACTAGGTCAGCTCCCTTGCGGCGTTCGAGGAAATCGAGGTGCGTGTACGTGTAGTTTTCCTCGGCGGGGCTGTCGCTCGAAAACACGCCCGCCACCGTGACCGTGAGATCTCCGATCGAGAACTTGTCGCCCAGGCCGACGGGCCGGCGATTTGCCACGGCCCGTCCCACCAGGGCGGCGTCGCGATTCCGCTCGAATTGCGACCAGTCGCCGGAGACGAGCTCGAGGCGGCGAATCTGCCGCAGTCGGTCCGGCGGAAGGCCGTGAAACACGACGACGTCGAGACTCGCCCGGCAGTTGTTGGTGAACACCTGAATGGGAACCACGCCCCGCACGCCCGGAAGCCGGGCAATCTCTCGGGTGTAATCCCGGGGCAAGTGACTCGTCGCCGGACAGAACTTGTTGGCCTGGAAGACGATCAACGTCTGCTGCGCCTCTTGCCCCGTGCGCAGCTCGTCCATGCCCTCCTCAATGGCCCCGACAAAGCAGAACACGAACAGGGCGACCGCCGTGCCGCCGGCGGGATCGTCCCGACCACGCCGAGCAGCAGACCCACGCTGCACCCTATCGCGATGGACACGCCGTCCACACTCAGGGCAAAGGACCCCATCGTGAATCGAACGGCGGTGCCGTCGATCAGCACGAGTGCTGCGACGGCGGCCAGAAGGCTGGCGGTCGCTGAAAGCACAAGCCCTTCCTGCATCAGGCTGAGAACGATCGATCGGCGCACGAACCCGACGGTCTGAAGCGTCGAGAACTCCCGAACGCGTCCGACCACCGCGCTGTGCACCGTGTTCATGCCTGCAAACACCCCCGCCCCCGACACGAGAATCGCCACGAGCCAGACAACCATCCGGACCGGCCGGTAGTGCTTCTCGAGCGCGGCGAAGTAGTCCACCTCCCGGATGGCCTGGAGTTCCAAGTCGAGGCGCTCCTTGCAGAATAGGTCGACGTCGGCGAAGTCGCCTCCCGGCGCCAGAGTCAGCGCGACGAGGCTCAAATCCTGCCGCTTCATCACTTGCTGGAGCTCGTCGAGGCGGCACCAGATTTCGGACTCGAACGCCGAACCCCCAGCTGAGAACACGCCACTCAATGGCACTTACATTTCCCTAACCTTTTTCGCGGCAGGCGGTTCGAGCTTCGTTGCGCGGTTGGGTTAGGCGTGGATAGGGTTTTGGGCGTCGTTTCACGCATCGTGGTTCTTCGCGGCCGGGGCGGTCGCCGATTTCGTGTGAGGCAATGGCTTGAAGCAGATGTTTGTAGATCTCCGGCAGTGTCCGC
>DATKZH010000301.1:0-46962 GCA_035528065.1 Thermoguttaceae bacterium | reverse complement strand
TGGCGTACCCGTGCCGATTGTGTTGACCGCATGTTGTACGATTCTGGTTTTGACGTATCGTGATCGGTGCCCTGGTGGCACGTGCCCCGCTTGCCCGGGCGACACACGGATCGGTGGCCGGCCCGGGCACGGGGCGGATTTTGAGACTGGAGGACCAGCATGTCCAACAATTCGGAAACGGTTTCCAAAAAGGCGAAGCGGGGTAGGCCCAAGGTATTCGAGCCCAGGGAGCTATCCATTGCGAGGATGGCTGCGCCCGACGCGAAATCGGAGCGGACGATCCGCAACGCGGCATGGGCCCAGATTGGCCTTAGGCTTTTCCTCACGGGCGACTCCCAACCCAAGAACCCCCAAGAGTTAGGTTTCGACGGTTCGTTCATTTTCGACGTGAAGACGGACATCTTCAAGAAGACGATCCTGGCGGAGTTGGGGCGGTTGTGCGTCGATCGGGGAGAGGACGTTGCCCTGGAGGTCGCCAAGGTGATTTGCGAGAAGCGGATACGTGCCCGTGACGCTGTAGCTCGTATCCGAAAACTCCGCGGCACAACGAAGGGGGAGCACTGCGGTTCATTGTCGGGTCGTCTGGTGAAGACGATCAACGACTATCTGGCCGAGCACCCAGAGGCCACCTTGGGGCATGTTCGGGTAGCGATCGCGAGTGTTTCGGAACAGGTCGAGAAATCGGCGGAGAAGTGACCCAAGGGGCCAAAACGGCCCCTCCCCAAGGCACTTTTCAGCGAGTTTGCCCGCCGGAACCAGGGGTCCGGGGGACGATTTTGCACTGAGGCCCAGGTGGGCAAGATGCTGGGAAGGCCGCGCACGACGATCGCGGACTGGGCGACGCAACCAGTGGCGGTCCCGCCATCAGTTGCATCGCCCGCTCGGACGTGAAGGTGCCGAAGGCCGATCACGAGATCGTCTGGCAGCCGTGGACGAACGCAACCAGCGACGGGACCGCCACCAGTTGCATCGCCCGCGCCGATGTGAAGGTGCCGAGGGGCGAGCACGAGATCGTCTGGCAGCCGTGGACTGGGCGGAGAAGTGGCCGGCGCCGACTTCGGAGTCTCACGCCCCACCCTCGTGGCCGTTCGGCACCCTGCCCGATGCTTTACCCGTCCGGGGCGATCGGCGATCCTGGGGCATCCTGGGCGTGTCAGGGGTAGCACCGTGATGGAATCGCTCGATTTCCCGTGGCGGTAGCACCGAGGTAGCACAGCCCGTGCTACCGGAATCAGTGCGCACGAAAAAGCCTCCCGTAACTCCTTGCTACGGAAGGCTTTTCGTTCAACTGGGGAATAGGGATTTGAACCCCAACTAACTGATCCAGAGTCAGTCGTGCTACCGTTACACTATTCCCCAATCCGACGCCGCGAGGGGCTTGGGGCCCGACCGGGCGAGGTTACCTAAAACGTATTGTGCGGGCCCCGCTACGTCAAGGGGAGAACGGGCAGGCGGTTGACGGACACGCGCCAGCGAATTTAGAATCGACTTTGGCTGCCGCGAGGGATTTGCGGTCCACGTCGGTCGTTGGCCGGCTGCTGGGTTCGCCGAGGAGCCTTGACGACAGCAGCCTATCCTCCAAGAGTGGGGTCCACCGCGACATGGCTGTGTTACGGGTACTCATAGGACAGAATCCCGGGCAACTGTTCCCGTTGGACGGTGATTCGATCGTCCTGGGGCGCCATCCCGACTGCGACGTCGTCCTGGAGATCGGGGCGGTCAGCCGGCAGCACGCCCGCATCGTCCGAGCCGGCGACGACTTCTACGTCGAAGACCTCAACAGTCGCAACGGCACTTTCTTGAACGACGAGATGGTGGCAGGGCGACAACGGCTCTTGGAGAACGACCGGCTGCGGATCTGCGACATGGAGCTCGTCTTCCACCTCGGGTCGGCCGACAGCGCCGTCCCGGTGGCCGGCAAGGACGAGACGATCGACGGGGCCGTGGTGATCGACGATGAGCCGCAGCCCAGCGGGTCGACGGTGATGTCCAAGGTGAGCGTCGGCTCGGGCGCGTCGGCACTGCGGCTGACGGTCAACGCCGAGGCGAAGCTGAAGGCGATCTTGGAGATCGGTCAGAACTTGGGCCGGGCCGTCGAGCTCGACGAGGTGTTGACCAAAGTGCTGGACAGCCTGTTCACCATCTTCCTGCAAGCCGACCGCGGGTTCGTGGTGCTCAAGGACCGGGCCTCGGGAGGACTGGTGCCCAAGGCGTTGAAGCACCGCCGTGAAGAAGCGGCCGATCAGATCCGCGTGAGCCGGACGATCATCCATGGGGTGATGGAGAGCCGGCAGGCGATTTTGTCGGCCGACGCGTCGACCGACTCCCGCTTCGACATGGCGCAGAGCATCGTCGACTTCCAGATCCACTCGATGATGTGCGCCCCGTTGGTCGGCAGCGAAAACAAGGCGTTGGGGGTGATCCAGATCGACACCACGGACCAGCGGCAGCGTTTCGACCGGGACGACTTGGAGGTGCTGGCCAGCGTGGCCTGCCAGGCGGCGATCGCCGTCGAGAACGCGCAGTTGCACGAGATCGCGGTGCAGGAGGCGAGCTTGCGGCGGGAGCTGGCCGTAGCGTATCGGGTCCAGCAAGGCTTTCTCCCCGCTTCGCCCCCCGATCTGGAAGGGTATGAGTTTTTCGATTTCTACGAGCCGGCCAAAGAGCTGGGTGGAGATTACTTCGACTACGTCCCTCTGTCGCACGGACGGCTGGCAATCGTGCTTGCCGACGTGTCGGGGAAGGGGGTTTCGGCGGCGCTGTTGATGGCCAAGCTCTCCGCCGAGACGCGATTCTGTCTGGTCAGCGAGGCGACGCCGGCGGCCGCCGTCGGCCGGCTCAACGAGACCTTCTGCGGGACCCGCTGGGAGGACCGCTTCGTGACGATGGTCTTGGCCGTGCTGGACTTGGCCAAGCACGAAGTGTGCATCGTCAACGCCGGTCACATGCCCCCGCTTCTGCGCCACCCTTCCGGGGAGATCGAGGCGATAGGCGAATCGATCAGCGGACTGCCACTGGGGGTCGCCAGCGGCATCGAGTACGAGCAGGCCGCGGTCTCCTTGGCCCCCGGCGATTCGCTGACGATGTACACCGACGGCATCTCCGACGCGATGAACGTGGCCCAGGAGTTCTATGGCACCGAGCGGTTGGAGGCCCGGTTGCGCGGCCCGGCCAACGGGGTAAAGGACCTGGGCCAGCGGATCATCGACGACGTGCGGCGTTACGTGGGCAGCCAAGCCCAGAGCGACGACATGTGCGTCACCTGCTTCGGACGTCTGAAGTGAGCGGGGAGTGGGGAGAAGGGAGCAGGGAGTGAAAAAAATCCCGCACCCATAGCAGTGTCAGCCGCTCGCCACTCTCCGCCCATCATTCGTCACTCCCCGCCCGTCATTCGTCACTCCCCACTCTACTTCAGATGCGCCCGGCGGATGGCGGCCATCTGCCGCAGGGCCGGCTTGGGTTGGCGTCTCAAGTCGAACAGGCCGCCGTGGGCGAAGTCGTGCGGCTCGAAGTCGCGAAGCTGGTTCCAGAGGACGCCGTGCACGTAGGGCTTGGCCAGGATCAGCGGCACGTAGCGGCTCACCCAGCTCTCCTGGGTTTTGAGGCTCCAACTGCCGGGGTGGAGCTTGGCGGGCCGCCGGGCCAAGGGGTCGTCATGGTCGGCACTGGGCACCGTCAGACCCACGAACAGCGGCACCCCGAGCAAGTTCCAGTAGTCCAGGTGCTGGCTGAACTCCAGCGGATCGCGAGAGAGCGTGCCCCCCGGGTGATAGCCCACGTTGATCTCCAGCATCAACCCGGTAAGGCCGAGGTTGGCCCGGACCAGCGCGTCGGCAATGTGCAACGGCGGGAAGTCCATCTCGCGGCGGCTGAGGTACTCCGCCCAGGGCTGATCGAAGGAGACCAGCAGCGGAGTCGTGGTGTCGAGTGCGCGGGTCAGCTCCAGCGCCCGGGCGGCCAGCCTGACCTTCTCCTCTTCGGATAGCGAGAGCACGTCGGGCGAGTTGACGCGGCCGGCACACTGCCAGAGGTTGATCCGGCCGCGATAGCGACGGACGGCCGCCTTGACGAACTCCGAGGCGAGCGACATCAGGCCGTCGAAGTCGTTCTCATACAAGGCGAGCCAATCGGGGAGGCTCCGCTGGTCGAATCGCAGGAGTGGCCCGGCGCTGAGCATGAGTCCCTCGGCCCGGCACCACTCGACCTGTTTGTCGGTGGTGTCCCAGCAATAGTGTCCCTCGCTGGTTTCGATCTCCCGCCAGACGAGCGGCACGTTTGCCGAGCTGAACGCCTCGACGGTCTGCTCGGCCGTCTGCTCGTCCAACAGCGACAGTCCCAGATCGGCGCCCCAAAAGCTGCCCAGCTTCTGCGACGCGGATCGCCGAACCGCGAGCACCTGCTCGGCATAGGAAGTGGCCAGCAGGTTGGCTGCATCGACGGCCAGCCGGACGGCCTCCTCGGCCAGCTTGACCGACCGCCCCGAGCGATGGTCAACCACGGCGGCTTGCGCGAAAAACCCGAGCGCTTCGGCCACGGTGTCGTGGACCCGCTTGGGAACGCTCAGACCGTTCATTTCCCACTCGGCCAACTGCTTGCGGACCTGCCCGATCTTGCCCCGGGCCAGCTCCAGGGGCAGATAGTACGGTTCGGGTCGCTCCATCAGCGTGGCAGTCGACAAAGTCACCTGCCCGTAACCCTCGACCGGCCAAGGGATATGGAGCGTGCCCGAGTCGGAAGCGGACCGCTCCAGGAGGAGTTCCCCGTCCGTGCGACGGACATGGACCTGCCACGGAATCCGGTCAAAGCCCGACAGGTACGCCTGCTCGACCGTCTCGTCGCTGATGCGATCGGGCGGAGAGATGAATCGCATCAAACCCATCAGGACGGTTTCCTCAGCAAGCCTACAGTCTGGGGGATACCAGGAGGGCAGATGGGCCGCCGCCGGCATCCTGCCCGGAAGGCCCGATCGCTGCTTGAGGGGGGGGAGTGGCAATGTGCAGCAAGTCTCTCCCCCTTTCGGGCCGGTTCCTCCATACGAAGTCTACCGGAGTTGGGGTATCCGTTCAAGCAGGAGTGGGGCCCTTGGCCACGGCCTTGCCTACCTGTTATATTCTCGGACGCTAACGCCCCTCGAGCAAGGAATGGTTTGATGAGCAGAGCCGTTGTGTTGGAGACCTCGATCCCCGGACTGCCGGTCAAGCGCGGCAAGGTGCGCGACATTTACGACCTGGGCAATCGACTCCTGTTGGTCAGCACCGATCGGATCAGTGCGTTTGACTGGGTCCTGCCCACCGGAATCCCCGACAAAGGTCGCGTGCTGACCCGGATCGCCGCCTTCTGGTTCGACCTGCTGGAAGAGCCTCACCACCTGATCACGACCAACGTGGACCAGATGGACTTGCCCGCGGGGGCCGACCGCCGGATGCTCGCCGGACGATCCAGCCTGGTTCGGAAAACCGAGGTCGTGCCGATTGAATGCGTTGTGCGGGGCTACCTGGCCGGGTCCGGATGGAAGGAGTACACCGAATCGGGCACGGTTTGCGGCATCCCGCTGCCGGACGGGCTCGCCGAAAGCTCCCGACTCGATGACCCCGTCTTCACACCGGCCACGAAGGCGACCACCGGGCACGACGAGAACATCTCCTTCGAGCGGATGGCCGACACGGTGGGAGACGACCTGGCCGACGAGCTGTGTCGCCGCAGCATCGAGATCTTCCGACGAGGCGCCGACTACGCGCTGGAGCGGGGAATCATCATCGCCGACACGAAGTTCGAGTGGGGCCAGGTCGACGGCCAGCTCATTCTTATCGACGAGGTCCTCACCCCCGACAGCTCCCGCTTCTGGCCCGCCAACCAGTACCGCCCCGGCCGCAGCCAGCCCTCGTTCGACAAGCAATTCGTCCGCGACTGGCTCTCCGGGACCGACTGGGACAAGAACAGCCCGCCGCCTGCCCTCCCCGATGACATCGTGGCGAAAACACGCCAAAAGTACATCGACGCCTACGAGCGGCTCACCGGACAGGCGTTCGAGGCGAAGTAGTGGGCAGTATCTAGCGAGGCAGGGCGTCAGACCGAGGCGAGAGGTCAGTGGTCAGGGTTCAGGATTTGCGTGCATACGTGGAATTCCAAGTCCTGAACCCTGAACCGTGAACTCTGAACCCCACAAGCTTGACTCATTTGCAGCAAATGTCCGAAGCCAAGTGCCCTAGTGGTCTGTCCAGATTGACTTTGCCGGTCGGGTGCCACTGGCGTCTCGCCAGTGCAGCTACGAGAGCACGGGCAAGATGCCCGTGGCACCCGTAAACTCGAATTGGACAGACCACTAGTCGGCAGTATGAACTCGGCAGCAGGTAGTAGGCGGCTGGCGCGGGGATAGCTCCTTGCGGCTTCGCCCCCTCTCGCCGAAACACGCCTTTCCCCGGCTTGACTGAACCGCCCAAACCGCCCTATCCGTGCTCGGGCCGTCCGGGTAGAATTCGGGGTTCCAGGATCCCTGCCGGTCGCGCCGCGTGCCGAACCTCGTAAGTCAGGAAATCCAAAGATGTTGCGCTACTGGACTGCGGGTGAGTCGCATGGCAAAGGGATGCTCGCGTTCGTCGACGGGTTCCCAGCAGGCGTCGAAGTCGACACGGACTTGATCGATGCCGAGCTGGGTCGGCGCCAAGGCGGCTACGGACGCGGCGGTCGCCAGCGAATCGAGACGGACACGGTCGAGGTCCTAACCGGCATCTGGCGCGGCACCACGCTCGGCAGCCCCATCGTGCTCCTGGTCGTTAACCGCGACTACAAGCTGGAGCGGATGGAGGAACTGGAGTGCCCTCGGCCCGGCCACGGCGACCTGAGCGGGGCGATCAAGTACCTCGGTCCGATCCGGGCGATCCTGGAACGGGCAAGCGCCCGGGACACGGCGGGACGCGTCGCTGCCGGCGCCCTGGCCAAGCAGATCTTGAGCCCGTTCGGCATCACCGCCTTTGGATACGTGGTCCGGGTCGGACCGTTCGAGATCGAGCCCCGCGAGGGCACGCTGGAAGAGCAGCGGGCTCTGAGGGACTCCAGCGAGCTGAACACCCTCAATCCCGATCAAGATGGCGAGATCAAGGCCCTGATCGACCAGTGTCAGAAGGAGGGCGACACGTCGGGCGGGGTGGTCGAAGTTCGGGTGGAGGGCGTGCCCTTCGGGCTTGGCTCGCACGCCCAGTGGGACCGGAGGCTGGACGGGCGCCTGGCCCAGGCGGTGATGTCGGTCCAGGCGATCAAGGGCGTGGAGATCGGCTTGGGGTTCGAGGTCGCCCGGCGCCGCGGCTCGCAGGTCCACGATCCGATTGCCTACGACCCGTCCCAGACGTCGACGCCCAATCTGGGCTACGTCCGCCCGACGAACAACGCCGGAGGTCTGGAAGCCGGCATGACCAACTCCCAGCCGATCGTGATCCGCGCGGCCAAGAAGCCGATCAGCACCCTGGCCAAGCCTCTGGACTCGATCAATCTCAACACGAAGGAGCCCCAGAAGGCTTCCTACGAGCGAAGCGACATCTGCGCCATCGCGGCGGCCAGCGTGATCGTCGAGAACGTCGTAGCATTCGAGATCGCCCGGGCGCTGGTCGACAAGTTCGGCGGCGACAGCCTCGCCGAGATGCAGGCCCGCTGGAAGCTGTTCCACGAGATGGCCGGCGAAAGGTGATGGAAGGATGAGGGATGAGGGATGAGGGATGAGGGATGAGGGATGAGGGATGAGGGTTGAGGGTTGAGGGTTGAGGGTTGAGGTATGAGGGTTGAGGGTTGAGGGTTGAGGGTTGAATGAAGGATGATGAGGTCCGCGGGTTGCCGCTTGCGGCTTCGCACCGGCGGCCCATCCCTGTTAGACGCAAGCCGGCGCCCTGCTCCCATAAGCGAACACGTATTTCTTCAAGAGCGAACAGGGATGTTCCAACTCCACGATAGCTCTCGCCGTCGCGTTTCCTTTGCGGCGTTTTTGGCCCTGTGCGTCGTGCCGACCGTGATCGTGCTGGTCTGCGGCCTGGCCAGGCACATGCCGGGACACGTCCGGGCGGTGGCAACTCGCCTGAGTTGGCAACTGGGCCAAGGAGTCTCCCTTGCGCGAGTACGATACTTGCGGCCCGGAGTCGTCCTCTACGAAGGGGTGGAGCTGTCGGACCCGGAAACGGGAGACCGCATCCTCCGCTGCCGAACGTTGAAGGTCGTCCGGGAAAGGCCGATGGACAACGAGGGCCGGGGCAGGCCCTGCCTGGTCCTGATGGCTTCCCAGGCGGAAGTGGAGGCCGACCGGTTGGATCAGGTCTGGCAACTGGTCCGCGGAGCCCTCACCGGGCGCATCGGCTCCGTCGAGTCGGACGTGCGGCTGGCGGCCGGCGAAGTGAAGTTGCAGCAAGGCGAAACGTCCCACGCGATCGCGCAACTCCGGGGCAGGATCGACAGGCTGCCGGGCGGGAGCCAGGCGGACGTCACTTTTCGCCTCGCGGAGGTCGAAACGCCCGAGCCGATCCAGGTCCGCGTCGCGCGCAACGGTCAGACCGAGCCGCCGGCCAGCGGCTTAGGGGTGTACACGGGGGGCGGCGCCGTGCCCTGCTCGCTCCTGGCACTCGCCGTGCCGGAATTCGAGGCGATGGGCCCCGAGAGCCGCTTCTCGGGCTACGTTTGGGCGAACGAAACGCCCGAGGGCTGGGGCGGCGAGCTCGTGGGGAAGTTCACCGGCGTCGATCTGGAGCGATTGGTCGCCGGTCGTTTCCCACATGTCCTCGGCGGCGCCGCCGAGCTGACCGTCCAGAAGGCGCTTGCGCGCCAAGGGCGTCTCGAGGAAGCCGCCGGCTCGCTCGTGGCCGGGCCGGGCGCGATCAGCCGTTCGCTTCTGGACGCGGCGGCCGGCCGACTGGGGATGGTCCGTGGGCTGGAGCCGCGCGACCCCGGCCAGCTCGTCTCCTACGACCGGCTGGCCGTCTTGTTCCGGATCGACTCCCACGGCCTGCAACTGCAAGGAGCGTGCCCTCCTGCCGGGTCCGGAACGGTTCTGGCCGGCAGCTTGGGCGTCCTGCTCGGCGAGCCGAAGGCGCAGCCGGTCCCCGTCGCGGCCCTCATCCAGACGTTGGCTCCGGCCGGCGCGATCCAGGTCCCCGCGACGCGCGAGACCGACTGGCTGATGCGCCGGCTGCCGGTTCACGACGCGTTTCCGCTGCGCACCGCCGCTGCCCCGTCGCGTGCGGTGAATTAGAATCCGACTCGTGCGGTTTCCATCCGCGGCGGACCGAGTCAGCTCCCGCGTTGTGCAATATGACGCATCCGCCCGGCAACATCGTGAGCCCCAAGGCAGAAGAGTTCTTCTCGGACTCTTTGCGCATCCATGGCTCGCCCGAACCTGAGGCTGGAGACGCAGAAGGCCAAGAGAGTTCATGCGCCGGCACAGGAATCCCTGCCAACACGCCCGGATGACTCGTCGAAGCGATGGCGGTTGATGCCGCCAGCGGAGCGTGTGCATCCCGCGACGAGTCAGGTCTTGGTGTCGACTTTCTGACAGGCCACCGGACGGCTGCCACGTCGTCGTCTGCATTCCCTGCGGCCCCTATCTGTCGCGACATCTCCTAACCCTTTATTTTCAAATGACTTACGGTCATCCCCGCCCGGGTCGATCGGGCCGGGCGCCCCCATGCTGTTCCGCCGTCGCCACGCGAACGGGGGCCCCCCTGCCGAGAAACCACGCGTGAGCTACAGTAAAGAAAGGATTAAGCGAGAAATTGATACCTTCGGCCAGGTTATTGCCCACCCGCGAGGGGGAGCATGCTCAAGCGAATCCTTGTCAGCCTTGGCGGGACGGACTTTTCGTCCGTGGCGATTCGCCGTGCCGTCGAGTTGGCGCAGATTCACGGGGCCCAATTGACCGCCGTGACCGTGGTCGACGTCAGGCGGTTGAGGCGGGTCGGGCCGGTCGCGATCGGGGGTGGGGGGGCGGCACGCGACCTACGCGAGCATCGTTTGCAGGTAACCCAGAAGCGGGTCGAAGAGGCGATCGGTGAGTTTGAAAGCGCCTGCATCGCGGCCGGGGTAAAGCACTGCGCAAGACGGGAGGAAGGCGATCCGTTCCAACTGATGTTGTCTTGTGCTCGTTATCAGGACCTGATGATCTTCGGCCTGCAAGGCATCTTCGAGTACGGCATCCTGGGGGACGCCGATTACAGACCCTCGGACGTGTTGACTCGGTTGATCACGGGCGGTGTCAGGCCGCTGATTGCCAATTCGGACGAGTACCGGCCGATCCGGCGGGTCCTGATTGCCTACAGCGGGTCCGTGCCATCGGCGAAAACGATGAAGCGATTCGTCCAGTTCCGTCTCTGGCCAGACGTCGCGACACGAATCGTCACTTTCCATGCTTCGCGGCAAAAGGGAGAGCAATTGGGTGCGGAGGCGGCCGAGTATTGCCGTTTCCACGGGCTCGAGCCGGAAGTGCGATGCTGCTCCGGCAAGCCGAAGACGGGGCTGCTTCAGGAGGCGGCCGATTGGCAGGCGGACATGATTGTTCTCGGCAGCAGTGCCCGCAGCCGTCTGTCGCGACGAGTTTTTAGCGAAACGGCACTCCACGTGATCCGAGAAGCCGATCGAGCCCTTTTTTTGGGCCAGTAGGACGGGCTCAGTTTTCCGGAGAAGGCAAACATGTTTGATGACTTGACACGCCATACGCGGGTTCTCGCCATCGTCGGCGACATTCTCAAGGTTCGCGCCAAGAACGTCGGTTTCAGCGATTTGGCGCTGGTCGAGAACTGGGACGGCGAGCAGTCTCTGGCCCAGGTGATTCAGCTTGAAGGCGACGTGGTTTCGCTGCAGGTTTTCACCGGGGGAAGGGGCCTATCGACCGACGCGAAGGTGCGCTTCTTCGGCCATGCCATGCAGGTGGCGTATTCGCCGAACATCTTGGGGCGCGTCTTTCGTGGTTCGGGCGAGCCGCTGGACACGGGTCCGGCGCTCTCCGGCGAACCTCGCATCGAGAC
The DNA here is from genome assembly GCA_035528065.1 of Thermoguttaceae bacterium. Lineage (GTDB taxonomy): Bacteria > Planctomycetota > Planctomycetia > Pirellulales > Thermoguttaceae > DATKZH01. The sequence continues at coordinate 35,968 of DATKZH010000301.1, read as the reverse complement.
GGGCGGTCCGGCCGTAAACCCGACGATGCGGGTGTTGCCCAGGAACATGATTCACACCAAGGTGCCGATGATCGACGTGTTCAACTGCCTGGTGGAGAGCCAGAAGCTCCCCATTTTTTCGATTGCCGGGGAGCCCTACAACCAGCTCTTGGCCCGTATCGGTATCCAGGCCGACGCCGACATCATTGTCTTCGGGGGCATGGGGCTGATCTTCGACGACTATTACTTCTTCCGGACGAGATTCGAAGAGGAGGGCATCTTCTCCCGAGTGGTGATGTTCGTGAACCAGGCTTCCGACCCCATCGTGGAGCGCCTGTTGGTCCCGGACATGGCCCTGAAGGTGGCGGAGCGTTTCGCGGTGGAGGAAGGAAAGCGAGTGCTGGTCTTGCTGACCGACATGACGGCGTTCGCCGACGCGTTGAAGGAAATCGGCATTACCCTGGAGCGAGTACCGGCAAACCGCGGCTACGTGGGCGACCTCTACAGTCAGTTGGCCCAGCGGTACGAGCGGGCGTGCGATTACAAGGGGGCCGGGTCGGTGACCATCCTGGCGGTCACCACGATGCCCGGCGACGACGTCACGCACCCGGTGCCCGACAACACGGGCTACATCACCGAAGGCCAGTTCTACCTGCACGACGGCATGATCGATCCGTTCGGCTCCCTGTCGCGATTGAAGCAGAACGTGATCGGCAAGGTGACGCGGGAGGATCACTCGCAGATCATGAACACGATGATCCGGTTTTACGCCGCGGCCAAGGAGGCCGAGAAGAAGAAGGCGATGGCGTTCGAGTTATCCCCCTTCGATCTCAAGGCATTGAAATTCGGTGAGCTGTTTCAGGAGCGGTTCATGAGCCTGGAAGTCTCGATCCCCTTGGACGACGCCTTGGACCTTTCCTGGCAGACGTTGGCCGAGTGCTTCGAGCCTCAGGAGTTGCTCATGAGGCAGTCGCTTGTCGACAAGTACTACCCCAAGCGGAACGGCTCCGCCGCGGCGGAGGCCGCAAGCCGCGAAAGCTCGCCTTCCCCCGACGGAGCGGGAAGCGAGCCGGCGCAGAACCAGACGTAGACCATTGGTGAGGTAGCCATGGCGCTCGCCCTCAACAAGAGCTCCCTGAAGACCGAACGGGACCGGCTGGAGACGTATCAGCGTTTCCTGCCGTCGCTTGATCTGAAACGTCAACAGTTGATGGTCGAGTTCAAGAATGCCGAAAGGGCGCTCTCCGCCAGGCGGCGGGAAATCGACGAGGTCTTGGCGTCGTTGGAAGGGATGCTGGCCTTGCTGGGCGCTTCGACCATGGATCTCTCCGGCTACGTGAGGGTGCGGGCCGTGGAGTCCGGGGAGGAAAACGTGATCGGGGTCAGGCTACCCGTGCTCCGCGGCGTGGAATTCGACGTCGAAGAGTACTCCACCCTGGCGAAGCCGTTTTGGGTGGACACCCTGGTCGAGTATTTGCAGAGAATGAGCGGGTTGCGGATTCACCAACAAGTCGAGGAGGAGCGAGTCCGCCGACTGGAAGTGGCGGTCCGCAAGATCACGCAGCGGGTCAATCTGTTTGAGAAGGTGCTCATCCCCACCGCCCGGAAGAACATCCTCCGCATTCGCATCTACCTGGGGGACGCGGAACGGGCCGCCGTCGTCCGCTCGAAGCTCGTCAAGGCAAAACGTCACAAGAAAATGAGTCAGCGGGAACGTCGTTAATGGCTATTGTCCCTGTCAACAGAGTCACGCTCTACGGAATCGCCGACCACAAACAGGCCGTTCTCGACGGCCTGCAAGACCTGGGCTGCGCGCACCTGGTGAACCTTACGCCGGGGACGGGCGATGGCCGGCCGAGCCGGGGATACTCGGTCGAAGCCCACAAGGCGCTCGAGTACTTGCAGACCTGCCCGACGCAGCGGCGGCAAGTGAGAGACCCCCGGCATTTCGACTTTGCCGCGGTCGAGCGGGAGGTGTTGGCAATTCACCGGCGGGAACAAGAGCTGAACGACGAATGCGAACTGGTTCGCACGGCGATCGAGGCCCTGAAGCCGTGGGGAGACTTTCGTCTCCCTCCGGAGGACGAGCCCGGTGTGTTTCGGCTCTGGTTCTACGTGGTCCCGCACCGTCGCATGGACGCGGTGAGGGAGTCGGGCCTCGTCTGGGAGGCGGTTGCGCGGGATGAGCGCTTCGACTACGTCGTGGTGATCCAGCCCGACAGGCCGCAGAACGTGCCCGTCTCGCCGGTGGAGCTGGACCCGCGCTCCTTGTCGGAGCTGACCGATCATTTGCAGGACATGGAGCTCGAGCTGGAGAGGCTGCAATCCCGCCGCATCGAGCTGACCCGCTGGTGTCTTCTTTTCACCCAGGCGATGGCGGAGGCCGATGATCAGGCGGTTCTGGAGCACGCCGGGCAACAGACGTTGGACGACTCGGGGGTTTTCGCCGTCCAGGGCTGGGCGCCTCGCGACGCCGTGCCCCGGATGGCCGAGTTCGCCAGGGAGCACGGCCTGGCTGTTTCCGTCGACGAGCCCACGGCGGAGGATAATCCGCCGACGCTGCTCGCGAACCCCGAGCCGCTGGCCGGGGGCGAGGGCACCGTCACGTTCTACATGACGCCGGGCTACCATACGTGGGACCCGTCGCTGGTGGTGTTCTTCTCCTTCGCCGTCTTCTTCGCGATGATCTTCTCCGACGCCGGCTACGGGCTGATGCTGGGCATGGTGTTGACCTGTGCGTGGCGCAAGCTGGGGCACACTCGGAGCAACATCCGCCTGCGGAACCTGTTTTTGGCCCTCGTCCTCGCGTCGATCGGGTACGGCGCGATGGTGGGAAGCTACTTCGGCGTAAGTCCTGAGGACATGGGAAAACCGATGGGGCCGGTACTCGCCCCTCTGAAGGTGCTCAATTCCCGGGACCAGGACGGGATGATGCTCCTCACGATTATCGTCGGCGCGTTTCATTTGATCCTGGCGAACTTAGTCACCGCATGGCGTTACCGGCAGTCGCCCCGTTTTCTCGCCCCGGTCGGTTGGGCTGCGATGATTCTCGGCGGGCTGATCGCGGGGACCAAGATGGACGCCCAGGACCCGCTGGGCATGACCCTGCTGATCGGAGGGGTGACCCTGCTGATCGGAGGGGCCGGAGCCGTTCTGTTCTTCACCAGTGACCGCCCGATCTCTTTCCGCCCCCTCGACCTGTTGTTGCGAATCCTGGACGGGTTCAAGAACCTGACCAACGTCTCCAAGGCATTTGGCGACGTGCTCAGCTACCTGCGGCTCTTCGCGCTGGGTCTGGCCAGCAGCGTGCTGGCCCAAACGTTCAATGAGATTGCAGCAGGAATGACCGACAAACTCCGCGGACTTGGCCTCCTGGCGGCGATCCTGGTGCTCGTGCTTGGGCACGGGCTCAACTTCGTGCTGGCCGTCGTCGGGGGCGTCGTTCACGGATTGCGTCTGAACTGCATCGAGTTCTTCAACTGGAGCCTTCCCGACGAAGGTTATCCGTTTCAAGCCTTCTGCAAGAAAGCGAGTCAGTGATGGAAGACTTTTGGCTTCTTACCTTGGGATGGGCCGGCCTCTACGCGCCAACCGCGTTGGGTGTCATCGGGAGCATTTTCGGTTGCGCGCGGGCAGGTCAGACGGCGTGCGGGGCCATGCTGGAAATTGAGGGCGGGTACGGCCGCCTGGTCGGCGTCTCGGCACTGCCTTCTTCTCAGACGATTTACGGCATCGTGGTGATGTACACGCTGAACGGGAAAGGAGTCGGCGTCGAATCGGCTCCCGGCTTGTTGGCGATCGGCCTCCTCTGCGGCCTGGCACTGATGACCAGCGCCATCATGCAGGGGGCGTGCTGCGCCTCGGCGATCAACACCAGCAAGAGCAAGCCGGAAGTGTTCGGCCTCTCGGTGGCCCCGGCGGCGATCGTCGAAGGATTCGCCGTGTTTGCGTTCGTCTTCGCTCTGGTCGTCAGCAACGGAATCCCCCTGGCCGCAGGCTAGGTTCACAAAACAGGACTCTTGACGGTCCACTCCGCTCGTCGTCCGACGGAGGATCAACGGTGCCGTCAAGAATGAACTCACTGGAAGCGGAACAAGACACCATGACCGAGAAAGAACGATCGTCGGGCGTTCAAGAGTTGATCGACCGCCTGCGAGACAAAGGCGTGGAAGAAGGCAAGGAGCAGGCCGATGAGCTCCTCGCCGAAGCGCGGCGGCGGGCCTCCGAGATGCTCGACGAAGCCCGCCGGGAAGCCGCGCATATTGTCCAGCGCGCGAAGGAGGAAGCGGACGGTCTGCGGGCGTCGGGCGAGGAGGCTTTGCGCCTGGCGGGCCGCGACGCGGTTCTGGCGCTGAAAGAAGAGATCTCCGAACAGTTCTCCAATCAAGTACGTCGGCTCGTTTCGGCCTGCCTCCGCGACGAGCAGTTCGTGCAGCGATTGATCTTGGAGATCGCGGGCCGCGCCATCCCCAGGGACAGCAAGGAGCCCATGGAGCTGCTGTTGCCGGAAGACGTGGGGGCACTCGAGGACGCCGGATGCCAGGCCAAGGAGGCGAAAGAGGGCACCCTGAGCCACTTCGTGCTGGCCCTGGCCGGGGACATGCTGCGGGACGGCGTCTCGTTCGGCGTCGCCGCCGACAACACCCCCGGCGTCACGGTCCGAATGGTCAACGAGGACGTGGAGATTTCCTTCAACGAGAAAGCCATCACGGAGTTCCTGTTGCGGCACCTGCTGCCGCGTTTCCGAACGTTGATGGACGGCATTGTCCAGTGAGATCCGCGCCATGCGCCCCAGCAACAGCTACCATTTCCTCCTCGGCAGCTTGCCCGCGATGCCTCGGCATTTCGACGTCGATCGCGTCCCGATCACGCAGCCTCGGCTGAAGAAGAGGCTCGAGCTGCTCAGGCCCGAGGACGCGGAGGTCCTCGAACGGCTCAAAGCGTTTCTGATTTGGGACCGTCAACCGTGGGATCGGACGGACGAGGAGGTGATCTCCCACTACGACCAGCTCATGTCCTCCATGAGGAATCGGCTGGGACGCCACATTGTCGCGTTTCAAATGGACATTCGGACGATCATGAGCGGGCTGCGCCGCCGTCGCCGTGGCCTCCCCCCTCCGCCCGGCGTGGGACAGTGGGTCGACCATATCCGCAAGAATTGGGAGCATCCGGAGTTCCGACTCCAGTGGGAGCACCCCTGGATCGCCCCGATGAGTCGATTGCTGGACACGACCGATTGCCTCGAGGCGCAACGAATCAAACTGAGTGTTACCTGGAACCATTGGACCAAGCTGGCCGAGCAGTACTTCTTCTCTTTCGAAGCGGTGCTCTTGTACCTCGTTCGCTGGGAAATCATCAATCGCTGGACGAGCCGGGACGCCGCGCTTGGCCGGGAACGCTTCGAACAACTCGTCACGGAGTCGCTGGATGAGCACGCAAACCTTTACGAATGAAGGCGTCGTTGTCGGCGTCAACGGGAACGTCGTCGCGGTGGAAGCCCTCGAGGGCTCCATTGTGAAGAACGAAGTCGGCTACGTCTGTACCGGAGACGAGCGACTGAAGGCCGAGGTGTTGCGGATCCTCGGCCGGACCGCCGATTTGCAGGTCTTCGAAGAGACCCATGGCGTGCGAGTCGGTGATCGCGTCGAGTTCACCGGCGAAATGCTCTCCGTCGCCTTGGGCCCCGGGCTGCTGGGAAACATCTACGACGGGCTTCAGAACCCGTTGACAACGCTGGCCGAAAAGGACGGCTTTTTCCTGCGGCGCGGCCGGGAAGTCGACGCGCTGGACCCCCAGCACCAGTGGGCGTTCACGCCGGCTCGGCGAGCGGGTGAGAGACTGGTGGCCGGCGACCCCCTCGGCACGGTCAAGGAGCGCCATATCACGCACAAGATCATGGTGCCCTTCGGGGAGCCGGGCGAAGTGGAGCTGACCTGGATCCACGGCGGGAGTCTGACCGTCAACGAGCCGGTGGCCCGAATCCGTGATCAGGCCGGTCGGGAGCGCCCCCTGACGATGACGCAGACCTGGCCCGTGCGACGGCCGCTTCCGTCCCTCATGCTGCGGCGGCGGGTCGTCGAGAGACTGTATCCCTCGGAGCCGCTGATCACCACGACGCGGCTGATTGACACGTTCTTTCCCATTGCCCTGGGCGGCACCGCCTGCATCCCCGGCCCGTTCGGCGCCGGCAAGACCGTCTTGCAGGGCTTGCTCGCCCGATACTCGTCGGCCGACATCGTCATCGTCGTGGCCTGCGGAGAGCGCGCCGGAGAGGTCGTCGAGACACTGACCGAATTTCCCAAGATGCAGGACCCCCGCGGCGAAGGACCGTTGATGGATCGTACGATCATCGTCTGCAACACGTCGTCCATGCCCGTTCCCGCACGGGAAGCCTCGATCTACACCGGCATCACCCTGGGCGAGTACTATCGCCAGATGGGCCTCCAGGTCCTGCTGCTGGCCGACTCGACCTCGCGCTGGGCCCAGGCGATGCGGGAGACCTCCGGCCGGCTGGAGGAGATCCCCGGGGAGGAGGCCTTTCCGGCCTATCTCGACTCGACCATCAAGAGCGTCTACGAACGTGCCGGCGTCATCCGAGCCCGCGACGGCTCCACCAGCAGCCTGACCATGATCGGCACGGTCTCGCCCGCCGGCGGCAACTTCGAAGAACCCGTGACGCAGTCGACCCTGGGTACCGTCAAGACGTTTCTCGGCCTCTCCTACGATCGCGCCTACAAACGGTTCTATCCGGCGGTCGATCCGTTGACCTCCTGGTCGCGGTATCTCGAGCAGTTGACGCCCTACTTCGACAGGCACGTCCAGTCCGGCTGGACCGCATTGGTGCAGGCCATTCTGAAACTGCTGGAGGAGGGTGACAGCGTCTTCCAGATGATGCAGGTCACGGGAGAAGAAGGGATCACGCTGGACGACTTCGTGGTCTACCAGAAGGCGGTATTCGTCGACATGGTTTACCTGCAACAAGACGCCTTCGATCCGGTCGACGTCTCGACGTCTTTGGAGCGGCAGAAAGAGACCTTCTTGCTGGTCAAGCGCATTGTGGAGCGCGACCATCGCTTTCGGGACAAGGAGCAGGCCCGCGACTACTTCACCCAGATGACCGGCCTGTTCAAGAACCTCAACTACTCCCGACGTGAATCCCAAGAGTACGAGAGCTTCCTGGCGAAGATCGAGGAACTCGAAATGCAGTCTCTCTAGATCCGGTCTCGCCGGTCACGTCCCGGGAATGACCGTCACGGGACGACCGCGATACGTCCGTCGCGGTCGGGGGGGGCAGGCTCCGCCGGCAGACCACGGTAACCGCCCTCTGGCGGGGATCGCCGTGGGAGTGTGCCTTGCGTCATCATCCGTACGGCCCGTCGTCCGGCCTCGTCACGACGCTTTGCATCGCACCCCGGACGCGGACGCTCTGCGACCGGCCGTCGGCGCAACTCGTTGGACAGCGGGCACTTCCGCTTTCGGGCCGCGAACCGTGCGAACGAGACGTCTTATCCGGGTTGGCCGAATCGCTGCTCGCTTGGTATAATAAACTTGAATCCGTATCGGGAACTGCGCCCATCGCCTGGAGCGTGGGAAACGCGAGCAGGCCGGCACACGATGGGTAGTAATCCGGGGGGCCCGCCCGACGAGACGCGAGTTGTCGGCTGCCCCTCCCTGTGGCGTGACTGCATGGGCGACTGAGGCGTGATTTCTGATACGTTCGAGATCGGCCACGAAGTTGTCGTCAGCCAGCGGCGTGTGGTTTTTCCGGTCCGGTGGCGCATACCAGACTTCCGGTGACTCGCCTACACGAGATCATCCCGCTTGTCCCAGGCACGGTCTGCCAGAGTTCGCGGTTGGACGCCGAGAGTACCGATATCGAGGCGCACTTCAAACAGGGCACGAATTGCCGGCCCTCGGGTTTCCCAAACAACCCGCAAGCCAATACCAGCATCGTATCGCCAAAGACGAGATGTATGCCCCGCGTGGGAAGGCCTCGCGGCCGCACACGAACGATGGGGGCACCGGGAGGAAGCCAAAGGACGTGAAGCACGGGCGGAGCATATCGTCCAGACCCCCTGACTATGCCCGGCTTATCGGCCAGTTTATCAAGACCACCTACACGAGGCGCGACGGTCACCTCGACTGAAGAGGACGGTTACAAGCCTGCGGTTGCCCGACGCTCTGCTCCAAGCATGAAAGTGAGAACGCCATGAAGCTCATGGAGAGAATCCTGGTGGCGACGGATTTTGGCTCCGGGGCTGACGAGGCCCTGCGAATGGCCGTCTTCGTGGCAAAACACTTCCAGTCGGAAATCGTTCTGCTTCACGTGGTGCCGGGAAGCTCCCATTGGTATTCGCGTGCCGTGGACATGATCAGGACGGACGTCGAAGCGGAATTGCACGATGCCCGAGACCGCGTTCAGGCGGAGGGCGTCGCGGTCGTCGAGACGCTCGTCGACTTCGGTGTCCCATTCGACAAGATCAACCGCCGGGCAGATGAGCGAGATGCCAACCTCATTATCCTGGGCGCGCGAGAAACGGCCGCCAGCGGTCCGTGCGGTCTGGGAAGCACCGCAACGGAAGTCCGCCGCAGAGCAAGCAAACCGGTCTGGATCGTGAAGCCGGGCACGGCACCTCCGATCCACAAGGTCCTTTGCCCGGTGGATTTCTCCGATCCCTCAGGCCGGGCCCTCCAGAATGCGATTCATCTGTCACGCGGTTTCGAAGCAGAACTGACCGTTCTGACGGCAATTCCAGCCTCCGGCTACCATGAGAGGACGGGCGAAACGGTTGCCGAGGCAGAGGAAACGCGCGTCTTCGAGCGTTTCCTCCAGGATTTCGACTTCCACAACGTCAAGTCGACGAACCTGATTCGGCGAGGCAAGCCGCAAGAGGAAATCATGAAGGTCGTCGGTGAGAGGGAATCCGATCTGCTCGTTACGGGTTCGGTGGGGAGGAGGGGTCTTGGGCGGATGTTGATGGGGGGGGTCGCAAGGAAGGTTGCCCGCGAAATGCCCTGTTCGATGGTCACGGTCCGATCGGAGCATGCCATCCGGCTGCGGCTGGACGCCGAGAGCACCGATATCGAGGCGCACTTCAAGCAGGGGCACGAATTGCTGGCCCTCGGGTTTCCCGAAGAAGCCGGACGCCAATTCCGACGCTGTATCGCCAAAGACAGCATGCACGCCCCCGCGTGGGAAGGCCTGGCCGCGGTGCACAAACGGTTGGGGCAGCACGAGGAAGCCAAGAGACTTGAAGAACAAGCTGAGCGTATCAACCAAAAACTTTACCACAAGCAGATTGAAGCCGAGATCCGGGGTCAACATCCCTTGTTCCGTCCCATCTTCGGCATCAAGTGATTGATTCTTGACGTGAACGCCGGTCCTCCGTCGGACGAAGGGCAGAGTGGACGGTCAAGAGCAGAGACGAAGAGCACCAACGTTCCCCGTGATCTGCGCACCTGCCGCCTACACGTCGCGATCCGGCGGACCGTCCGGTGGCTGGCCGTCTTGGTGGCTTTCTTGGTGAGCGTCGGGCGGGAATCGCATCGCCGAAAGTCGGCGCCGTTCTTGCGGCCTTTCGGGCCAAGGCGCGGGCAAACGGTCTCTTGGAATCGCACGCGATAGGGCCCCCGAAACACCCTCCCGGGTGCCCCAACGCCCGGGCCGACCGCACGTCGGCCCTTTCTCCTCGGATCCCGCTCACGAGTCTTCCGAGCCTATCGCGGCCGTTTCCCGCTTGCGGTCCCGTACCCCGAAGGAGAGAATACGGGTCGTCAGCAAAGCGCCCACCCAAACGGCGGGTAACAGGGATGCGTAGGTACGCGGATCACGAGCCGGGAGAGGCGGACTACTCCGGCTGCCGGGGCTGCCCGATCGAGGACTGCCCGGCGGGGGGCTGGGAAGACGATTTGGCGCTGTCCGGCTGGGGCCTTGGTTTGTCCTCGATGGGCCTGTTTCTTGGCCCTGGCGTTTTGGCGATTGTGGGAGCCATCTGTTGCGGTGAGAGCCGCGCCGCCCAATTCCTGGGTGCGATTGCCGGACTGGTCATCGGCATGACCGGCTCGGTGGTGCTTGCCAAGCTGCTAGGGCGAGCCGACAACGCCAAGTCAGCGAAGAAGATCTCACGACCACAATGACGGTTTCCGGCACAAGAAAAGCCAGCTTCGCAGGTGGTGTCCACCCGCCCGAAAGAAAGCTTCCTGCCGCTGAGGCCGCGATCCAGGTCCTGCCGACGCCTGAGGTAGTACGTGTTCCCCTATGGCAGCATCTGGGGGCCCCCTGCGAGGCGGTAGTCAAGCCGCGGACGGAGGTAGCCCTGGGGGACATCGTCGGTGAGGCCAAGGCGTTTGTCTCCGCCCCGGTCCACGCCAGCGTGACCGGCACCGTCGCCCGTGCTTCGGTCGCCACGCTGCCCAACGGCCGTCACGTCCCCGTCGTCACGATCAAGGCCGCCGACAAGCAGCCTTGGGCCGGCGATGCGCTTTGGGAGGAGATCTTCGGCGGTAGGTGGCCCACGGACGGGCTCGATCAGTACGAGCCGCAGGAGATCGCCGAACGTGCCAGGCGGGCCGGCCTGGTCGGGCTTGGCGGCGCGGCCTTCCCCACGCACGTCAAGTTGACCCGCAACGAAAAGAAGCCCATCGATCGGCTGCTCGTCAACGGTTGCGAATGCGAGCCCTACCTCACGGCGGACCACCGCCTGATGCTGGAAGCCCCGGAGCCGGTGATCACCGGCGCGCTTCTGGCCCGGCGGGCGACCGGGGCCCGGCAGGTCGTGATCTGCGTTGAGGAGAACAAGCCGCAGGCCATCGACTCGCTCCGTTCCGCCGCGCAAGGGACGGGGATCGAAATTCGGGCCTTGAAGACAAGATACCCACAGGGTGGCGAGAAGCAGTTGGTGGTTACCGTGGTGGGCAAGGAAGTCCCCACGGGTGGGCTGCCGCTGGACGTGGGCGCGGTGGTGATCAACGTGGGTACCGCCGCCGCTTTGGCCCGAGCCGTGGTGCGCGCAGGGCCGCTCACCCATCGTATCGTGACCGTGTCGGGTGCCGGGATCCACCAGCCCAAGAACCTGCTGGCGCCGATCGGCGCGAGTTACCGCGAGCTGGTCGATTTCTGCGGGGGGCTGGCGACCGACGCCGTGCGGGTCGTGGCCGGCGGTCCGATGATGGGGTTCACCTTGGGCAGCCTGGACGTGCCGTTGACGAAAGGCACGAGCGGCGTCACGGTGCTCTCCCGCGACGAAGTGCGCAAGGCGCGCCAGACCGCCTGCGTCCGCTGTGGTCGCTGTATCGACGTGTGTCCCCTGCGTCTGGTTCCCACCAGGCTTGCCTTGGCGTCGCGGGTCGGCGACGTGGAACTGGCGAAGCGATACTACATCTCGGCCTGCATGGAGTGCGGATGCTGCGCGTACGTGTGTCCGGCGAGCATCCCGCTCGTGCAACTCATCCGCGTGGGCAAGGTGATGGTACAGAACGAGTAGAGGCAACCGGACGTGAATGCCGTCGGTCGACAGAACGGATAGCACCGCGGGAAAGGGTTCGTGGCCTCATGTCTCCAGGCGATACTCCGAGTCAACTTGAAGCCTCCCGGTCAAGCGCGGCTCCGGCGGCGCCGATCACTCACGTCGCCCCGTCGCCGCACTTGTCCGACACGTCCTTCACCACCCGGCGGATGATGATCGACGTGCTCATCGGCCTGGGGCCGGTCTTTGGCGCGGCGGTCTTGGTCTTCCAATGGTATGCCGTGATTCAGGTCGGGCTCTGCGTGCTGAGCTGCCTGGCCGCCGAGGCCGCGTTCACTCGGATGCGCCGCAAGCCGGTCTCGATCGGCGACTGCTCGGCCGTGGTCACCGGGGTGATCTTGGGCCTTTCGCTCCATTGGCGGTCTCCGTGGTACGTTGCGGTCATCGGCTCGGCGGTGGCGATCGGGCTGGGCAAGGTGGTGTTCGGGGGATTGGGGTGCAACATCTTCAATCCCGCCATGGTCGGCCGCGCCTTCGTCATGCTCAGCTTCCCCGCCAAACTGGGGGCTTCCTACTACGTGGTCAGCGAGGCGGGGCTCAAGGTCCTCACCCAGGCCACCCCGCTGACCCTCGCCAAGCAGACCGCCGCCGACCTGGGGGCGCGCCCGGAGCTCTGGCCGCTGTTTGTGGGAAACGTGAATGGGTCGATCGGTGAAACCAGCGCGCTGGCGGCGCTGGTCGGCGGCATCTACTTGTGCGTCCGCCGTACGGCCGCGTGGCAGATCCCCGTCGGCACGCTGCTGGCCGCGGTCGTGTGCGCCGAAGGGGCCCATTGGCTGTTTCCGACGCATCTGACGGCGCCGCACCACATCGTCACCGGCGCCTTGGCGCTCGGCGCCTTCTTCGTCGCCACCGACCCGGTCACCAGCCCGCTCGCTCCGAACGGCAAGCTCATTTTCGGACTGGGCATCGGCACGCTGGTGATCGTAATCCGGCTGTTCAGCGGCTATCCCGAAGGCGTGATGTTCGCGGTTCTGGTGATGAACGCGGCGGTGCCGCTCGTGAACCGCTGGACGATTCCCCGCCCCGTCGGCGGCCCGACGCCTCAGAAAGCGTGAGACGAGACCATGGACGAGCAACCAACGCGAAAAGGCTACATCGGCCAGGCCTGGCTGGTGATCTTGCTGTCGCTGGTCTACGGCGGTGCGTTGGCCGGGGTCGAGACCGCGCTGCGCGAGACAATCGCCGAAAACAAGCGGAGGGAAACCTACGACCGGATCCCGGTCCTGGTCCCCGGGGCAGATGGGGACAAGACCCGGGAGGTCAACCAGGCCGACGAGGTGATCGTTGCCGACGCCGACGGAAACTGGCAGCGCGTGTATCTGGCCGTGGCCGCCGACGGCGCCCCCGCGGGCTGGGTATTGCCCGCCGGCGGGCAAGGCTTCGCCGACCGCATCGACGTACTGATCGGCCTCGACGCGCAGGCCTCGACGATCACCGGCTTGTACGTGCTCGACCAGAAGGAGACGCCGGGGCTGGGGAATTTCATCACCAGCGAAGCGCTGTTCACGAACCAGTTCGCGGGCAAGTCGGCCGACGACCCCCTCACCGTGGTGACGACGGATCCAATATCCGGCAGCCACCAGATCAAGGCGATCACCGGGGCGACGATCTCCTCGGAAAGCGTTTGCCGGATCGTCAACCGGACCCTTGCGACCTTCAAGCAACCGATTCGGCGGCGGGCCCTCCAGGGCGGTAAGGCGACGGCTCAAGCCCCGCCGGGACCAGGAAAAGACACGCAGTAAGAAGACCGCAACCGATCCATGGCATCCCAAGACCCCACGGCCGTCGAGCGGTTCATCAACGGGATCCTCCCGGAAAACCCGGTCTACCGGCAGCTCCTGGGGATGTGTCCCACGCTGGCGGTCACCGGCGCCGTGAAGCCCGCCATGACCATGGCCGCCGCCACGGCCTTCGTTTTGATCTCGGCGAACGTCATGATCAGCCTGATCCGCGGGCTCTTGAAGCCGCATCTGCGGATCCTCGTCTTCACCCTGACCATCGCCACGTTCGTGACCATCGCCGACCGGTTTCTCGCGGCCTATATGTACCAGATGAGCAAGCAGCTCGGTCCGTACGTGCCCTTGATCATCGTCAACTGCGTGATCATCTCGCGGTGCGAAATCTGCTCCTCCAAGCAACGCGTGGGCGTGGCGATCGCCGACGGGGTCGGGATGTCGCTGGGCTTTGCACTCGCCTTGGGCAGCATCGCCACGGTCCGGGAGATCCTCGGCTCCGGCACGTGGTTCGGCCTCCCCGTGATGCCCGAGAGCTGGCCGAAGTGGGGCATTATGGTCCTGCCGCCGGGCGCGTTCCTGACGCTGGGGTTGCTGCTGGGGGCTGCGGAGTGGATCGGCCGGAAGCGGGCGGAAAAGGCCAAACAGAACAGATAGGGTTTTTCCGATGGAAACGCTCGTCATTCTGGTCCAAATCGCCATCGGCGCGGCGCTGATCAACAACTTCGTCCTCCACTACTTCGTGGGGATTTGCCCTTTCCTCGGCGTTTCGCGACGGGTGGACACGGCCTTCGGCATGGGCTGCGCGGTCACGTTCGTGGTCACGATTGCCGCCCTGTTGAACTGGACCTTCACCTACTTCATCCTTCGACCGAGTGCACCGTTGCCGGCCTGGGTGTGGGAAATGGCCGGCGGCGATCCCCAAACCGAGATCGACCTCTCGGTGCTGAGCTATATCATGTACATCTTCGTGATCGCCTCGTCGGTGCAGTTCGTCGAGATGTACGTCCGCAAGTTCTTCCCGCACCTCTACAAGTCGTTCGGCGTCTACCTGCCGCTGATCACCACGAATTGCGCGATCCTCTTCGCGTGCCTGGAGATCATGAAGCATCTCGACGACCCGACCGGGCTCTGGGGCGTGCACGAAGCGTTGACGCTGGCCGTAGGCGGCGGCGTGGGCTTCACGATCGCCATCTCCCTGATGGCCGGCATCCGCGAAGAGCTCGATCTGTGCGACGTGCCCGAACCGCTCAAAGGTCCCGGAATCGCCCTCATCGTGGCCGGCATCATGGCCATGGCGTTCATGGGCTTCGCGGGCGTGGACCAGGGCATCCAGAACGCCATTCGGCTCCTCCTCCAGTAGGGACGATCCATGCTGACCGCCGTGACGATGATCCTGGCCGCTGCCGTGTTGGCCATCCTGGCGATTGCCGTGGCCTACGTGCTGGGCTGGGCCAATCGGGCCTTCCACGTCGAGGTCGACCCCCAGGTCGAGGCGATCCTGGAATCCCTGCCCGGCGCCAACTGCGGCGGCTGCGGCTTCGTGGGCTGCGCGGAATATGCCGAGGCCGTCGCCCGGGCCGGGGCCGACGTGGCCCTCTGCGCCCCCGGCGGCGCCGGCTGCGCCCGGCGCCTGGCCGAAATCATGGGAGTCAGCGTCTCCCGGACATTCCCCTACCGGGCCGTGGTGCACTGCGCGGCACACGAAGACCACAAACTAGACCGAACGCCCTATGACGGCGAGCCGACCTGCGCGGCCGCCAACCTGGTCGCCGGCGTCCAGGGATGCACCTTCGGCTGTTTGGGCCTGGGAGACTGCACGCGCGCCTGCGGGTACGACGCCATCCACGTCATCGATGGCCTGGCGACCGTCGATTACGAGAAGTGCATCGGCTGCAAGGCCTGCGCCCGCGCGTGCCCTCGCAATATCATCACCATGGTCCCCTTCAAGTCGGACCGAATGCTCGTCATCGCCTGCTCCAACCAGGATGCCGGCCCCGACGTCAAGGCGGTCTGCCAGGTCGGGTGCATCGGCTGTTCGGCCTGTAGCCGCAACGCCGAACTGATGGAGATGAAGGGCAAGCTGCCGATGATCGACTACGATCGTTACGACGAGTGGGCCGACTTCACCGTGGCCCGGGAGAAGTGCCCTCGCGAAAGCATGCTCTACGTGGGCAAGCCCAGCGCAGAAGACTTGGCCGCGGTGGCCGGCGAGGAAATGCCCTCCCGGATCGAGGCCGACTTCAAGACGACCGTCGACGAGACGCAGTGGCGCGGGTAGGCAAACTTGCCCAGCAGTGCCGGAAGCACAGAAGTAGGGTGTGTGAAACGCACCATCTGCGTCGCCCAAAGGAAGTGGTGCGTTTCAGACACCCTACAATCCGTCCCCTTCCGAAACCGAGAAGTCCATGCTTCGGCCGGTCCCACGGCCACCCGCTCCCTCTTCCCAGACGGTGAGTCCGGCCGGAATTGGCTCCTCGAGCAGGGCCCGGAACCCCGCCGTGCAGAGGATCTCGTGATCGTCCTTCGAGCCGACGATCATCAGGGCGTCGACGTGCTCCGGTAGCCGCCGGAAGCCTTCAGGGCCCAGGACACTCAAGGCGGTCGCCCAGATATCGGCGGTCAGGGCCGTGGGTGCCACGACGGTCACGGCTTGGGCGGCCTCGGTCGGTCGGCCGACCCGTGGGTCGATGATGTGGCCGTACCGTTTGCCCGCGATCTCCACGTAGCGCGCGTAGTCGCCGCTGGTCGCCACGGCGCCCCCGCGAACGCGGAGTTGGGCGAGCCGGCCGGGACCGAATGGGTTTTTCACGTCGACGGGCCAGTCTCGACCGTCCGCCTGCTCTCCGAAGCAGGCCAGGTCTCCCCCCACCACGACCATGCCGCCGGCCACCCCCGCGCGGCGCAGCACCTCGACGGCCCGGTCGATGCCCAGGCCCTTGGCGATTCCCCCGAGGTCGACGCAAACCCGGTCGGCCCGCTTGACGACGCCGCGGTCGGTCAGCTCGAGGAGCTCCCAGTTCGAGGCTGCCCGGGCGTCGTTCCGTTCCGATTCGGCCGGCACGACGCCCTGCTCGCCCGCCCGTCGCCACAGCTCAACGAGAGGTCGACACGTGACGTCAAACGCACCTCCGGTCTCGATGGCGGCTTCCCGCGCCGCCCGAAGGACCTCCAGGCTCCCGGGCGACAGCGGGGTCTCTTCCCCTGACCTGGCCGCGTTCAAGCGGGAGATCTCCGAGTCTGCCAGCCAGACGCTCATCCGGGCTTCCACCATGCGCAGCGCGGCTTCCGCTCGACGCAAGGCCTCCTCGGCGTGTGTCCGCTCCCGATACGGCACGACCGCTGCCAGCGCGCACGTCGTTCCCATCACCCCCTTGGGTTGGCCGACCACCGCGATCCAACCGTCGGCCCGCTCGCCGGCGGTTCGCCAAAGGCCGATGCTCACCAGGACGATGACCGTCAGAATGAGCCCACTACCGATGAATTGCCCTCTTCGCATCGTCCGGTCCGTGTCGTGGTGAGGTCCCGGCCGAGTCCCGTTGAACCGGGAAACACGCGAGTTGGTGGAGCAGGAGTTGGCGGACAACCCGAACGCGCGGCTGACATCGATTCTCCCGGCAGCGGCAAACGCGACCAGCATGGCGTCTGGCGGAGCCTGACCTACTGGACGGGAAGATCTCGGATGACGAGGGCGTGTCCGCGCGGTGCGGGCTGTGAGGGTTTGACGTAAATCCTTATGAGATAGGAAGTACCGGAGGTGGGAGTTGAACCCACACGACCCGAAGGTCACTGGATTTTGAATCCAGCGCGTCTGCCATTCCGCCACTCCGGCAGGTGTTGTGGCGTAAGGATTTACGTCGATTCGCCGGCTGGTTCCCTCCAGGGTTCCGGCGCTCTTCGCCCACACTCATACGGAGTCGAGATTCTACCGCATATTGAGGCGGTCGCCCACCCACCCATTGGGTTGGTCGGCCAAGGGCCTACCGGGTAGGGCCCCGCGACAGCCGGACCTACTGCTAGCGAGGCGGGGCCTCAGACCGAGGCGAGAGGTCAGTGGTCAGGGTTCAGGGTTCAGGATTTACGTGCACACGTGGAACTCCAAGTCCTGAACCCTGAACCCCGAACCCCGAACGCCACAAACTTGACTCATTTGCAGCAAATGTCCGAAGCCAAGTGCCCTAGCGACGCGGCGGGGCACTGCCCGGCGGGGGCGGCAGCTCCAAGCGAGCGCCGACCCTCGGGGTCCGTGCCAGGACGTACTCCCTCAGCAGGCGATGCGTCGCTTGAAACTCCGGCCGTCGGGTCAGGATCTGATATTGGGGGCTGGGGGCCACCGTGTCGAATCTCGACAGCGACTGGCTCAGGGCCGCGTGGCTCGGTGGGTCGTTTCCTTCAAACACCTCGCCGGGCAGAGCGAGATAGGCTTTCCAGCGGTCGTCCAGAATGGCGTACAGCGCCCGCGAGCGATCGGCCAACTGTTGCCGGATGGCCGCTTCCGAGCCCGGGGGCGGGCCCTGGAAGGCATCCGCCGGGACCGAGTTGACCAGCCGAGTGGAGCCCGAGTAGGTCCCCAAACGCTCCATCAACTTGGCGGCCGTGGCCGGAAGCGGGACCGGCTCGTCGGGACCGCGGAGCGAACCGCCCGTGTTCTGGTAGTAGAAGGCGTTGGCCGTGCGATCGATTTCCAGCACGGAGCCGTCGAGCGACACGCCGGCGAACAGCCCGCGACTCCTCGAGTAGGTGTAGATCTCCGACTTCAACCCCACGTCGGTGGCCGCGGCGGCGTTGCGGCCCACGGGTCCGGCGGCCACGGCCGCGTCGGCCCCGAGGGTCAGGGTTCCGCTCAACAGCCCTTGGATGCTCCTTCGGCTCTTGAACACCAGGACCACGTCGGTCGCCTGCACTCCGACCTGCCAGCCCACGCTTCCGCCGGTGAGCGTGACGAACTGCGGGGCGGACCACGCCCCCGCCTCGTCCTTCACGAGCAGGACGCCCCGGCCGCGCCGCACGCCGGCCACGAAGCTGATCTTCACCACGTCGGGCACGATCGCCACGCCTTCCGCGTCGGCCAGCAGCGACTGGGGGATGTTCCGCAAGGGGACCGTCATGATCTCGTCGAGCACCGTGACCGCCGACTCGACCACGGCCGACTCCCGGGTCTGCCCGAGGACCGACCCCGCCTGCCCGAAGGCCGACGCCGCCGGGATCAACAGCAAAAACCCCAGCATCCCGATCGCAAATCCCATGGTAGTTTTCACGGCGACACGACTCCTTTCGTCCATGGATTCGGGTGCCCGAGCCCGAACTCGAACCCGGCGCAGGGTCTGCCGGCCCGACCACCGATTCCCGGCTCCCAACGGCCGGCAGAAGCGCGTGCCGAATTCTATCGGCATCCTCGGGCAGGGGCAACGCGGCTTTCGCGCTGCCGGCAATGCTAGCACCGAACGGTTCTTGAGGTTTTCCGCCTCAACCTCGGCTTGTCACACCAACCCGAAGCGCGAGCGAGGCAAGAGGCGGCTTTCCTCGCTTGCGCTTCGGGTTAGTATGTGCTCTCAGACTCTACGCAGATCAGCCCAAAACCGTTTGGTGCCAGCCGAGGCGAACGGCCAACGCCGGCATTCCGGGGGCTCGCTTCGCTCGACCCCGGCCACCCGTCGCTCGACCCCGGCCACCCGTACCGGTCAGATCAGCTCGGTCAGCCCCGGCACGGCCAGCGGGGGCTGCTCGATCTGGGTGTCCCAATCGAGCTTCTCCGGGACGAGGCTTTGCTGCGAGTTGAGCGCCTGCTCCCACGTCACTTCCCGGCCCGTGTAGGCGGCCATCCGGCCCATGATTCCCATCAGCGTGGTGTGGGCCATGCGCGTGGCGTCGTTGATCGGCTTGCCCCTGCGGATCGACGCGAACAGCTCGTCGTGCTCGGTTTGGTACATGTTGGCGGGCGGGCCCTCGTAGCGCCAATTCGTCTCGCCCTCGATCACCGGCACGCGCCCCCGGCCGATCGTCAAGATGCCCTTCGTGC
Source organism: Thermoguttaceae bacterium (assembly GCA_035528065.1). Lineage (GTDB taxonomy): Bacteria > Planctomycetota > Planctomycetia > Pirellulales > Thermoguttaceae > DATKZH01. Next base: position 16,709 of record DATKZH010000301.1, on the reverse strand, counting down.
CGATGACGTAGTCGGCGTTTTCGGTGTAGCAGCCGGCGTGCGACCGGCAGCCGAGGAAGCCGCGGATGCCGCCGGCGTACTCGTAGGCGACGAAGCCGCAGTCGAACGTGTTGCCGCCCGTCGGGAACAACTGGCTGCCGATGGCAACGGCTTTCGTGGGCATCACGTCGCCGAGCCACCAGGACATCTTGTCCACGCTGTGCCCGCCCGAGGCGAGGAGGGTCACGTCGCCGGAGAGCCACAAGTACGGGTACCAGTCGCGGAGCTGCCACTGGAGGTCGGACGTGCCGGGCTTGCGCTCGCCATGATACTTATGCCCCAGATCGCCGCGGTAGTAGGTGGCGTAGAGCGTGCGGATCTCTCCGATCGCCCCGGCGCGGATCTGGGCGTGCGCCGCGCGGAGCGCCTCGTGGTAGCGCCAGCAGAAGCCCGACACGATCGTCAGGCCCTTCTTCCCGGCCGCCTCGGCCGACTCGAGCACGCTCCGCACGCCGGGGGCGTCCACCGCGGCCGTGATCTCGATGAAGGCGTGCTTGCCGGCCGCGACCGCGGCCTTGAGGTGTTGCGGGCGGAAGCCGGGCGGGGTGGTCAGGAGCACCACGTCGACGTCGCTCTCGATCACCTTCTCGTGGGCGTCGAAGCCGAGGAAGCAGCGGTCCGGGTCGACGGCCACTTTCTCCGGCATCCGCTTGCGAAGCTGCGCGAGGCTCGCCTGAAGCTTGTCCTCGAACAGGTCCCCCATCGCCGCCAGACGGACGTTCTCGTCGGCGGCTAGGGCATTCGCCGCAGCGCCGGTGCCCCGCCCGCCGCAGCCGATCAGGGCGACCCTCAGCGTGTCCCCCTTCTCCGCGCCGGAGACCACCGCCGGCAGACCGAGCCGGGAAGCCAACGCTCCCCCGACGGCCGCCGATGCCGAGGAGCCTAGGAATCCGCGACGCGACGTCTTCGAGCCTCTCGTCCGGTTCATTGCACTGTGCCTTTCGGATCGGGCGTATCGGGTGCATCGAGCCCTTCGCTCGTCTCGGCGACGAATTCGCGATACAGCTCGAGGGCTCGGGACGGGTCGCCGTCGAGCGGGATCAGGGCCAGGCGGACCTTCACGCTCCGCTCGTCGCCCGGCAGCAGGTCGTCGCCGAAGAGCGAGAAGTCGAACGCGCTGTAGGTCGTCAGCCGGTCGGCGTCGTCCTCGGCGAAGTATCGCGTGCTGATCGCGTAGCAGTGCCGAGGGTGCGCCATCAGGACCACGCCGAGCTGGTCCTCCGGATCGGTCAACAGCGCCAGGCAATGCGCGTAGTGGCGCACCGGGCACATCTGGACGATGGGCGTCTTCCATTCATTGCGCTCCCACCGCCCGTCGACGCAACGCCGGGCCGCGTGGGCATCCCGCGGAAACACCAGGACCGTGCCGCGAAACACGTCGCTCACCATGGGCAGCACGAGCTCCGGTTCCTGCCCGCCCCGCGATTTGAGAAAGACGTACGGGCGCAACGTCTTGTCGAAGTAGTTCGACATGAACAGCTCGTAGCCGCGGTACGCCCCCTGCGATCGCACCGTCACGGTCACGTCGACGGCGTTCGGCCGGACGACCTCGTAACGGGCCGTGATCCGGGCGTTGTGCCCGTCGGTCGGGGCCCAGCTCACCTCGACCCGATCCGGCGCGACCTCGGTGGTCCGCTCCATGGTCCGCGGCTGGCCCATGATCTGGTTGACCGACATCAGCTTGAACAGGTTCAGCGCCGAGTATCGAGGATCGATCACCTGTCTGCCCGAGCGCCGGTCGACCAGACGCGTAACCCCGTGATAGGCCCCGGCGAGCGCGATCGTCCCTTCCATGCTCTCCGTCTGGAACTCGAACGCGTCGTCCGTGCCGCTCGGCGTGAGGACGGCTGGCCCTTCTGCCCCGCTGGCGCCGGGCGCCGCCGCCTCTTCAGCAGCCGGGGCCGTCAAGGGCACCACGCCCAGAACGACGAGAAGGAACGGCGACCCGATGGATCGCCAACGCTTGGAAGTGCCAAGCAACTGCATCGGTCGCCTCCTCGTATGGTACTTTCAAGGTAGATAATCAACCCTATACCCCGAATGACCTTCCATAAGCCCAGGGGCGCCAACCCCTCGGCTTCGCAGGAGCAGCGCGAGGGCTTTCGCTACGTCGTATCACCACCGACTGCCCTCGTCAAGGCTTTGCGGAGACAAACGCCGGCCCGCACATGCCCCCGCGGGGGTGCAAGAGTCCGGGGCTTGACACGGGCGCGGGCGAGCCCGATCATCTCGGACAGGCCATGCGCCCGCTGGAACCAGGAGACTGAGCCATGCGAACGACCTCCGCGGTAGCCTTGCTTCTCGTGCTGGCGGCGACGTCCGCTGCCCGAGCGCAAGAGACCCTCGCTCCGGCCGATGGGCCGCGCCACGTGCTCGTCGCCGATGGCGAGGCCCGGGCGACGATCGTCCTGCCGGAGAAGCCCGACGGGCTGGAAACCTACGCGGCCAACGAACTCGCGAAATACGCCGAAAGGATCACCGGCGCGAAGCTGCCGATCGTGCGCGAGCCGGAGCAGCCGACGGGCTATGCCGTCCGGCTCGGACGGACCCAAAAGGCCGAGTCGGCCGGCTTCACGCTCACCGAGGCGAAGCTCGGGCGCGACGGCTACGCCGCCCGGGCGGACGAGCACGGCCTCGTCGTGGTGGGCCGATGCCCGCTCGGCACGCTGTTCGGCACGTACGACGTCATCGAGCGGGAGTTCGGCGTGCGCTGGTGCGTGCGCGACGAGCTGGGCGAAGTCGTCCCCGCCGCCGACACGCTCTCCGTCGGCACGTTCCGCCGGGAGCTCAAGCCGTCGTTCGACTACCGCTGGGTCGACTCGGGTGATTGGTCGCTCAAGCAGCGGATGAACGTGCAAGTGCAGGTCGACGGCAAGCCGGTCGGGGTCAACTGGAAGTGGCACTTTCACACCTTCGCCATCCTCATCCCGCCGGAGAAGCACTTTGACGACCATCCCGAGTGGTTCCCGCTGGTGGGCGGCAAGCGGCAGAAGTCGACCCAAGAGCACAGCCACAGCACCCAGCTCTGCACCACGAACCCCGAGGTGGTCGACAAGCTCACGGAGGGCCTGCTGGAGACGCTCGACGCCGATCCGACGATCGAGATCATCACGCTCTCGCCCAACGACGGCGGCGGCTTCTGCGAATGCCCCGGCTGCACGGCCCTCGACGAGCCGCACCGCGGTTGGTTCGCCCGGTACTCGAAGCGCCTGGCCGTGTTGAACCAACAGATCGCCGGGCGGGTCGCCGAGCGCTACCCGAAGGTGAAGATCAAGATCGGGGCCTACGCCATGTACGCCCTGCCGCCGGAGATCGAGGGCTACCGGCCCGAGGAGAACTCGCTCGTCCAGCTCTGCCACATCTACTTCTGCCACAACCACCCGATTACGAGCGGGAAGTGTGAAGCCGGCAAGACCTACGAGCCGAGCGACAACTTCCTGCCCAACCAGGAGTTCCGCAAGCTGGCCGAGACCTGGAGCAAGCTCACCGGCAACCTCTTCATCTACGAGTACTACGCGCTGGGCGGGTGGTCCAGAAGCGACATGCTCTGGCCCATGGTCCACACGATGCGCCACGACGTCCCCTGGTACCGCGACCTGGGTGCCAAGGGCTTTTACACCCAGACCGGCCCCTGGCAAAGGGCGCCCTTGAACTACTACGTCGCCGCCAAGCTCGCCTGGAACGCCGATCTCGACGTCGACTGGCTCATCGACGATTTCTGCCGGAAATTCTTCGAGGACGCGGCCGAGCCGATGAAGGCGTATCTCGCGGAAACGGAAGCCGCCATGGTTCGCAGCGACCAGTGCATCTCCTACGGCCTCCGCGCCGGCCGGGCGAACGTGCTGGGGCCCAAGATCCTCGACCAACCGACGCGCGACAAGCTCCGCAGTTACCTCGATACGGCGAAACAGCAAGCCAAGACCGACCCCGCGCGGCAGCGCATCGCCGCCCTCCGCGACGCGTTCGACCAGTGCGAGGCGTCGATCGCGAAGCTCGAAAAGCGGTAGGGGCCCGTGCCGTAACAACTCGACCCATGGGTGACCGCCAAAGCCGGGGGTTACAGGTTAATGGTCCTCAGGCTGAGCCAAATGGGGAACACCGGATGAGAAGTGTAATGGCTTTGGGAGTGGCGCTGGTTCTGTTTAGCGCTCCCGCGTTCGCTGGGGTTGGCGAGGGCCCGCCAGGAGAACTCAGGGTTGGGTTCGGCCAGTCGGATATCACGCCACCTGTCGGGGCCATGATGACCGGCGCGGGCCTCCCCCGCAGCGTGGGCACGGATGACCCCCTGCTGGCCAGGACTCTGGTGGTCCAGAGCGGCGACCGAATGATAGCCATCGTGGGCGTGGACCTCGTCAAGATTCGGCGCGATCTGGCCGATGCGGCCATCGCTGAGGCGTCTCAGCGGACGGGGATCGATCGTGACGCGGTGATGATCTGCCCGAGTCACAACCACAGTTCGCCCTTCGTCCCGATGGGAGGGCCGAACAACAAGGACTACCTGTCGACCTTGCCGGGGCTCATCGCCGATAGCATCGAGCAGGCGTACGGGGCGCTCGAGCCGGCCCGCATGTTCCTGGGACGCTCTCTGGTCTACGACGGTATTCATAACCGGCGGGTGGTATCCAAGGCCGATGGATTGGCGCTGAATACGTGGTTGAATAAGCTGAACGACCTAGAAAAGACCCCTCAGGTGTTGGGCACGGAGGGGCCCATAGACCCCGAGCTGTGGGTGGCCCGGTTCGATGCGCTGGATGGACGAGTCCTGGGGACGCTGGTGAACTTTACCTGCCACCCGGCCCTCCATGACCGCGTCCGTCTTAAGACGTGGTCAGCGGACTATCCCGGCGTTATCGCGGAGCAGATGGCGCAGGCGTACGGGGAACAGGCGGTGTGCGTATTCACTCAGGGCGCCGCCGGCAACATAAACCCTCCCGAGCAGTTTATCCCCAACTGGCGGGAGAAGGCCGCGGTTTTTGCGAGGGCGGCGGTGGACGCGGCCAAGCGAGCGACTCCCATCGAGGGACCGATCGCCGTGGGCTACGCTCGGCGCGATGTGCGGGTGCCACGCCGCGATCCCGCGGACCAGCGCGAAGGGGCCATTGCCCGGTTGGGCTGGCGGGATCCACGTGGCGCTGCACCCCGGAGGCGCGACGTCCCGGTCAGCGCCGCGCGAATCGGCCCGCTGGGCATCGCGACCAACGCCGGGGAGCTCTTTGTGGAGTGGGGGCTATCCGTGAAGAAGCGCTCGCCCTTTCCCCATACCATCGTGAGCGAGCTGACCAACGAGTGGGTTGGCTACGAGCCCACAGCGCAAGGCTTCCAGCAGGAGGGTTACGAGGCCCTGGTGGGCGTCAACTTCGTGTCGCTCGAGGGGATCCAGATGCTGGTGGATACGGCGGTGGAGTTGCTCGAGGGGTTGTGGGAAGGGGATGGCCGCTAGCCGTGCCCGTGCGGGCGGCCGAGTCCACGGGGCTGGGGCGAGCGCTCCAGAGGCCCCAGGTCGGGCGACGGGACCCGGATGGCCTTCGCCGGTTTACGTGGAAGCGGGCGACGTCACGCCGCTGCTCGACGCCGGAATCAGTGGAATCCAATCTGAGAACAAACGTTCAGAGGCTAGTTCTGTGCGACCCCCAAGGGGGTCTTCCCATTCTCATGCACGGTAAGGAGTACTAACCATGACCGGCAACCGAACCCCGGCCCTGCTGGCCGTCCCCGTCGTCGTACTCGCCTTCGCCGCCGCGGGCCTGGCCGACGACGACCTTTGGATCGAGCCGCGATGCACGCCGCTGCCGTTTGAGAACGTGGGGCCGTTCGCCCGGCTCGGCGACGGCAGCCTGCTGGTGATCGACGATAATGCCACGCGGGTCTCGAAGGACGACGGCAAGACCTGGTCCGACCCGCGCCCGATCTACGACGGCCCGAAGCCGGGCGTCCCCAGCAAGTCGAGCGTGCTCGTGCGCACTCGCGAGGGGGCGCTGGTCCTGGTCTACATGGACTCGTCGACCTACAAGTGGGGGTGGGACCAGAGCCGGCGCGACGCGGTCGACGACGCCCAACTCGACGTCTGGTCGATCCGCAGCCCGGACGACGGCCGAACCTGGGTCGACCGGCAGCAGGTCTCCGACGGCTACTGCGGCGCCCTGATCGACATGATCCAGGCCTCGACGGGCGAGGTCGTCTGCCCAATCCAGGACCTCCTGCACGACCCGGGCCGGCACGGGATCTACGTCTTCGTCTCGCCCGACGAGGGGCACTCGTGGCGGCGCAGCAACCTCATCGACCTGGGCGGCTCCGGCCACCACGACGGCGCCATCGAACCGACCCTCGCCGAGCTGGCCGACGGCCGGCTCTGGATGCTCATTCGCACCAACTGGGACCGCTTCTGGGAGGCCTACTCCGACGACAAAGGCCGCTCCTGGCGAACCATCCACCCGGGCAAGATCGACGCATCGAGCGCCCCGCCCTACATGCTCCGCCTGGCCAGCGGGCGCTTGGCCCTGGTGTGGAACCGCCTCTACCCCGAAGGCGAGACCGAGACCGACCGAAAAGGCGGCGACGGCCAGCTCTCCGAAGCCGCGGCCAGTTGGCATCGCAACGAGCTATCGCTCGCCTTCTCCGACGACGACGGCAAGACCTGGACCGACCCCGTCGTCATCGCCCGACGCCCGGCCGGGGGGCTTTCGTACCCCTACCTCTTCGAGCCCAACCCGGGGGAGCTCTGGGTGACGACGCGGTTCAGCTTCCACGTTCACCTGAGCCTGCGGGAGGAGGAGTTCGTGGGGAAGTAGCGCTGCGCAACGCAAGAAGGCGAAATACCGGATTGGCTCGCGATCCGCGCGCGGCCGCTGGTCCCCACGCCGTCGATACCGAACGGTCGTTCGCCTTGCGCGGCTTGAAGACGAGCAGTCGGTGCCCGTGGCCTCACTCGCTGGTCAGCGCGAAGTCGAGTTGCTTGATCCCGCCGGCGGGGACTTCCGCGGTCAACTCCGTCTGCGAATTGTAGCGGGCGGGGATATACATTTCCCCAACCGGCACCTTCTCGTCGGGGTTGGATTCGTCAAATTGCCCGGGAATGATTCGCGAAGCGGTGACCTCGACGGTCATCTTGCCGGGCATAGTCTCCAGTTCGTACTGGCCGTTGGTGATCTGGCCGCTGAATGCCCGCTTATCCCCATCGACGGCGCGGAATTGGATTCGCCCTTCCGGGATCGGCTCGCCGTCAAACGTGACCTTCCCGCTGACCGGAAGCACGTCCAGCCCCGAAGGGCCGCAGCCGAGAATCGTCATGGTTGCCAGCAGTGTGAGCAGGGTTGTGATGGAGCGTGTACGCATCTTCGTCTTCCTCAACGAGTCAACAAGGATTGTTGGCGAATGGCGAACCACGCCGGCGACGCGCATCGTCCGGCGTGGCTCGCACGTTGTCCGCAACGAAAACCCGGTCACGGGATATCGTGCCGGAACCGCGGGGAGGAACCTACCATTCCCCGACGACGTTGCCGTCCATCCGATTCCCGGCGTTCTGCCAAATGATCCGGTCGACGGTCTCGCTGGCGAACCGTACCGAACCATCGCACAGGGCCGCGTTGGCGCCACCCGGATGGTAGCTGCGGGCGAAGTTCCAGCGCCCGGGAAGCCCGCCGGCATTCCCATTCTCGCACGGAGCATTGGGAAAGGTCGTGCTCTTGCAGGAATAGGGGCGGTCGGGAATGGTCGTATTGGGCGGTTCGGCGGATGAGAATCCGTAGGAGCCGTGCGGCGCACCGCCCCAGTAGCCTCCAAGTTCACCCCAACTGCCGCCCAAGCTCCCCCGGATCATGCCTTCGCTCGCCAGCAGGGTATTCGACGACCCGTCGACACAGTCGCGGAAGCCGAACTTTGAGTTCTGGCCGAACATCCCCCAGGGATCGTCCCGAGCGATATTCATGTCGAACGTCGTCCCCGACAGGATGCCGCCGCCCGCACAGACGGCGTAGTTGCCCTGGAACCCATTGTTCGACCCGCCGCCGCCCCAGGCAGGGACGGAAGGGTCCGAGGGGCACATCATGCCGTCGACGACAATCCCGGCAATGGACTTGGGCATCCGGTGGATGTACTCGTTCTCGTAGCCGTCCTGGCGGGCCTCATACTCGGCCGAGTACGCCGTCTGCTCGATAAACCGCAGGATGCGCTGGTACCAGCAGTCGCGCCGTTGCCACTGGCCCGTGGCCTCACGCTTCCATCCGTACGGGAACGCCTTGTGTACATCGTGATAGTTGTGCATCGCCAGCGCCAACTGCTTCAGGTTGTTCGTACACTGGGCGCGACGGGCCGCCTCCCGCGCCGCTTGAACCGCCGGCAACAACAGCGCAATCAAGATTCCAATGATCGCGATCACAACGAGCAACTCCACCAACGTGAAGCCGCCCTTCTTCAACACACAATGCTTCACGGTCGCACCCTCCACAGAAGAAGTTGATGTAAAAAGACAAAACGTCGCAAGAAACCCGATCCGCCCACGGCAATTGCCGTGGACCGCAATTGTCCTTTTGTTGTCTCTTCCGGTTCTGGGTACGAACGTCGCACTCTTCGGAAGGCGAACAACTCCCGCTTAGATTACCATGGGCCCTCTCCGCTTTCAATGGGCTGGATGCCCGCAAAACGGGGGATCTCGGCGTATTTACCCCCCCGCAAGGAGAGTCTGCGGAGCGGCGGCTGCGGGCACGGTTTCCCGAAGTCCTTTGGTGTTCACACCTTCGGGCCGCGCGTGCGGCTTCGCGACGATTCTTTTCAGTCTCGCATATCGCCATTGGCCCGGCGCGCCCTGTGACGGTATCTTGCCCGCCGATGGCAATTTGGCGGGCGGTTCCGCCGTGCGAGTCACTCAAGTCGCTCCCAAGCGAAGGAGGACAAGGATGGTCCGGGGCAACGTGGTCAATCTCGGCAACGCCCAGATCCTCACGATCCCCGGCGAAGCGCTGCCCAACTGGGAGATGCCGTAGGGTGAGCCGAGGCACGAGACCCACGCGTCTCGTACTGGACCGAGGCGTCTGTGCGTGGGTCTCGTGCCTCGACCCACCCTGCGGCATTCCACGTATCGTGCAGCCACATTCAGCGCCGGCAAATCCGGGCCCACGCGCCCTCCCCCGGAAGGTTGACACTGCGGGGCCAGCGGGCATACTGGGGACAATCCGGTTTCAGAAACCCTTGGTTTGCCTCAGGACGTGACCCATGACATCACCCATCGACCGCCGCCGTTTCGTTCAAGCAAGTGGGCTCGCGCTGGCCGGCGCGACCGCCCCGGCGCTCGTCAGCCGGACGTCGCCCGCCGTCGCGGCCGAGCCCGGGCCCCGGTTCCGAAAGGCGCTTGGGTACGCGATGATCCAGGAGGACCTCTCCGTCGAGGACAAGCTCCGGATGATCAAGGACGTCGGGTTCGAGGGCGTCGAAGTATCCACGCAACTGCTCAAGCGCAAGACGCCCGAGCCGGAGGTACTCGCCCGGGCCGCCGAGAAGGTGGGCGTCCAGGTGCACGGCGTGGTCAACTCGAGCCATTCCGATCTCAAAGCGGCCATCGACGAGGCGGCCGTCTACGGCGCGACCTCGGTCCTCCACGTCGTCCGCGCCGCTTCGGAGGGCTCGTTCATGGAGAACTACCGGAGCACCCAGGAGACGATCCGCCAGGCAATCCCCCATGCCGAGAAGAAAGAGATCCACGTCCTCATCGAGAACGTCTGGGCCACCTTCCTCATCGAGCCGCTCACCATGGCGCGGTACATCGACGAGCTCGACAGCCCCTTCGTCAAAGCCTACTTCGACGTCGGCAACGTCGTTCGCTGGGGCTGGCCGCAGCACTGGATCGAGGTCCTGGGCAAGCGGGTCGGCAAGATCCACGTCAAGGAATACAACCTCAAGGTCGCGATGCAGGAAGGGATGATCAAGGGCTTCGCGTTCCCGCTCGGCGAAGGCTCCATCGATTGGCCCAGGGTCCGCGAGGAGCTGGCCAAAATCGACTACCGCGGCTGGGCCACCGCCGAGGTCCAGGGCGGCGATCGCAAGCGACTGGCCGACATCTCCCAGCAGATGGACCGCGTTCTCGATCTCTGAGCGAGCCGCGCGGTCAGTTCACGCCGTCGAGCGCTGCCTTCAGCTTCGCCGTAGAATGACCAGCGACCGGCCCCCGAGCCGCCACTGCCGGGACGGCCGCGACCCCGGCTCGCGGGTGTCGACGCAGGCGTCCGACGTCGGCACGTCCACGGCTTCCTCTGTGTAGTTCGCCAGCACCAGGTACGAGCCGCGGTTGGCGAATGCCGAGGCGACGACCCCCGGGGGAAGCGGCCGGGAAAAAAGCGCCGACTCGCCGATCTCCAACCACGCCCGAGTCCCTTCTTCGACCATCGGCAGATACTGCCGCAGCCAGCGAGTGTGCGTCGACCGCGTTTCCGGACGGCCGGGCACGTGGTCCCAGATGCCGTACGTGTGCGGCCCGTCCGGATGCGCCCGGTGGTGCTCCCAGATCGCACGGCACCGCCGGACCCAAAAATCCTTCTCTCCTCTTGGGTATTCCACGCCGGGGATGCTCGCCCGCTCGCCGGTGAACGGCTTGCCCGCCTGCAAGAGCGGGAACTGCATGTAGGGGATGGCGTGTAGGAAGGGCTCGTCGTCGCCGGCCGTCGTCGCGAACGTCATGTCGATGCAGGGGACGACGTACGGCGGATGGTCCTTGACGGCCTCCCGCATCCGTTCGGCGTTTCCCACGCCCTCGCCCACCCAGAGGTAGTCATAAACCTTCAGCTCGCCGCTCTGCGGGCGCTGGTCTCCGCTGACGTGCACCTTGAGCACTCCCCCCCGCCGCTTCACTTCGCCGTAGATCAGGGCCAACAGATCGGCGAACGCGCCGTCGTGCTCGGGCGTCTCCTCGAACGCGACCACTTCATCCTCGGCCGGCGTGTGGAGCCTCTTGCGGGCGTTCCAGACGTATCCGCCGTCGATGTAGATCCCGTCGGCCCCGAACTCGTCGAACATGCGGACGATTCGCGGCAGCAGATAGGCCCGCCAGCCCGGGCTTGCCGGCGAGCAGCGGGCCATGTTCCAGTAACCGACCTCGAGGTTGTCCCCCTCGCGCGACCACGCCTGACGGAAGTCGGGGTCCGTCCGCTGCAAAAAGCAGGTCGACGCGTACGGCAGGACCTTCATCCCCCGCTCGTGCGCCATCTCGATGAAGCGGCGGACCGCGGCCGGGTCGACCGGAGTGAACTTGTCGCCCCCGAACAGGCGCAGCGGGTCGGCCCACTCGTCGAACAACTGGATCAACTGGATGCCCTGATCGCGAAGCCGGTCAAGCTCCTCCTCATCGTACGGCCCGAGCGTCCAGGGCTTGCGCGCGGGATACTCGCCCAGGTTGTAGCAGCACTGCGCCGGCAGGTAGCCGGTAATCAGGTGCTTGCGCATGCAGGAGCGGATCGCGCCGCGGCAGCGGCCGATGTTCTCCAACCGCCGCCGGTGTTCCTCGGCCGTATAGCCCGAGAGCACGGCCGGCGCGTCGGAACGCGGCGCCGCGGTCTGCCCGCCTTGCGAAACCGCAACCACCCCGCCGATGCCACTCGCCGCCGCCGCGCCGGTCGAGGTCTTCAGAAAAGTGCGTCGGTCCATGAATCGATCTCCCGTGTACCCGCCCGCGCCCCCCCCTACTCCACCACCTCCAGCCACCCCAGCGACGCCGGCACGTGGAAGTCGGGCTCGGCGGTCTTTGGATCGATCCAGCTCATCCACGCCTCGACGGGCGGCGGGCCGTCGAGCTGGCGGCCCTGGTTGTGGATCGTCTCCCGCTGCTCGACCTTCCGGCCGCTCCGATCGTGGCGGAACTCCGCCCGGTACAACCCGCCGCGGATCTTCACCCGGGGCCGCAGCCGCGGGAAGCCCATCGCCTCGAAGCTCGCCAGCGGGATCCGCCCCTCGACCACGTAGCCCGTCGGGGTTTTCGACCCGCTGGTCTCCACGCCCTCCCAGTTCCACGCGAAATCGATCTGCCGGTAGTACGAGCCGCGGTAGTCCAGCGTGCGGCCGCTCGAATCGACCTCGACGGCGAAGTAGTCCTTCATCCCGTCGTCGCGCGCAAAGTACATCTCCGCCCGGTCCTCGAACACGCCGTCCAGCTCGTCGCGGTGCTCGTCGAGCGTGAACAGATCGGCGTCGTCGACCTTGAAGCCGAAGTAAAAATTCTCCGCGTCGCACAGGGCGCGGAACTCGGTCGGCGGGGCGGCCTCCTCCTTCCACGGGAAGGTGAAGCCCCTCTCCACGGCGGCCTTCGACCAGTCGGGCTCGTCGAGCCGGCCGTCCACGCCGATCGCCGCCTTCGCCAGGTAGCGGATGCGGTACGTCTTGTCGCTCAGCGGCCGGGGCAGGAAGTCGTCCTCAAACAGCTTGATCCTGAGCGGGCCTTGCATCGTGGTCACCCACAGCTCGCCCGGCACGTGCTCGTACACGTACGGATACGACAGCCGGTGCTCGGGCTCCTTGTCGCCCGGCTTCATCGGATCGTAGGCCACCACGGCCGGCTCGGTCCACGTGCGCCCGTCGTCCTCCGAAAAGGCCATCGAGAGCTGCTCGCGGCGCCCGGAGCGCTTCTCGGGGTCGATGAACCGGTTCCAAAAGAGCACGAGCCGCCCGCTGTGCAAACGCTTCAACTGCCCGGGCGATCCGCTCGCCGCGATCTTGCCCGGGGCGACGTCCTTCCAGGTGAGCCCCTCGTCGTCCGACCAGGCCTCGGTAAAACACCCCCGATAGGTGCGGATCAGCATCCACAGACGTCCGTCCCGCAGCTCGGCCAACGTCGGCTCGATCCCGCCGCCATGATCGCCGTATCCGCCGTACTTGCCCAGGTCGATCACGTTGCTCTGCGTCCACGTCTTCCCGTCATCGTCCGAGACATAGGTGCAACAGATATGGTGCCCCGGGTCCTTGCGCGCGTCCTGGCAGCCGAGCACCAGGCGCCCGCTCCGTAGCTGGATCATCGTCCTCAGCGCCCCGCAATAGCCCTCCTGCACGAGGATCGGCTCGCCCCACGTCTGGCCCTCGTCCGTGCTCCGCACCACGTAGACCGGCAGCCGGCACCCGGGCTGCGGCCCGCCCTTGTCCTGGTCCCAGCGAAACACCAACTCCTTCGTATTCATAAACGCCACGATCAGCGTCCCGTCCCTCGTCCTCACCACCGCCCGCTCCGCCCGACACGCAAACTTCTCGGGCTCCCCAAACAGCTTCCCCTCCTCCCAACTCTCCCCCCCGTCCCCGCTCACCATCACCCTCCCCTCATCCACGGCCAACACGCTCCCATCGGCCAGCTTCACGAAGGGGCCCAAGAGCGAGCTGGGCAGCGGTTGGCACTTGGGATGGAGCAGGAGGGTTTTTTCGCCGAACTGAACTTCGTTCCAAGACGGGGTCGCAGCGACGCAAGCGAGCACGAAGACTAGGTAGTGGGGCACGGCAGTTCTCCTTGTGCATTGGGTATGGCACGTAGCTATGCATCCTTCCGCGAGTCACCCGCTCCCAATTTCTTAAGACCATCAAAGTCACAGGCGGCGCCCTTCGATACTTGTTCGGTCAAGCCCAGCGATTGCCTCGCAAACGCCATTACCACACTGCTGGTCGGCAGCCCATACTCCGCACGGCGCACCAAGCTTGTACCCGCGTTCCCACAAAATCCGTATAGTCGCAGCTCCATCGTTAGAGGAAGAAGACGCGACCTGTCCGCTTCCGCTATGACACGTTCAATGACTTGAGCGAAAGGAGCAGCGTAGCGCGGAGGTGAGAGCATTTGATCGCTTGTCCAACCGGCTGGAGCCTCGACCCCCTTCGCCTCCAGTTGAGATCTTGCCAGTTTGAACGCACTGTCTAATATCTGCTTTGACTGGCCCAGAGTCAGATTGCCTGCCGTAAGGCGTTCAGCCAAGTACTTCTCGCGAGTTGTTGGGGTCATCGACAGCGTGTCAGCCGCAGCGAACAGCACGTACTGCGACAGACGCACCAGTAACGCAGAAACGCCGTAGCGAACTAGCCTGAGCTCGGTCTCGGAGACCGTCACCGTTTCAAGAACCTCCTTAAGCTCGTCAAATAGGCGCAGCAACGAATTGAGCCTTGCGTAGGACAGCGCCAACGCGAATGACTCGCGCCATATCTCGGCTGACCGCACGATCCATGCTGCGAGACTGTTCGTGGCGACATTCGACCTAAGTCTCTGGATCTGTCTCTCGGTTTCCTCATAGGCCGCGAGATTCGAGCGCCCGGGCCAGAAGTCTGTCGGAATTCTGAAGGACGTCTCAAGTGCCTCAAGTGCAGTTTTCTGCAAAATCTCCACACGATGCGTCCTCGCGAACTCAACCGTGACATCGTCGCAGTGATCCAGAACCAAATGAGCGTAATCTGCTGCAATCAACTCCTTGACTCCACGAACCCAGACAACTCGGTCAAGCGTACTCTTGTGCTTTCCTCCTTTGCATTCAGCATATACTTGGTGGTGGTCGAAATTGACGCTGTAGTCGTGCGCCACGACATCGAGATCAGTTACCAGTTTGGACATTCCTGGTGCGGCTCGTACAAGCAGTCCGCGCTCTGCAAACGCGCCTTGGCACATGAACAGTCTCTGCACGCGAGCTTCGAGGTGTATCCCTGGCCGAAAAGGTAACGGTGCAGCCATTACACAAGCTCCCTGAGATTGCGTAGCATTTCGACCTCTGCCTCGCGGACCGCTCGGGGCGATTGACCGCGTTCCGCTCGCGTTTGCTCGGCAGAGACAAAGGCATGCTGAATGGAAGGGCCTTGTCCCGCCGCTTGCGCTGTCGCTGGCAAGAGAGCCTCCGCAGAGTACTGCTGCGACATCACGTCGCGGACCAGACGAATCGTGTCGTCCTGAACCAACCGCATAACATACTGGCCGGCCTTAACCTTGCTCGGAACAACGTCCACAACTCCTGCTTTCTCAACCAGTACGTAGTCAGTCCCAATCGCTGTGCACGGGCCTATCTCCCCCTGGTTCAGCAGCCTGTTCAATAGCGCAACTGGGTCCGTGACCCTGCCTGTATGCCATTTCCCGAAGTGCTGGCCGTGCCGGATGCTGTCGAGAAACAGCCGAACACGATCACATACATCTTTCCCTTGCGTAGCCGCTAGCTGTCCATACAAGTGGGGAGTCGTCAGGAACGACAGCTGGCCGCCCTGCGTCGTGCGAATCTCCGTCCGGTCAAGCAACCCAATGCCAATCGCGAACTCAACGAGATCCCCATCTCCGTTTTGCGTCGCCCAATTCACTGCACGCGCCTCCGGGACCCCCTGGTACTCACGGACCATGTCAATGAGCGACACGAGCAGTTGCCGCCGAGTTGAATCGAGGTGTACGAGCGCGCTGCCGGCTTTGGAGATATTGTCGCCCCAGATCAAAGGACTATAAACTACCACCTCACCGGACTTGGATGGTCTGACCGATTTCAGAATACTGTACGCGCCAGCAAGAGAAAGCGCGCGACGGACCAATTCCTCGGGTTCCCCAGAAAGCTGGGTCATGACCTCGGACTCAGAAGTCGGCATGCGAATCCCAAAGTCCAGAAGAGACAGGACGATCCGCTCCTCGCCCTTTGGATTGAGTTCGGACAAGAAGCCTTCGACGGAACGAAAAATCGCATCGAAGTCGAACACGTTGCACTCAACGAGCCTCGGATCGTGGCCACCGACCTCGATGAAACCGCTTCGTTCGAGCCACGGGACTACGTCTCGCTGCAGAGTCCAATCTTCAATGTGACAAGTGTTGGCCAAGATGGCGAACTTCTCCCATTTCATTCGACGATGCTTTCGCAACGCGGATAGGAAGAGGCCCACCCGGCCTGCTAGCATCGTGGCCCCGAAGTACCGCGCTATGTTCGGATCCCCTAGCTTGTAGCCTTCAAGCGTCTTTGTGACGGATATGACGCGCAAGCCCGTTGGTGTAGTCATGGCTCGGGGCAACTCCCACCGCGAAAAGAAACACACCACGTGCGAAGACCGAGACATCAGCCTCACTCACAGCCATCATCCACTTCTGCATTCCCTTTCGACTTCGCGAGCTCTCGCTTCGAAGCGAGAGGATCTGCGCTTCGCATGTAGAGATTCCTCCGAATCTCCGCTCCCTTTTCCCCTCACAGGATGCATTTCAATGAGTTCTCTGCTTCGTTGCACGTCTCGCCCATACACCCGCGCCGCAGTTGTAGAGCCCGCTGCCGGTTTTGTGCCATTCTACCCCCTCCTCATAGTTTTGGGCACCATCGTCGTCTCATGTTCGTCTCCCCAAAGCTGAGCGCGCCGTGCGGGCGGCATAGTGGACGGGACCGCATGGCGCTAATCTATCCGTACCACTTCAGGGGGGACGGCCATTTGTTGACCTCGAACCTGCGTTGGCCCGTCGGGTAGCATCGTAATGGATGGTAGCGCCCCACGCCGACCCCGTAGCACAGCCTTCCAGGCTGTGGCTGGGGGAGACAGGCAAGATGCCTGTCCTACGACGGCCGCTGTCGGCACGGTGGGGGACTTGGATCGGCGTGAGCCAGGGCGGGTTTCTGACCGGGCCGTTTGTGCGGGAATCGGGCTGCGGGAAGCCCGAAGGGCTGGAATACGGGAGCCCAGGGCGAAGCCCTGGGTGGCGGGGGCCGATGGATCGTCGGGAGCCCTGA
>DATKZH010000300.1:0-7273 GCA_035528065.1 Thermoguttaceae bacterium | reverse complement strand
CGGGTTTTCAGTGGCTGGATAAACTGTACCTATGTACATTCCCGTACTCGAAGAGTGCCTGAAAACCCGAAACCTGGGCTCGTTCACGGCTCACGGCGTCCGCCAACCCGGTTTTCCAGGCGAGAAGCCTCGTTTCTCGCCGCAAGTCGCGCCCGTGTCGCTCGATGCGAACTCTCCTTTGTTGTGAAAACGCACTTCTTTTCCCGGTACTGCGGCAACGTCCCGGACGTCTCAACGGAACGAACCGAACCCACGCGTCTCGGGCGGGCCCCACGTTTACCCACTGAAATGTCTGAATACCCGAAGATCTATCACGAAGTAGCAACACGCGTTTGCGATCCAGGTCAACATTTGATTCTCCCCTGCAATAGCCAAGAAGAGCATGGATCGTTATGCACGCAGTGTTCCAGAAGAAGGACTACGATCTCAGCTCACTCGATGACGTGGTCGTGCCTGGTCACCCAAGTGGCTCTTCGGGCCTTGTTCTTATGCCGGGTCCGACATCAACTGCACTTGCGGGATGCCAGCCAGCAGTCTCTCAAAGTTGAAATGGGACATCTGGGAATTGTAAGGCACATGGAACGTCGAACAAGAAGCCCCCTCGTCGTCTTCCATCGCCTCGCTGCTCTTGAAGACGAAGGATTGGCTCAGGCGGGTGAGAAGCCACATGGCGTTCTTCATGCCGTCGACTCGCACCCGGCAGACGTTGTACAAGGGGCGTATCCACACACGGAACGTGTTCATCGTCTTGCTCCGAAGCGAAAGGTAGCCACCGAACCCTTGATCTCGTAATCGGTACCGGTCCTCGGGGCAGACAGGTGTCGCCGTCCGCGGGAGCACCGTGGCTCGAACGACTAAAGAACCCTTCTTGCCGGTCTTTTCCCGCCCCAGACGTTCCACGACCATACGGACCACGACGCCGACCGCCTCTCGTAACCGATGGGCACGAAGTGACTGTCGGGAGGAGAGAAAGCTTTCGATGAGCGGTTGAGTCTCAAGCTCCCACACAACCTCCACCAAACGGGCTCTCTCGTGATGAATCTCGGATCCCTCCATGCGGCGCTGCCGATCTTCATCATTGAAGAAGGTGAGCACCGCGTCGAAAGGCTGGTCGGGATCATTCACCACGTCAGCGAATGTCTTGCCCTGACGGTCCTGAAGGAAGTCGTCACGAGTGAGGATCACTCTGGGCATGGTGGGCTCCAGTGTGGGTGGTTGTCAGCTCCTGTGGCATTCAACTCCTGTAAACGTATCTGCCATGCCGTCCCTGCGCCGCATCCTCCCCGGCCCGTTCATGGGCGACGATGGCCCGAGGTTCGCCTACTACCATTTTCTGGCGGCTCCTCCTACCTGCAACTGGTCCACGATTCGACGAACGCCCTCGACACTGCGAGCGGCGTGGAGCACGGGACGCCTTTGGCTGTCGTATTGGAGGTTGCCGGACAGTGTCACGTCGCCGTTTCGGATCAGCACCGAGATCTTCGATTGCGACCCCAATCCTGTCCGAGATAGACGCTGCTCAACCTTCTGAAGAAGCCGCTTGTCGGGCACGTGACCTGAGCGTTGCATGGTCGAGACCTCCATTATGTGGGGACGGTTCCGGGAGAATCAGTCTGATAGGCACTCATCGAAGGTGAGAATACCACCAGTTCGTCACGGACTCCTTGGTTGCACGCCAGATCTCGCCTGGGAGATCCAGCACGAAGTAGCAGCACGCGTTTCCGATCCAGGTCAACATGGCGTCCTCCCTTGGCGCAGGCAGAAAGACCAGCGATCCTCATGCAAGAGGAACGATGGCGATCTCACCTCAGTCGATGATGTGGTCGTGCCTCGTCGCTCAACTGCTTCTCCGAGCCTTCTTCTCATGCCAGCTCCAACACCAACTTCACCTCCGGGATGGCACCCAGCAGTCTCTCGAACCTGTGGCGGGAGATTTGGGAACTGTCCGCCACACGGAAGCTGCAACAAGAGGAACCTTCGTCCTCTTTCACCGGCTCCGCGGTCTTGAAAACGAAGAATTGGCCGAGGCGATGGATAAGCCATTTGGTGTTCTCAATGCCATCCACTCGCACCTGGCACGTGCCGCCCATGGGATGTATCCACACACGAAACGTGTCCATTGTTTTGCTCCGAATCGAGAGGTGGTCACCGGATCGTTCATCTCGTAGTCGGTACTGATCCTCGGGGCAGACAACGGCCGTCTGCGTCTCAGAACCTTGCCTCACATCACAGGAGTATTCCCGGTCACGGCCCTGGATTGCCGGGGCCGGCAAGCTCCTTTACCCGCCCCGACTTGAACTGCCCGGTCGCATCCCGCACGGTTCCCCAGGTCTGCTTGTAGACCTTGACGTTTCCGGCCTGGAGGACGCTCGCCGCATTCGGTCTGACGTTGCCTGTAATCACGCCTTCCACGCCAAGCTTGACGAGGTCCCGGGCAGCCTGGGCATCAGCACCGTGGGCCGCCCGCGCGTTCTGCCAGTTATCGTGGGCCGACAGTTCCCCTGAGTCCGTGTCCGCCACAACGAAATAGCTCGCTCGGCCGAAGCGCGGATCAAGCTCGCTGCTCAAGGCAGGCCCTCGTGCGCTGAAAGCGATTTTCATCGTGTTTCCTCCTACCTTCCAAACGGTGAGTGCCTCACCCCGGACAGGCGGCAGCCCCTGCCTCAGATTGCGGCAGGCGATTGCTGGGGAGGTGCGGACTTGAGCTTCCGGGCACGCTCTCTCACTGATCGAAATCGCATTCCGTCATGAGGCTCATACCGCTCTGCACGGAGGAACCAAAATGCGAGTCCACCCGTGTTGTGGTACGCCCCCGGTGTTGCCGTCCGCGGGAGGACCGTCGCTCGAACGCCCAAAGAGCCTTTCTTGCCTGTCTTTTTCCATTCAAGACGATCCATAATCATACGAACCATGACCCCAACCGCCTGTCGCAACCGCTTCGTGCGACGTGGGTGTTTTGAGGAGAGAAAGTCATCGATGGAGGGTTGAGACTCGAGCTCTCGCACAACCCCTGCCAATGGGGCTCTGTCATGATGAAGCTCGGATTCCTCCATGCGGCGCTGTCGGTCTTCACTATTGAAGAAGTCGAGTACAGCGTCGAAAGGTTGCTCGGGATCATTCACCACGTCAGCGAATGTCCTGCCTTGACGATCCTGAAGAAAATCCTGACGAGTGATGATGACTCTGCGCATTTTGGGCTCCAGTCTGGTTGGTTTTCCCCTCTTCCGACATTCATATTCTGCACGTGCAGAATCTGCACCTACGACTATTGTAGCTGCAAAAACAGGAATGGCAAGGGCTATTTCGCCAGCGGAATGTCAGCGAATCCCACGCGGCTTACCTTCGGGTTTGCCGGGGGTGACTCAGAGGCTGTCTGCGAACTAAGCTGTTGGCAGGCAACCATTTATGACAGTCGTGGGGCGAGTCGGGTGCTCGGCCGACCCGCAGAGCCGCCGAAGACCCGGGCTGTCAAACTAGGCAAGAGCGCCGCAAGTCGTTTGATGACAAGGGGTTCCTTTCCGAAGAGCCGCTCGCTCGCTCGGGCCGGGACCCAGGGCTCACGTGGAGAAATCGCAGGTAGCCTCGAACAAGTCCCGCTTGACAAACCAGACGTGGCACCACGAGTCCAGCGGGCTTCGAGGGAGCCGGCGCGGCCCCTTCACCTCAGTGGCAGCAAAGGGCGGCTTGCGGCGCATCTTTCGCGACCGGGGCCTCTACGAACTCGTTTCTCTCGTAGAAGGTGGGCGGTTCATAGACCCAGCCCTGGGCGAGCCGCTTTTCCTCTTGCCGGGTCTTCCGCAGCACGTAGGGCCCGCCGCACGCCGCACTGGCGCGCGACTTCCATCCGAACTCCCGATACAGGTCGTCCAGGATCCGGGACATCTTCGCCCGAATGGGCGGATTCTTGCGATAGTACCGTTTCATGGCCCAGATGACCGCGGAGAACGTGGTGGGCAATTCCTGGGCCTCCCAGGCGAAGCGACGGCGGATTCGCGGGTCCGGGTGGTTCTTGTACCGTTTCCAGCCGGCCAGGGTGGTGCGGACGATCCGCGCAATGCTGGGGCCGTTGACCTCGAAATCGCGCTGGAATGCCCGCACCATCATCTCGCCTTCCAGGCCGTCGCGAATGTGAGCGTGCCGGTAGTTGAAGACTAGCTGCCCGTGGATGTCGCCCACGTGGTACTCGCTCTCGTCCTTCATCCGTCCTTGAGCCGACAATTCGGCGTGGAGCGGCGTGCCGGGAATGGGGGTGTAGAGCATGAACTGGTGGAAGTCGGTATCGTACCGGACGGCGTAGTCGATCACCTCGTCGATATTCTGCGGAGTGTGATCTTCCAGCCCGATGATCGTCGACCCCAACACGCGGATTCCGTGCGACTGGAACTCGCTGACCAGGGCGAAGGCGTCGGTCCCGTGGAGTTTGCCGTATTGGCTGTCTTTGCCTTCCAGTCCCATCCAGACCCAGGAGATCCCCATCGAGACGAGTTGTTCCATGGAATAGGAACGAAGCACGTTGGCGGAGCTGAAGACGTTGAGGACCCAGGACTTGTCGTTTCGCTCCATCAGCTCCAGCAGGCGCAGCGCCCGCGCCCGATGCAGAAGGAAGTTCTCGTCCATCACGAAGAAGGACTTGACCTGCATCGCGCTCTCGATCCGGCACATGACGTCGAACAGCTCGTCCCCGGTCTCGTAGAAGTTGACGAATTTCCCTTTGCCTCCGAACATGGCCGAGGTGGAGCAGAAGTTGCACCCCATGGGGCAGCCGACCGACGGGATGAGCGCGGCCGCCACGGAGCCCGGATTCTCCTTGGGAGTAATGCCCATGCTCCGCGTGCCGATACCCGAGTTGATGAGCGGATGCCGGATGGGTTGATCCTCGGCTTCGCCAAGGAAACCGCGGAACCAGCGTACGCCTTCCCCTTTGACGATCTCGTCCGCGTCGATTCGCTCATCGAGGTCGGGTATGTTGGCGACATGGCCGCCCACGACGATCGTTGCGTCCGGCTGGTATCGGCGCACCAACTCGCACATCTTCTTGACCTTGAACAAGTTGGGGGTGATGCCGCTGATCCCCACGACGTCGTATCGGTTGTTGCGGATTTCTTCGATGAAGCGATCCAGGCTGGGGAAGTCCAAAACCGTGCAGGGCGCCTGGATGTTGGCCTGGATGAGCATCAGGCCCCACGAGCGATGGAACATCCGCAGGGAGAACGGCCCCTGAACGCGGGTCACCTGGTTGTGATACAACTCCATCGGGTTGAGTGCCCGGCTGCCGTACTCGTCGTCCCGGGCGTAGGGCCCGAACACGCTCGTCAACAACACATTGGCCCGGGACCCCAACGGATGGATCGTGCGAGGCTGGGGAACAACGGGCTGGGTATCAACAGGCTCTCTGAGAGTTAGCATGGTCGGGATTCCCTTGGACAGTGGTGACTCTGCGTCTCTTTCCATCTAGCTTTGGGGGAAGCCAAAGCCCCGGTGTTGGACCGAAAACCGATCCGCGTGCTGCGCAACAAGGCGCCTGGTCGGTCTTTCGGCACCTTGATAGATCGCAAGGAAGCAGAAAGGTCCTTACAGCAGTTCTCGAAGATCCACCTGAGACCACAGGTCTGGGCCGCAAGAGGATCGTTCGCGGTGACGACAAGTCGCTGCATTATCATACGGCGTATCGTGTCCAAGCTCGTCACGACTATGTACTACTTGTGTAATAGGTGTGTAATTTCCGAATGGCCTGAAGCGTGCCCCCGCGCCGATTCCCGGCGGAACTCCCAGCCCCGTCGACACATAGCGACAGGCTGAGCGTGGCGACAACACGCCAGAGACGCGACGGGGCGCTCCGGAGGCGGTCGAAGAAGCGCAGCGTACTGGCGCAACAAGATTCTCCCGCCGCGGGCAGATCGGAGGGGTCGCGGATCCGCCGGAAGAACCTTGAGCGTCGCCCCGGCGTCCTGTTTTCCGCGGTCGGCTGTCCCCTTGAAGTGGGTTCGCGTTCCTGCGGCGTCTCTTGCGTTGGAGGGCAGACGGCAGCGGATGGCCGCGGAGTTTGTGACGGCCCGATCGCCTCAGAAGGGCACCTTGAGGGCTTGGCATAGAAACCGCATGAATGGGCGGCCGGCGGCGAACGACGTCGCCACATGGCCCGCAAACCCTTCGTCGAGCACGTCTTGCTCGCCGAGCTCGCCAAGGGCCACGAAGTCCGTCCGTTTCAGATCCTCGATCAGCGGATGATCCGCCGGGAGGCCGCGGGGCGCGCGTTTCAGACGGCCGCCGTCGAGCTCGAAGTGTTTGCGAAACTCCCTGTCGCGCGTTGCCCGTCGCCAACGGGCGTCCTCGTCGACGATCGCCTGCCGGATCCGGCCGAGCGACGCGCGGTCCGGTCGCCACACGCCCACCGCCAGGAAGCACTCGTCCGGGGCAATGTGGACGTAGAACCCGGGGGCGTGCACGTCGCGGCCAAGCTCGTGCCGGAACTGGATCCCGACGTTGGTCTTGTAGGGCGTCTTGTCCTTGGAGAACCGTGTGTCCCGGTACACCCGCATCAGCGATCCGCCGATCCGCCGGTCGCTCGCCACGAAGAACTTGGAGATCCGCTTCAGCCGCGGCTCGAAGGCGCGAATGAAGGCCAGGCTAGGCTCCAGCACGTCGCGCTCGTACCGCCGCTTGTTCTCCTGGAACCACGGCCGGTTGTTGTTGTCGGTCAGCTCTTCGAGGAACTGGAAGACCGTCGGCTCGAATCCTCGAAACTCCACGTCGCGGGCTCCTTTCACGCCGAATCCGCCGTAAGAATCGGCCTTTGCCTTCGACCCGCACAACAAACGAATCGGGCATGGTGATTCTAGCGGGAGTCGCGGCCGGCTTCAACTTGCCCGTCGTGCGATGGCGGTCGCCTTGGCCGCATGGTATAAGTCAGACTGTAGGCCATCAGCAATCAGGCTTTCAGCCTGGATCGCTTGGGAAGCGAGTGGCGCTGGAGGGCTGATTGCTGATTGCTGAAAGCTCACGGCTCAATGGCACTTAGGGCCGGCCGAGGAATAACTTTCCGGTTTTCGCAAAAGGGTTAGACTGATAGGGAGAGTCGTTGCCAATCTCGTGGTACAGGAGGAGACCATGGATCCCTATCCGTCGGAAGTTCGTAAGGATCCGGGATTTAATAACGTCCTAAACTGTTTACGCCGGAGAAATGACGTAGTTCCATTCGGGCAGACTGCGGTCAAACCGGATGTGGAGGTCATTCACCGATTCGACGATGGCTTGTTTGCCCTTTTCGTAGAAA
>DATKZH010000299.1:0-10496 GCA_035528065.1 Thermoguttaceae bacterium | reverse complement strand
GAGAGGGGAGCAAGAGCGCTCAAGCGTCGTATGGCACGCCGGCCTCGCGCGCGATTCCCCGCGCGACGGCCTCCAGGTCCTCGTTCACGTCCCAGTTCGTCACGCGAAAGACCCGGTATCCTTGCTCGCGCAACCACTGTTCGCGGACTTCATCGCGCACCTGTTTGTCATCGTGACTCATTCCGTCGAGTTCCACAATCAGCTTCAGTTCGCGGCAGCAGAAGTCGACGATGTACGGTCCGATCGGTTCCTGCCGCCGGAACTTGAGGCCTGCAAGGCGCCGGCCACGGAGGATCGACCATAGGATCCCCTCGGGCGGAGTGGACCGTCGTCGAAGCGCTCGGGCGCGATCGGTCATCATGGGGTGTTTTCGTTGGGGCTTCTCGGGCATCGCAGGCCGTCTCCCACTCCAAACCACCCTCACCCCCAACCCCTCTCCCGCAAGCGGGAGAGGGGAGCCCCGTGGCCGACGTAAACCATCTCATGCTTCCCCACGCCGCCATGCTTGCCCATACTGTCATCCTTCTGCATACTGCACCTCGGCGCTGGCCAGCACGCGCCCCCGTAACCAGCGGTTCAGGTACTTCTCTTGCACGATATCCGCCTTGTGTCCGCCGAAGAGCCGCGACAGCTCCTCCTCCATGTCCAGGATTTCAAAACCGACCGCATGCCCCGGCTCGAACTCCACGAGGACGTCGACGTCGCTGTGCGGCCCGAAATCCTCGCGCAAGACGGAACCGTACAACGCCAGCTTGCGGATGTGGTGCCGGCGACAGAAGGCGACGATCTCTTCCTCCGCGACAACTGGTCGAGCCATGGCTATAAATCCCTACAGCAGTTTGCGCTGCGACGCATGCCGCACAGTGGACCTCGGCGCCGGCGCCGTCACTTGGACTTCCGCAGCCTCGCTTTCTTCGCCCACTCGACGAACCCGCGGACAGCGCCGTTCTCGCCGATTTCGGCACGTCGCTTCACGAACCGCATCAGGTCGGCCGGCTTCAGGAAAGGAAAGGCGACGCTGCGCTCGATCGTTTCATACTTGGTCTTGGACTTCAGCCGGTAGAACCGCACGCGGCCGCGCTCGATCCGCCAAATCTCGGGCACGCCGATCTTTGCGAACACCGGCATCCGCGGCACCGAACTGCTCGTCACGTCGACCTCGATCGCCAGATCGGGCGGCGGATCCTTCCCGGGTTCGTAGGTGTCCTTGCATCGGACGCGCGGTTCGTTCGCCAGGTAGTAGGTCTCGTCGGGCTGGAGGCCGCGCCCGCCCTTCGCCGCCCGCAACGTCGTGGATCCGATGCTCTGAATCGGAAGATCCACGGCCAACGCGAACGCTTCGATCATTCGAGCGATCAGCTTTGCCACCCAGTCGTGGTCCTTGCGAGGGCTCATCATCTCCAGCGTCCCTTCGTCGAAGGTATGGGGCAAGGAGAATTCGGGCGTCGCGTCCAGGAGCTTCAGGTAATCCTCCCACGTCACGCCGTATAGGAGGCGCCGCATTTCCAGCGTGCCTTCGTCGTAAGTGTGACGCAGGTGATACTCCCCCAGCGCATCGAGAATACCCTCGTACGTCTCCCACGAAACGCCGTACAGGACGACGTATTCCGACTCGGAGGAGCGGTTCTCATCGGTGGCAGTCTTCATGGAGGTGCCCCCGCCTCGGCTGGAGGAGCGGCTTTGGGACTACTACTTCCGATGATCCCCGATCTGCGGCGTCTCGTCGTGGACGTTGGGCCCGAAGTAGCGCAGGCCAACGAGGGGCTCGCCGCCCGTGTTCTCGATCTCGACGCCCGCGGCGGCCGCCTCGGCGGTGATGTACACCTCATCCCAGGGCTCCTCGCCGAAGTGGATCATGACGGGCGTTTGAAGCGGGAGCTTACCCATCCGGCCCGAGCCCTGGACCGTGATCCAGCCGCTGGCCCCGGGGTCATTGAGCGTACACTTCGCGCCGGGCTCGATCGTCAGCTCCTTGGCCGAGACGAGCTGCTGGCCGTCGAACCCGCCGTAGTCGATCCACCGGTCGGTGTAGCCGTCGCCGGAGCACGCCTCGTCGACGATCGGCTCGACGTAGTTGCTCTGTTTGAATTGGGGGTCGACGTTCTTTTTCCAGGCGAGCTGCTCGACGATGAACTCGAGGTCCCGGTGCTTGTCCTCAGGCACGTCCTTGACCAGGAGGCTCCAGGGCACCTCGCGTCCCTCGACCAGCGACTGGTACATGCCGAAGACGTCGCTGCCCCACTGCGGCTCGTAGGTGCACATCGAGCCGGGGGCGTGGAGCACCCCGGCGGGGATCATCCAGCCGGTGCCCGCCTTGAGCCGGTAGGCCTTGGAGAGGTCGAGGATGCCGTTATCGCCCTTGTCCCAGTCTTCGAGACACTTGATCACGTCGTCCTTCGTCGTGCCCGGCTCCAGGCCCATGAACGTGTAATCAAAATGGTTCTCCGCGGCGTTCAGTTGGGGCGGGAAGTAGTAGCACTCCGGCTTGCCCTGCTGGCCGGTCAGAGCGGCCGACTGATGGGTCTGGTGCATGTGATGCGGAATGGGGCCCATGTTGTCGAAGAACTTCGAGTAGACGGGCCACCGCGTATACTCGTCCCAG
This sequence comes from Thermoguttaceae bacterium, assembly GCA_035528065.1. GTDB lineage: Bacteria > Planctomycetota > Planctomycetia > Pirellulales > Thermoguttaceae > DATKZH01. Next base: position 7,894 of record DATKZH010000299.1, on the reverse strand, counting down.
ATCGCCTGGCCGACGATCCGTCCCTGCCCTTCCTCGACGACGTCGCGCAAGAGGAACCGCTTGCCCTCGAACACGCACCAACTCAGCCCCTCGTCCCACGCCCGGCCTTCGTTGGCCGCCTCGGTCGTGCTGGCGAACCACCGCTCGTCGATCCCCCCGCGGTGCGTTCCCAGGGCGTACCAGTCGGTCGGGGCCAGCTTGATCCGCTTGCCCGGGTGGAGGAAGTTGCGGGGAACCCAGTCGGGGGCGAGCCGCAGGAGGCCTTCGCCGGCGTCCATCGCCTTGTCGAGGATCGCCGCGACGTTGTCCTTCTTCACGATTTCTGAAGCACACATAGTCGGTTTACTCCTAAGATCTGTGGCCACGGGGGCGCCCGCCAAGGTCGACGCGGCCATTCGGCCGGTCACCCCTGGAGGTCGCCCGCGTGTTGAACCGTTGAAAGTGACCTAAGCAGCGTTTATGATACCCCTCGTGCGTGGGGATACTGAAGCACCCGCGTCCTCCCGCAGTTTACCCCGAAACCCACTTTCTACCGGCTGCCCAACGGTCCCGTCAAGCAGTCCGGGCGAACAGTACGGCAACCGCAGAGGTCGTCGTACGGCAACCGAGAGCGTTCGCGGGGCCTAGTGAGCGCACCGGGCGACATGAGCCGTTGAGTGGTCGGAAGTCGCGAAGATACGAAGACGGGGAAGCATGGATAGTTAGCGCAAACTAAGCGATATATTGTCCTCGCCCGCAAGGGAACGTGCGGTCGCGCCGGCTGCTGGCACGAAAGGGCGGCTTGGCGTACATTGGGCGTCCAGCGCGAGCCTTCAGTTGAATGGGAGACCTCCACCATGGCCGCAAAGAGCTGGATGCTGACCGATGTCGATCAGGACGTTTACGTGGACGACCTCACCATCTCGCCCGGCGACGTGCCGGGGATGCCGGAGGGGTGTTCCGTGACCAAACGGAGGCTTCGCGGCGGGCTCCGCGACGGCGTGGACGTAATCGAGGTGGACAACGGGACTTTCCGCTTCACCGTGGTGCCGACCCGCGGAATGGGGGTCTGGGAGGCCCGGCTGGGCGATCTTCGCCTCGGCTGGCAGTCGCCGGTCAAGGGGCCCGTCCACCCGGCGTTTGTCCGCCTCTCGGAGGCGAGCGGCTTGGGTTGGCTCGACGGGTTCGACGAACTGCTGGTCCGTTGCGGGCTGGAGAGCAACGGGGCGCCCGTCTTCAACGACAACGGCACGGTCCGCTACGGGCTGCACGGCAAGATCGCCAACGTCCCGGCCCACAAGGTCGAGGTGAGCGTCGACCGCGACTCGGGCGAGATCAGCGTCACCGGCGTGGTCGACGAAGCGAGGCTCTTCTTCAACAAGCTGCGGATGACCACGACCTACACGACCCGGCCGGGCCGGCCGGGCATGACCATCACCGATACGATCACCAATATCTCGGCCGAGCCGGGGGAGCTGGAGCTGCTCTATCACACGAACTTCGGGCTGCCGCTGGTGGACCCGGGCTCGAAGGTGGTGCTGCCGGTCCGGAAAATGGCCCCGCGGGACGCGGCCGGCGCGGGCAATCTCGACCAGTGGGACACGTACGGCCCGGAGACCCCCGGTGCGCCCGAGGCCGTCTTCTTCTTCGACCTGGCCGCCGATGCGGCGGGAGCGACCCAGGCGACGCTGCGCGACGCGGCCGGCAACCGGGGCGTCACCCTCCGGTTCAACAAGAGCCAATTGCCCTACTTCACCCTTTGGAAGAACCGCCAGGCAGCGGTCGACGGATACGTGACCGGCCTGGAGCCGGCGATCAACTTCCCCAACGCGAAATCGTTCGAGAAAGAGCGAGGCCGCGTGGCCGTGCTGGCGCCGGGCGAGTCGCGCTCGTTCGAACTCTCGCTGGAAGTCCACCCCGACGCCGCCGGCGTGCAGGCCGCCGAACAGGCGGTCGCCAAACTCCAGCAAGGCGTTGCGCCGGAGATCCTCCGGCAGCCGTCCCCGGAGTGGTCGCCGGCGTGAGTAGCAGGCAGGCCGTAGGCAATGGTCGGTAGGTAATACAGGTAGCGGGCCGTCGGGGCCGAAACGCCGTTTGCGGCTTCGCCCGTGCCCCTCGCGTCCCCCTTTTCCGCCTGGCGGCGACGCGGCAAATTCCGTAGAATGTGGGAGTTGGGGTAATCTTGGGCATGGGCTCGATCGGCATCGCCAGGGTGCAAAGGGCGAGCAACGGAAGCCCCATTCCCCAAGAGAAGACGCCGGACGCCCGCGCACCAGCCACCACGGGATCGATGAGATGGCCCGTCGCTCGTTCAATCGCGCCCTCGGCCAGACCAGCCTGGAGCTGAAGTGCCTGGCGCTGTTCGGTGCCTGCCTGCTGTTGGTGGTCAGCTTCAGCTTCTTCCTGTATTGGCAGGTCACGGAGCGGATCGTCAACAAGCAGAACACAACCACGGGTCGGCTTCTGGCCGATCAGGTGATGCTGCTCACGCACTGGCAGGGGCTTGAGAAGCTGTCGCCAGAAGAGCGGACCATGGGGACCGACTTCGGCGTCATGATCCGGTTCTTCTCCGAGAAGCTGAAAGAGGACGACTACAACGCGACGTTCATCGGCCCCGACGACGAGCTCAAGGATCCGTTCGAGCGCGACCTGCTCAAGAGATACCTCCGCGCCCGCCCGGAGGATCCCCCCGAGGGAGAGGAAGAGGAGTCCCCCGAGGGGACGGAAATCGAGTATGACGAACGGGTCGTATCCGACAACGAGTACCAGTACTACCAGACAATTCGGGCGCAACGCATCTGTTTGGGCGTGTGCCACCCTCGGCGGTCGAGCGGCTTGCCGGTGTTCAACCCGACGGGGATGGGGCTAGGCCCAGGGCCGTTCGCCGAGGGCGACCTGATGGCCGTCGTCAAGGTGAGTATCACCAATCCCCCGGCCCAGGCCGCCGTCAGTTTCTACTGGAGCGCGCTATTGGCCGTGACCATCATCACCGCCTTCTTGGCGATGGTCGCCTTCTACGTCACCATCCGATACGTGATCGTCAAGCCGCTTCGGCATCTGCGGGACGTGAGCGACGCGATCCGCCACGGCAACACGTCGATGCGGGCGGAGCTGCACACGGGCGACGAGTTCGAGGGCCTGGCGGTCGCCTTCAACCGGATGCTCCGTCACCTGGTCTCGATCCAGGACGAGCTGCGTCGGGCGAACGTCAAGCTCGACGGCAAGGTCGACGAGCTGGCCCAGGTCAACATGCAGTTGTACGAGATGAACCGTGTCAAGAGCGACTTCATGGCCACCATGAGCCACGAGCTCCGCACGCCGCTCAACAGCATCCTGGGGTTCAGCGACGTGCTGGCTTCCGCCGAGTCGTTGGACGAGAAACAGACACGCTACGTCGGGAACATCCAGAAGTCGGGCCGGCTGCTGTTGGAGATGATCAACAACATCCTCGATCTGGCCAAGATCGAGAGCGGCAAGATGGAGGTCCGGCTCGCCGACTTCGACGTCGCCCAGGTGATCGCCACCCAGTGCGACATGGCCCGACCGCTCACCGAGAGAAAGAACATCGACCTGGAAACCGAAATCCAGCCCGGCCTGCCCCCCATGCACCAGGACCAGGGCCGCGTGCATCAGATCCTCAACAACCTCCTCTCCAACGCGATCAAGTTCACCCCGGAGGGCGGGCGCGTCCGGGTGACGGCCGAACGGAACCCGCAGAAGCAGTTCGTGCTCAAGGTGACCGACACCGGCGTGGGCATCGCCGAAGAGGACCAGCAGACCATCTTCGAGAAGTTCCGCCAGGGAAGCACCGCCATGCCCGGCGGCGACGCGATCACTCGGGAGTACTCGGGCACCGGGCTGGGGCTCTCGATCGTCAAGGAGCTGTGCAAGCTCCTGGGGGGCGAGGTCTCCGTCGAGAGCTCGCTGGGCACGGGAAGCACGTTCTGCGTCTCGCTGCCGTGGACGCTCGAACAACAGCCCCGGCTCGACTCGCCGCTGATGGTCGGCCTGGAGGAGTTCGTCCGACCGCGACTCGATTCCCGGCGCGAGACCCTGCACGAGCCCGTCTCCGCCGGCACCCAACAAGCAGACTCCAACGAAGACCCCTAGGCCGAGCTGCGCTCGCAAGCCTCGTCGTACAGGCTTGTCGTGACCGCCTTCATCCGGTCGGCACTCTCGAAACCAAACCGACGAATCGGGGCACTGCGAGCCAGGCAACCTTCCTCAAATTCCACTCCCATCCTTCCCACAAGCCGCGCATGACCCTGCCCCCCGGCGACGCCCCCGAAGTCCAACTGTTCACCGACGGCGGCTGTAGCGGCAACCCCGGACCGGGCGGCTGGGCCTTCATCCTCCGGCACCCCGCCTCCGGAAAGGAGCTCCAGCGGTCCGGGGCCGAACGCGAGACGACCAACAACCGCATGGAGCTTATGGCCGTGATCCGCGGACTCGAGGCCCTGAAACGCCCCACCCGCGTCGAGCTCTTCACCGACAGCGTCTACGTCGGCAAGGGGCTCTCCGAATGGCTCCCCAAGTGGAAGGCCAACGGCTGGCGCCGCCGCGAAGGCAAACGCTTCAAGGAAATCAAGAACGAAGACCTCTGGCGACGACTCGACGCGCTGCTCGCCAAACACCCCGTCAAGTTCACCCACGTCCGCGGCCACGCCGGCCACCCCGAAAACGAACGCTGCGACACGCTCGCCGTGGCGGCCTATCAGAAGTATCTGTAGGCGACCGGTGGATGACGTCGGGCCGGACTTCTCGCCTTCGTCTCGTGGCACTTCACGCCGTGTGCCACTGCTTCGCAGAAGCAGTGCTTCTGCTGGAGCGTCCCATGCCAAACGGCTTCCGCGAGGCAATGGCACCCCCTCGACCCTCCCGCCTCCCCTCCCATTCCGGTAAAATGCCGGAATGAGCGGGCCTGAAAAAACCGCCGCCGAGCTGCTGGCCACCCCGGTCCAGGACGTCAAAGGGGTCGGGGAGCGTCGGGCGGAGCTGCTCGACCGGCTCGGCCTCCGCGCCGCCCGCGATGTCCTCTTCTTCTTCCCCCGCGACTACGAAGACCTCACCGACCGCCGCCCGATCCCCGACCTGGAGGAGGGGGCCCTCCAGACCGTCTGCGGCGTGGTCGAGGAAATCGAGCTCCGCAACACGGGCACCGGTCGATGCGTGCTCGGCGTGCTGATCCGCTCCGACGGCGACTACCTCCGGGCGGTCTGGTTCAATCAGCCCTTCATGCAGGACAAGTTCGCCTACGGCGAGAAGGTGATGCTCTCCGGCAAGCCCAAGCGGGACGGCCTGGTCTGGGAAATGCACCACCCTCGCGTCACCCCCCTGGGCGAAGGCGAGGACGAGCCGGCCGGCCGAATCCTGCCCGTCTATCCCCTCACCGAAGGCTTGCAGCAGTGGGAAATCCGCCGCGTCGTGCGCGAGTGCCTCGACGCGTACGCGGGCCTTCTCGACGAGGTCTTCCCGGCGGCGTACCTTGAAGACCACGACCTGTGGCCGATCCGCCGGGCGCTGCCCGAGATCCATTTCCCCAGCGACACCGAGAGCCTCGCGCGTGCCCGGCGACGGTTCGTCTACCAGGAGCTTTTCATCCTCCAGCTCGCCCTGGCGATCAAGCGGCACCAGCAGCAGCATCTGCGCCAGGCCCCGTGCCTGGAGGCGACGGCCAAGATCGACGCCCGCATCCGCCACCTCTTCCCCTTCGAGTTGACCGCCGGCCAGGAGCAGGCGATCGCCCAGATCGCCGCCGACATGGCCCGGCCCGAGCCGATGAACCGGCTCCTCCAGGGCGACGTGGGGAGCGGCAAGACCGTCGTCGCCGTCTACGCCATGCTGCTCGCGGTGGCCCACGGGCATCAGGCCGTGATGATGGCCCCCACCGAAGTGCTCGCCCGGCAACACGCCCTCACGCTCGACCGGCTCCTCTTCCAGAGCAAGGTCCGCCGGGCGAAGCTGATCGGCGGCCTCTCCACGCGTGAGCGTGACAAGCTCCTCCTGGGCACCGCCGGGGGCCAGATCGACCTGGTCGTGGGCACTCAGGCGGTGATCCAGGACGATGTCCGCTTCCCCCAACTCGGCCTGGTCGTGATCGACGAGCAGCACAAGTTCGGCGTGCGTCAGCGGGCGATACTGAAACACTCCGGCCCGGACCCGCACTACCTGGTGATGACCGCGACGCCCATCCCCCGCTCGGTCACCATGACGCTGTTCGGCGACCTCGACGTCTCCACGCTCGCCGACAGCCCGCCCGGCCGGCAGAAGGTCAACACGTACCTCACCGACGAATCGAAGCGCGACCGGTGGTGGGAGTTCTTCGGCCGCAAGCTCCGCGAAGGCCGGCAGGGCTACGTCGTGACGCCCCTGGTCGAAGGCTCCGATCGCGTCCAGGCGGCCAGTCTCGAAGAGGCCTACGAGGCCCTGGCCAACGGGCCGTTGGAAGCCTTCCGGCTCGGCCTGATCCACGGCCGCATGGGCCCGGACGAGAAGGACGCCGTGATGGACGACTTCCGCCGGGGCGAGATCCAGGTGCTCGTCTCGACGTCGGTCATCGAGGTGGGCGTCGACGTGCCCAATGCCACGCTGATGACCATCGAGAGCGGCGAGCGGTTCGGCCTAGCCCAACTCCACCAGCTCCGCGGCCGCATCAGCCGCGGCAAGTTCCCCGGCTTCTGCGCCGTCTTCTCGAACGCCCAAACCGACGAAGCCCAAAGACGCCTCGACGCCTTCCAAAAAACTACCGACGGCTTCCGGCTGGCCGAAATCGACTTCCAGCTCCGCGGCCCCGGCGACCTCTTCGGCACCCGCCAACACGGCCTCCCCCCCTTCCGCATCGCCGACCTCCTCCGCGACCACGCCCTCCTCCAAGAAGCCCGCACCGACGCCCAACACCTCGTCACCGCCGACCCGGGGCTCTCCCAGCCCGAGCACGCGGCGCTGCGGGGGCAGGTACTGAGGAGGTATGGGAAGGCGCTGGAGTTGGGGGATGTCGGGTGACACACAGAAGATGCACGGCAGCTACTTGTGCAACACTTCCTGTTCGAAAGGTTGCGGCCGCAGCTCTGTCGTGCTACACTGAAACCACGCACGCGAGTTTGCGACACGGGGGATAAATGCTGTGGCTACGGACGATGAATCTCACGGACCGGGCTATACCCGGTTGGTCCTGGAAATCGTTGCGGGAATCTTGATTCTCGTAGTCGGATTGCTCATGGGGATTTGTATCGGCACATCCCTATCAGGGAGCGCCATTGGCACAAGGTTTGCGTCTGACATCGTCGACGCATTGGCGTGGCCCTCCGCTGTGTTGATTTTGGCGATGCTCTTCCAACGACCGCTTGTGCATTTCCTCGCGAGAGTCGAGTGGTTCGAGGGATTCGGAATCAAGATGAAAGCGAGAGTCCAGATCCTCGATACATTGATGCGTCGAGTGCGCGAAGCGGGAGAAGTGCCCGAGAAGCCCGACGCCCTCTCGCTTATCTCTCCGAAAGAACGTATCCTCAATAAGTGGCAAGACGTACATGACGCTCTTGCGGACCTGTACACAACCGCGGAAAGGGGCGCACAAGCACCCACAAGATTCAGAGCGCTTGCTTCGCGGTTGAGACGCAGGGGGCACTTACCTGAGGCTGTCGCACAAATTCTCGATGAAGTGCGCGGAATGTATCGGGATGCACGCCGGGCAGCCGAACAGCAAGTGCCCGTCGCTCTCGCTGACTACTATGAGCAAGTGGTAACACAACTTCTCTCTCTCATCGACACGCGGCGTGATGAATTCCGACGCGCCGAATCCCCGAACAAGGCAAACGGTCCGTAAGGGGCGGCCGATAAATAACTTTCCGGAATTCAGTAGTCGGTTGGGACGACGGTATAGTTCCAGTCGGGCAAGAGCTTGTCGAACCGGATCGGA
>DATKZH010000298.1:0-2841 GCA_035528065.1 Thermoguttaceae bacterium | reverse complement strand
AAATCAAATGTCCTGATCAGTGAGGTCCGACATGGCGGAATACGGCGAGTGGAACCGCAAGGGGGCGACGCTCAGCGACGTGACGGCGAAGAAGGAATACGGCGTGGGCCGGGACTTCATCGTCAAGGGCATTCGCGCCGGCAAACTCGAGTACCGCCAAGGGGCGGTCTGGGGCAATCCCTATCTTAGGGTCCTGCGGAGCCAGCTTGAGCAGTACATCGCCGAGCAGCTCGGCCCGGACCGCTTGTCCAGCGCCAAGGACCAGACCGAGCTGCGCAAGATCAAGAAGGAAATGGCCGACCTGAACAAGAGGCTGGTGGCGCTTCAGGCGCGAAAAACGGAAATCCAGAAGGCCCTGAGGAAATAGCCACTCGAAAGAACGGTCCCCTGCCGAGACTGGGCAATAGTCACGCCGGTTCCGGGGACGGCATGCCAAACTCTTGGCACGCTAGTTCGGATGTCGCAGGAGGATGCCATGGCACGGCCGGCGCGAGGGGTGGCGCCGGGGTACCCGCACCCCCTGCCCTCGCCGAGGCTCCGGGAGGCCGGCGTGACGCGGCGCGATGGGGCGGTCGGCGGCTGGGCAGGCGGGCGTTCGTGGAGAAGCTCGCGCGTCGGCTGGAGCGGACGGTCCTGTTGCCCACACGCGGCCCACAGCCGAATCGAGACGGGAAGTACGTAGGATGTTGCCGGAACGGTGGGCGCGAGCCCATCGGAGACCTTTCGGCTGACGCGGGGCCCCTATGCCAACGTTGCTCACGGTGCCTTGCTGGAGTATGATCTTCCCAGCCTGGCTGCGGCCCTGGGCGACAGACTCCCCGTTGAGGACCCCAGGTACGGGGCCGACAACCGGGTGCGAGCCACGCTTCGCCCGGCCATCCGGGCGCGACGACCGTGGCGGCCGCATCCTTGACGAGAGGAGAAACATGAACAGGTACCGCTTTCTCGATCGGCGCGGCCGTCCGCTGGCGGCTGGGTGGGTTGGCGTGCTCTGGCTGGGGGCGATGCTTGCCTTGCGGGCACCGTGGGCAGGTGGCGCGACGGCCGCCGAGATCCTTCCGGCTGACCGGCTGGCGGACTGGACGCCGGGGGTCACCGTGGGCGTGCCGGGCGGCATCCCCACGGACCGCACGCACCGGATCGACGTGACGAAAGCCCCCTACAGCGCGGACAACACCGGGGCGACGGATGCCCAGCCGGCGATCAAGAAGGCGATCGCCGATGCGAAGGACAACGACGTCGTCTATCTGCCGGCCGGCACGTATCGGGTCCATGCCGGGATTTCGGTCTACGGGGGCAAGAGCCGGATCACGATCCGCGGCGACGGCCCTGACAAGACCATCATCATGGGGTATCAGCGGTCGGGCAGCGTGATCGGCATCACGCCGGGAGATGGCGGCGACTGGTGGTATCCAAAGAGGCTGAAGCTCGACATCACGGGCAGTCCCGCCCGAGGGGCCACGGTCCTGACCGTCGGCGACACGAAAGCGCTGGGGGCCTACCCTCACGGGGGGATCGGCCAGCTCTGCCAGCTCTCGCTCAAGGACGATCCGAAGCTGCCCGTCATCGCGACCGCGAAGTTCGACTATATGCGAAGACAGATATCCCGCATCGTCAAGAAGACGGCGACCACCGTCACGATCTCGCCCGGGCTGCTGTTCGACCTGCCCGCCCGCCTGGCGCCCGTGCTGAGGCCCGTGGGCCGCTACTCGGAGTTCGTGGGGATCGAGGACCTGAGGGTGGACGGGCTGCATTCCAAGTCGCCGCATGGGCTGATCGGCATCAATGCGAGCTACGGCTGCTGGGCGAAGAATCTGAGAGTGCTTCGCGGCGAGCGCTACCTCTTCAACGTCGACGGCTCGGCGCAGTGCGAGGTGCGGCAGTGCCACATTGCGACGCGCAAGACCGCCGCCGGGCCCAATGGTGGCGGTCTGCTGTTCGGGATAAGCTCCTTCTGCCTGATTGAGGACAATGTCATCTCCCCGGGCATGGAAGTGAACGCCTCGTCCGGCAACGTCTTCGCCTACAACTTCTGCGACGACGTCAACGTCCATGGCGGCCTGCTTGCGTCTACTTTCAACTCGAACCACAGCCCGCATGGCAGCTACAACCTCTATGAAGGCAACGTGGTGCCGAGATTCCAGTGCGACGGCTACCATGGCGGCGCGTCGCACGACACGGCGTTTCGGAACTGGTTTCATGGGACGTCGACCAAGACGAATCAGTACTGGATCTGCGTGAATCTCAACCGGTTCACCCGCTTCTACTCCCTTGTCGGCAACGTGCTGGGGCGCAAGGGCTTCGCCTGGCTGTATGAGGTCGAACCCGTCGGATTCAGCTACGAGAAGCACTACATCTACTCCCTGGGCTATCCCAACATGGGAAACGGCTGGTCCAACGGGAAGACCGCCCAGCCCAGCAAGGGCCTCTACTGGGCCGACTGGAAGAAGTATCTCGCGAGCCAACGGGGCAAAGGCCCGGGGCCAAACGGATTCCAGGAGTTGGACCTCGATGTCAAAGCGACGACCCTGTTGAGGGGGAACTACAACTACAGGGACCACGGCGTGCCGAAGAGCGAATCGCTCGGCGGCGCCACGTTGCCCAAGAGCCTTTACCTGAAGAAAAGGCCCGCGTGGTTCGGCGATCTCCAGTGGCCGCCCTTCGGCCCGGACTCGGCTTTCGAGAAGAACAAGATTCCCGCGCAGGCACGATTCGAGGCGATGGCCAGGTAGCGGACTCAAACTGAGCATTCCGAGGAACAGTCCACGAATTACACGAATTACACGAATCCAAGCATTCTCGGGCGATGACACTTGCAGTGGTTTGTGGCGTGGCGCCGTG
>DATKZH010000297.1:0-2990 GCA_035528065.1 Thermoguttaceae bacterium | reverse complement strand
GTTCCGGGCCGAGACGTTCCGGCAGGAGTTGCTTTGGTTTGCCGCCTGCTACAACCAGCATCGGCCGCATACGACGTTGGGAGGCAGGACGCCCGATGAAGTCTACTTCCCACAGCGGCCGGCCAGTCAAAGTCCTCGCTTCGAGCCTCGTGCCCTCTGGCCGCGGCCTGCCCCGTGTGCCTTGCCTCAGGTGCTGGTCAAGGGACAGCCCGGAGCGAGGATCGAGCTGGCGGTGAGCTACCAGCACCGCCGCAAGCATTTGCCAGTCGCCACCATCCGGCGCGCGGCGCGAACGGGATCTCCGGCGAGTCCCTCACTGAGCAGCTCGCCGTCTCTCTGCGCCGATCCTCGCACAGGCTCCCTTCCGGGCTCCATCCGGGGTGTGGAGCCATTGCTTCCCGTGCGTCGATCCATGCTTGGCATGCCGAGCCTGCTTCCCGGGGTCACCATTCACCCGGAATGTGACCGCCGAATCTGCCCGGACTAGCGCAGTGCTCCAGTGATTTGTCCCGAAGCGTCTCGCATCAAGAGCAATACAAATAGCGTCATCAGTTTTCGATTCATAGCTCTCCTCATGCGATGCGGCTTTAGCCTGAGTGCATCTTTTCTATTGGTGAACGCAATTGTCGCCAAGATGGGCGCGGATGTGAGATCGCAGCCGATTGAAGAACGCCGGATCGAACCGCTGGAGGTGGAAATCGAGGTTCGGCAAACCCGGGCGTTCGCGATCCGTTACCGTGAATCGTTCGAGGTCTTTGGGACGCTCTCCTTGAACGACTGCATTCTTGCTCGAAGGCTTAAGAGCTCGACGTTCGGAGGTTCCTGAACCTTCACTTCTGAGAGGTCAAGTCCGACGGTCGCGTACTGACCGGCTTTCAGCACGACGGCAGCGGCGTCGCTAAAATGCCGATGATAGAGCGTCGCCTCACCGCGCAGCAGAAACACCTTGGTCGGTTCGATGCGGTCGGCGACGATCACGGCGTCGAAATCGCGCCCCACTGCTCGAACAACGGAGGTCTGCACTCGGAAGAATTCGTCGTGCTTCACGTTCTCCACGGAGAGCAACACCGTACCGTAGTAGACTCCCATGGTCCACTCCGCCTTGTGCGTCGTGAGCGAGCTGGCGAGCTTGCCGAGATAGATGTACGAGAGATCGTCGAGTCGAGTGAAGATGCCGTCGCCCAGCCGAAAGTCGGCGTTGGCGCCCGGCCAGCTCTTGAAACGGCCGAAGTTGCGGCTGTCGGGCCACGGTCCCGGCTTGATGAATCCGCCGCCGCCGGTTTGACGTCCCTCGCCGACCTGGCCGTCGACGCGGAGCACGGTGATCTCCGCCTCCGACCCTCGAACGATTGTCCTCAGGCAAGCGCAGAGGATCACTGCGGTTAGGAGTCGCGTTTTCATGGTGTCTCTTGTTTCCGATGCAAAGGACAGTTCTCGGGAAGCCAGTCGAGATGCGGCCACGGCAAGCCGCGCTCGAGAGCGCCGCGGTCGGGAGCCCGATCGGTCCAAGGAAAGCTTACCGGATCGCCTTTTTCCCAACGCAACGGACCGGCGAAACGGAGCATGTGGGTCGCCGGGTCCACGCGGACGATGCGCTGCGGCTGGTTGTCTCCGACTCGAACCGAATCGCCCTCGGCGATCCCGTGGCCGTCGGTGAAGAAGCGGCTGTCTTCCACCGGCACGCCGGTTCCGCGGCCCGCCGATACAGTTTGCGTCAACGGCGCGCCGCTGTCGACCAGCGGCGAATCGGCAGCCGGTTCGTAACCGTTGGTAAGGCGAGGATTACCGTAGGAAGTCTCTCGGCCGAACGAGTGGTCTTCGTCGGACCAGTGGTTGGCGAGAAACGTGTTGTCGCCCAGCTCGGACCGCCGCTGGTAACCCTTGGTCAATTTGAAGAGGTGGGTAAAGTCCTGTCCGTTGTTCTGGAAGATGACGTTGTTCTGAATCACGTTTCTTGCCGGCGACCGCGCCGAATTGAACACCTCGAAATCTAGGTACTCGCCCAACGGATCGTCCATGCCGTAGAAGAATATCCCTTCGCGCTTGGCATTGAGAAACGAGTTGTGTGTGATGTAGTTTTCCGTTTTCGGGGCAACCATTCGCAATCCCGTGCCTGGATTGAGAACCAGGTTGTGGTGAATGCGATTGCGGATGCTGTCTTTGGGAATGTTCAGAGTGATGGCCCGCACGTCCTGCTCATCGGAACGCGAGTTCTCGATCACGTTGTAGCGCACGATCGTGTGGCTGGGGTTGGTCGGCAGCGGGTTGCCTGCCTCCAGGTCGATCGCCGAGATGGCGACCCCGTTGATGGGGAAGTAATCGTGAATATAGTTGTACTCGACGACGGTCGAGTTCCCGATCACGCGAACGGCGATTCCCGAGTCGCGCCGAACGCGCCAGCGGGGGTCCATCGAATGATAGAACTCGTTGCCGCGATAGTGGCAGTAGTTAGCGGCCGATTGGATCGCCTCTTGATTCATGTGGTGAAAGCGGCAGTTGAAGATGCGCAGGTAGAGCGCCCCTTGCTCGCCCGTCTCCGCGAGATCGATGCTGCGATATTGGTTCCAGGAGAACCCGCAATTGTCGATCTGAACGTGATGAACGCCGATGTTCTCGATCAGTTGTACAATCGTCGAACCGAAGAGCGTGAAGCGGATGCCGCTCAGGCGTACAAACGAGACTCCCGGCGCGAACTGCCATGGAGCGAAGAACGAGGTCTGCAACACGTACCGGCTCGGATCGGCCGGGCGGTCGCCGATCCCTTGAAAGTGTACGTAGAGCCCGCGGTCATCGACGAACGCCTCGCCCGGCTCGAGCGTCTCGGGCGAGTAGTCCGGGCGTTTCAGCCAGTAAGGATCCGGGATTTAATAACGTCCTAAACTGTTTACGCCGGAGAAATGACGTAGTTCCATTCGGGCAGACTGCGGTCAAACCGGATGTGGAGGTCATTCACCGATTCGACGATGGCTTGTTTGCCCTTTTCGTAGAAA
>DATKZH010000296.1:0-16800 GCA_035528065.1 Thermoguttaceae bacterium | reverse complement strand
AAATCGCCCCAGACGCCTCCGCCTTGGGGACGGCAGCCCTCCCGGAGTAGTCGTCCTGGACGACGAAAGGGGGGACCGTGAGGAGGAGACGACGGAACGGCCGACCATGAGAGCAGCTAGCCGCATCGAGTGAGAGCGAGTCGCTCCCGCCCGGCCTCTTGCGGGCAATCCTCATGGGGTCGCCCGGTGCCCGAAAGGGGCACGCCGGTAAATAGGGGGAACCGACCCCATCGCGACAACGGGGAGGGAGTGGGACGCCACTCCCTTGCCCACTGCTGCTACCGGGCAAATGCGGAAGTTATTCTTCGGCCGATCGTGAGTCACGTCGGGGATGCCTTCAGTACGGCGGCAGCAATCTTCGCAGCCCGTGCAGCAGCACGACGAGTAGGAAGAGGAGGTTCCGCGGCAATAGGCCGTAGGCCGGCAGGCGCAACGGTGCTGCGGTCGTGCCGCTCGTTCGGGCTTCGTAGAGCTGGTTCCCCAGCCGCTCCATCCAGCCGACAGAGCGCGGCCACTCGCAAAGCCGCCGGAGCCACTCAGGCGGAATCCCCGCCCTGCCCACGGCCGCGCCCACGATCCCGCCGACGATCGCGCCGGTCGTATCCGTATCGCCCCCGCAGCGGACCACGTCGACCACCGCGGATCGGAAGTCGTGCGGATGGCTCAGCCAGGCATGGATCACGACGGGCACGGTGTGGTAGACGTAGCCCGAAACGCCCTTCTCCAGGTCGATCGACGCGGCGAACTCCGGCGTGGACCGCCCCATCAACACGCTGGCGACCGCCTCGTCCAACAGCGCCAACAGCTCGTCGGCCGATGCGTCCGAGAGGATCTCCCGGACCGCGTGCGTGAACTCCAGCCCTTCGACCGGCACTCCCTTGCTCGCCATGTTGGCAGCCAAGGCCACGGTCAACGCGCCGTATTCGGCCTTCGGATCGGTGTGCGTGATCCGGGTCGACGCCCGGACGAAACGTCTCAAGAGATCGCGATCGTCGATCGCCGCTCCCAAGACGGCGCTCCGCATCGCCGGGCCATTGCCGGCCGAGAAGACGCCGCTGCGATCGGGCGGCGTGCCAACGCAAAGCCTCAACGTCGCCCGAAGCGTTGCCCATCCCACGCCCGCCGGCACGCCCAAAAGCCAAAGCCGGAGCCTTCGGGCGAGCTGGCGGGCGAACGCATCGACGTCGTCTCCCGAGGCGATGAGCGACTGGGCGACGATGCAGGTGTGCTCGGTGTCGTCGGAGACCATCCCCCGGCCGAGCAGGAGGCGATGCCGGTCGGGCTCGCCGAACAGCCGGGCCCCGCGCCGCCGCGACAGCCCCTCGTAGGGGAGGCCGATCGCATCCCCCACCGCCGTTCCCAGAATGCATCCCACCATCGCGTTGCGGTTCATCGCTCGCCCCCGAGTCATGGTGGTCGCTTCAGCCGGTCGCTATTCGTCATGCCTCAGGCGGTCTTGCAGGCGGCGCCACTCGGCGATGGATCCGGCGAGGTGGTCCTTGGCGTCGCCGCCGATGCCGTAGCACATCAGGGCGACCGGGCCGGTGTAGTCGAGCTTCTCGAGCGTCTTGAGAAGTCCGTAGGTATCGAGCGTGCCCTGGTCCAAGGGCTCGATCAGCTTGGCCCAGCCCGGCTCCGACTTGGCTTCCGGCTCGGCCCCGTTGATGCTCACCAGGAAGAGGTGCGGCCGGGCCGATTCGAGCACGGCGTCGAGCGTGGCGGGGTCCTCGTTGCGGAGGAAGTGGCAGAGGTTGAAGATCACGCCCAGGTTGGGGCGATCGACCTTCTCGGCCAGTTGCACGGCGTGGTCCATGCGCACGAGCCAGTCGCCCGTGTGCGGATAGAGCACTACGTCGACACCCGACTCCCGGGCGAGGTCGGCAAGCTCGCGCAGGAGGGGCACGGCCACGGGCTCGCCCGCCGGGTCGCCGGGCTTCATCCCGACGAGCGTCACGTACATGGCCACGTTTCGGCCCTTCAGCGGCGGCAGGACTTCCTTGACCTGGGCGAGGTAAGGCCGGTCCTTGGCGGCGAGGTTGACGCGGAGCCCGATCAGAAACAGCTTCAATCCGGCCTCGTCCAGGGTCCGCACGCGCTCGGCCACGTTGTCCAGCCCGACGTGCCCCGCGCCGTCGAAGCCCAGCTCCTCGAGCATCTCGGCCTGCTGGGCCAGCGTCCGCTTCTTGGCGTCGTGCGTATCCATGCAGAAGGCGAAGAGAGGATTCTTGGGCTCGCCCGCGCTCTGGCCGAACGCGACCGCGGGCAGCGCGAGATACAGCGAGCAGCAGACGACCAACAGAAGCAAGATCCCGTTCGACCGCAGTCTTCCGCTCATCACAATACCTCCCCGCAAGGGATACCGCTGAAGCTTGACCTACATGACGACGCGACTTGCCCATTCTAACCCGGCGTGCCGGCCGTGGCTATCGCCGGAACCCGTCCCCGCGGGCACTCGCCGGGCCGCTCAGTCGAGCGGGATCAGCTTGGGGTTGGGGATTCTGGTGCCGTAGATCTTGCCGTGGCGGCGGACCAGCTCGCCGAAGTCGTGGCGGAGGAACTCATAGACGGCGGCCGGGGGCTCGAGCGCGAGCCAGCGGTCGGCCAATCGCTCGACCTGGGCGTCGTACTGCTTTTGCGAGCCGGTGTGGGCGTAGCAGCGGCCGCCGAACCGGCGCAGGTCGCCGTCGAAGCGGGGGCCGACGTGCCAGAGCTCGTGCAGGACCGTGGTCAGCTTGTGGCGGAACGTCTGGTTGAGGAAGCGGGGCAGGTAGAAGGTCAGCAGGTAGAGCATCTCCCGGCCCGACGGATCGACCAGCCGCTGGACCGTCCACCTGCGCCCGTGCCGGATCGTCTCCCGAGAGCCGCCGGCGAACCGCATCGGCGTCAACGACGCGTAGAGCCCGTGGTCGACGGCCTTCCGCGTCTGGGAGAAGCTGATGGCCACGCGGCTGAGGTCGAGGTGGCGGAGGTCCGGGAGCCGGTGGACCAGGTCGTCGCAGAGGCGGCGTACGTGGAGGTTGAAGTCGAAGCCGCGGAGATGGGCCGCATCGGGCCGAAGGTCACCGTGTCGCGGGGAATGCATCCTACTCCCCCTCTGCGATCCTGTTGCTCGCGCGGTGCAGCCGGCGACGAGCCGCCGCTACTTCTTCTCGTCCGGGGCTTCCTCTTCGGTGGACGGTTCCCGCGAAGCATCCTCGTTGGAGGCTTCGGCTTCCGCGTCGGCGGCTTCGGGGGTGGACTGGTCGGTGGGGGCCTGATCGTCGTCGGCCCGGGCCGTTTTCTCGGCTTCCTCTTCCTCGGCTTTTTTCGGCTCGGGCTCGAAGGCGGGCTTCTCAGACTTCCTGCGGACGCGCTCGTGGGTGCCGACGAACTCGAGGATCGCGCGGGTGCCCGCGTCGCCCAAGCGGGGGGTGGCGAGGCGCAGAATTCGGGTGTAGCCGCCGGGGCGGTCGGCGAAACGGGGGGCCAGCTCGTCGAACACGATCCGCATGGCCACCTTGTCGCCCAGGAGCCTGACCACGCGGCGTCGAGCGGCGAGCACCGGGGCGATGGCCCGGTTCCACTCGTACCACTGCTCGCCGTGGCGCCAGGCCCGCCACTTCTCGCTATGGCGATCGGCGTCGGTTTCCAGCTCGTCGGCGGCTTCCTGGTGGGGCAGGGCCCGTCGGGCGATGGTGATGCATCGCTCCACCAGGGGCCGGACCTCTTTGGCCTTCTGGAGCGTGGTCACAATCCGGCCCTTGACTTTGGGCTGGTTTTTGTCGCCTTCGGCGTCCCGTTCGGTGAGGATCAGGGCGCTGGCCAGATTCCTCAGCAGGGCCCGCTGGTGTTTCGGATTGCGTCCGAGGACGCGGCCTCGTCGTCTGTGTCGCATGGCGGTGATGTTTCGTACAGAAGAAAGGAGTTGTCTCGTAGCGATCCATTCCCCCGGGGCGGACCCGGGCCCTCCGGCATGCCGCCTAGAGCAGGCTGGTGGGGGCCGGCGGGAGCCGCATCCCCAACTGGAGCCCGATGGCGTGCAGCTTCTCGCGGACCTCGTTGAGCGTGGTCTCCCCGAAGTTGCGGACCTCCAAGAGCTGGTCTTCGGTGCAGACGACCAGATCGCGGACCGTGTTGATGTTTTCGGATTCCAGGCAGTTGCTCGCCCTCACCGAGAGACTCAGCTCGGCCAGGCTCATGGCCAGCTTGACTTCGGTACCCGGGTCGAGCCCGCCGATCCTGGCCGAACGGGCCTCGGAGAAGACCTTGACGCCCAGCTCGCTGTACTGGACGAAGGGGTTGAGGTGTTTTCGCAGGATCTTCGCGGCCTCGACCAGAGCCATCTCGGGACTCACCGAGCCGTTGGTCCAGATCTCCATGGTCAGGCAGTCGTAGTTGGTTTTCTGCCCGACCCGGGTCTCCTCCACTTCGTAGCGGACCCTGCGCACGGGGCTGAACGCGGCGTCGACGGGGATCACGCCGATCTCCTGGACCTGGGGGCTGTGCTCGGAGGCGGGGACGTATCCTCGCCCGTTCTCCACGACCATCTCCATGCTGAAGGGGACGTCGTCGGTCAAGGTGGCCAGGATGTGATCCTGGTTGATCACTTCGATTGCCTCGTCGGTCCGGACGTCGGCGCCGGTGACCACGCCGCTGGAGTCCTTTTCGATTCGCAGCACGCGGGTCTGGCCGCTGGAGTTGCGGACGACCAGCGTTTTGACGTTGAGCACGATGTCGGTCACGTCTTCGACCACTCCCGGCAACGTGGTGAATTCGTGTTGCACCCCGCGGAGCTTGATCTGGGTGACCGAGCTGCCTTCCAAGCTGGAGAGCAGGATCCGACGCAGGCTGTTGCCGAGGGTCGTCCCGAACCCGCGCTCGAAGGGCTCGGCCACGAACTTGCCGTACGTGTCGGTGAGCGACTCGTGGTCGCACGTCACTTGACTGGGCAGCTCAAGTCCGCGCCATCGAATACGCATGAGAAGCCTCCGATGATAACTAGCGGCTTAAAGGGATTCCGCCGACTACTGGGAGCAAAGCTCCACGATCAACTGGACTTGAACGGGAATCGACACGTCTTCGGATTCCGGCAGCCGGAGCACGTGGCCCTCGGGCTGGGGACCGTCGACACGGCTGAGGAAGTCGGGGAGTTCCCGGGCGGATTCGGCCAGGGAGGCCTGCACCCATTCCACGCTCTTGGGCCGGTTCTTCACGGTGATCACGTCTCCCGGACGGACCTGGTAACTGGGGACGTCGACTCGGCCCCCATTGATCACAATGTGGCCGTGGCGGATGAGCTGACGTGCCTGGGCGCGGGACGCTGCGAACCCCAACCGGCAAACGATGTTGTCCAAGCGGCGCTCCAAAAGACTCATCAGCACTTTGCCGCTGTTACCTTTGGTACGTTCGGCCCGCTGGAAATACCGGCGGAACTGGCGCTCGAGCACGCCGTAGTAGTGCTTGACCTTCTGTTTCTCGCGGAGATGGACGCCGTAGTCGGTCAGTTTCCCCCGCCGAAAGGTGTGCATCCCGGGCGGGTTCTGCCGGCGCTCGAAGGCGCATTTGTCGGTGTCGCAGCGGATGCCCTTGAGGAACAATTTGGCTCCCTCGCGGCGGCACATGCGACAAACCGGTCCGGTATGACGAGCCATGGGTGGTTCAACTCCAGGATGGTTGTAATGACGGTATGGGGTGTTTCTCCGGACGCGCCGCGGCGCACTCGCGCGAGGTCCGGGCCGCCGAGCTAGACGCGTCGCCGTTTCTTCGGCCGGCAGCCGTTGTGAGGCAGGGGAGTGACGTCCTCGATCGACTTGATCGTGAGCCCGGCCGCTTGCAGCGCCGTGATCGCGCTTTCCCGACCGCTGCCCGGCCCCTTGACCTTCACGTCCACTTCCTTCACGCCGAACTTCATCGCCTTCTCAGCGGCCTGTTGGGCGGCCAACTGGCCCGCAAAGGGCGTGCTCTTGCGACTCCCCTTGAATCCGCTCGTGCCGGCGCTGGACCAGCAAAGCGTGTCACCCTTCGTGTCGGTGATGGTGACGGTTGTGTTGTTGAACGTCGCCTTGATGTGGGCTACGCCCACCGTGACGTTGCGACGAGTCCTGCGTCGTTTCGACTTGGCCACCGCTTGCAGTACTCCTTCAAGTTCTGGTTCTTTCCCATCCGCCCCCGCCGCTCGGAAATCACGCTTACCGCATGTCCTTCACGCCTTTCTTTCCGGCCACGGTCTTCTTGGGGCCCTTTCGGGTAC
Organism: Thermoguttaceae bacterium; assembly: GCA_035528065.1. GTDB lineage: Bacteria > Planctomycetota > Planctomycetia > Pirellulales > Thermoguttaceae > DATKZH01. The sequence continues at coordinate 10,571 of DATKZH010000296.1, read as the reverse complement.
GGGCGTTGGTGCGGGTGCGTTGACCTCGCACGGGCAGGCCGCGGCGATGCCGCAACCCCCGATAGCAGCCGATGTCGCGGAGCCGGGAAATGTTCTGGCTCACCTGCCGCCGCAACTGCCCCTCCACCACGTAGTCCTTTTCCAACAACATGGCCAGGCGACCCAGCTCGTCCTCGCGAAGCTCGCGGGCCCGAGCCTGCGGGTCGACTCCCGCCTTGTGGCACAGATCCCGCGCCGTTTTCGGCCCCACGCCGTACAGATACGTCAATGCAACCGCCGTAGGACGATCGTTGGGGATGTCGACACCTAACAAACGGGGCATGTGAGCCTCCTCCAAGGACCGATGGCTGCAACCGGCTTCCCCCAAGGAACCGGCGGAAGGCGACCGGCGGGACTGCCGGCCGGAAGACGCCCAGTGCTCGCGCAAACGACCATCTGCCGATCAGCCCTGCCGCTGCTTGTGGCGGGGATTGGTGCAGACGACGTAGACAACGCCACGACGGCGAACGACCTTGCAGTTCTCGCAGATCCGCTTCACACTGGCACGGACTTTCATAGTGACCCCCAACTCCAGTCTCCACAATTGGGCCAAGCATCTTAGTATAAGGGAAATGCGCAAGCCCACCAATAGGCGCGGGAGAAAGATTCTCCGCTTCCTTCGGCCGTGGACGCGCGCCAGCCGCCCCACCGCCCCTTCACGCTCGTTAGGTCTACAAAGAGTCTCCCTAGCCTCCCCAGTCTTCCTATTGCCCCCTGGCGGCCTACGTCAGCTTGCTCTCCTCGTGGTCTGGACCGGCCGTTAACACGTAAGGCCCCGACTCGGTCACGGCGATGGTGTGCTCGAAATGGGCGCTGGGCCGACGGTCCGCGGTCACCTGCGTCCAATGGTCTCTGAGGACCCGAACCTTCTTCGTCCCGATGTTGACCATCGGCTCCACGGCGATCACCAGGCCCGGCTGAAGCCGGAAATCGCCGCCGCGACGGAGCTGGTCGCTGACGAAATTCGGGACCTGAGGGTCTTCGTGCATCTGGCGGCCAATCCCGTGCCCTACGAACGACTCCACGACCGTGAACCCGTGATCCCGCACGTACGTCTCCATCTCCCGGGCCACATCGCTCCAGTAGCTCCGTTTGCCCATCATCTCGATGGCCACATCGAGGGATCCGCGAGTCACGTCGAGCAGCCGCTGGACTTGGGGGTCGACCCGGCCGATCGGGTGGGTAAACGCGGCGTCCCCGCACCATCCGTTCAGCTTGCAACCGGTATCGATGCTGACGATGTCGCCCTCGGCCAACTTCCGCGGCCCCGGGATCCCGTGGACCACCTCCTCGTTGATGGAGATGCAGGTGACCGCCGGAAACGGCACCTTGCCCGGCACCCCCTTGAACAGAGGCACGGCCTTGTGCTCGCGGAAAAACTGCTCGACGGCCGCGTCGATCTCCGCCGTGGTCACGCCCGGACGCGCCAGGGACTCGGCCACCCGGTGCGCATGCCAAACCAGCAGCCCGGCCCTGCGCATCATCGAGATTTCGCGGGATGAACGGAGGATCACCCCTTCAAACTTGTGGCCCATCGCAGCAACTTCTCGACGATAGCTCTCCAACCAGGGCGCTGCGAGCACGGATGTGCCGCTTGCACCACAAGAGTCTGCACGGACTATTCTGTTAGGGCTCCTTGGGGGACCGCGCGGCGCGTTTCGCGCACCCCGCGAGATTGTGCTTCACCACGCTACGGACGCGGAGCATTCAGCCGGCGATTGGGTCCAATAGGGCCTTGATCCGGTCGAAGATCTCGTCCACGGAGCCGAGCCCGTCGACGCTCTTCAGAAGGGCGGCCTTGCCATAGTAGTCGAGCAGGGGCTCGGTCTGTTGGCGGTAGGCGACCAGTCGCTGGCGGATGACCTCCGGTTTGTCGTCGGCCCGGCCGCGGCCGGCAAGTCGCTGGAACAACTCCTCCTCGGGCACCTGGAGCTCGAGGACGACGTCGAGGGGCGTGTTCCGCTCGGCGAGCATCCGGTCCAGGGCTTCGGCCTGGGCGATGGTGCGGGGGAAGCCGTCCAGCAGGTATCCTGCGTGGCAGTCGGGCTCGGCGAGTCGCTCGGCGATGATTTCCAGAATGATCTCGTCGGGGACCAACTCGCCCTTGGACATGTACTGGTCGGCCTTGCGTCCAACCTCCGTTTGGGCGTCCCGAGCGGCACGGAGCATGTCGCCCGTGGAAAGGTGCGCCAGCTCGTATCTTGCGACCAATCGTTCGGCCTGGGTGCCTTTGCCGGCTCCCGGGGGTCCGATGAAAACGATTCTCATGGAGATTATCCTTTGCCAAGTGTCCCGCGGACGGGCGGCGGCGCCCGGTGGGAGGCATATCGCGGATGGAGGCCCCTATTTTTCCAGCAGGCCCTTGTAGTTGCGCATCACCAGGTGGCTATCGATCTTCTGCACCAGATCGAAGGCCACGCTGACGGCGATCAGCAGCGCGGTTCCTCCGAAGAAGCTGGCCACGCCCCAGTCGACCCCCATCCAAGTGGCAACCAAGGTGGGAAAGATGGCCACGACGGCGAGGAAGCCGGCCCCCACATAGGTGATGCGCACCATGACTTTCTCGAGGTAGTCGGCCGTGCGTTTCCCCGGGCGGTGGCCGGGAATGAACGTGCCGTAGTTTTTGAGGTTATCGGCCATGTCCTTGGGATTGAAGGTGATGGCCGTCCAGAAATAGCAGAAGAAGTAGATCAGTCCGATGTACATCAGGTTGTACAGATACGACTCACCTCGTCGGAACGACGCGTCGAGCGTGTGCCACAAGTTCCGCCAGAAGTCCCAGTCTCCCCAATCGAGATTTCCCATCAACTGGAAGAGAACCTGGGGGAACAGCAGCAGGCTGCTGGCAAAGATGATCGGCATCACGCCCGCCTGATTCACCCGCAGCGGCAGGTACTGCCGGGTGCCGCCGTAGACGCGGCGCCCGCGCACGTGCTTGGCGCTTTGGGTGGGGATGCGGCGCTGACCTTGGGTGATCAGTACGACTCCGGCCACGACCGCGACGAACATCGCCGCCAAGACCAGGAGCTTGTCCACCCCGGTTTGTCCACCGGAAGAGCCGAGCTCGAGGCCGTCGCGGACCATCGGCCGGAGGAGCTGCCAGCCGGCGCTGGGCATTCGGGCGAGAATGCCGGCCATGATCAGCAGGCTGATGCCGTTGCCGATGCCGTACTCGTCGATCTGCTCGCCCAACCACATCAGGAACGTGGTGCCGGCGGTCATGGTCAGAACGGCGGTCAACTGCCAGAAGAAGGGCAGGTATTGATTGGGGGGAACACCGGCCAGGAAGGAATCGCGCACCAGGTCGTTTCCGACCAGGATCCGCATGTAGAACCAGCTCTGGAAGACACAGAGGAGGACCGTAGCGTAGCGGGTGTACTCGTTGATTTTCTTGCGCCCGCTTTCACCCTCCTTCTGGAGCTTCTCCAACGGCGGCCAGACGGTGGCCAGAAGCTGGAAGATAATCGAGGCGGAGATGTAGGGCATGATTCCCAGGCCGAAGATGGTGGCCTGGCTGAGCTGGCTGGCACTGAAGATGGCCACCTGCTCGACCAGGGCGCCCAGGCCGCCTGCCCCCTGCACGTCCTTGGCCCACTGGGTCATCTTGTCCGGGTCGACGATCGGCAAGGGGATTTGCCAACCAATCCGATAGATGGCCAACAGGCCCAACGTCAGCAGGATCTTCTGACGCAGCTCGGGAATCGTGAAGACGACTCGAATCTTCTCCCACATCGCGCGATCCGTCCTCTCTTGAGGGGCTCCGGGGGCGATTGTGGCCCCGGACGGTTACCTGCTCCTCTGCTTGTTCTTCACGACGGGGGCTTTGCCGGGCAGCACGACGACCTGGCCGCCGGCCTGCTCGATTTTTTCCCGGGCCGACTTGCTGAAGCGGTGCGCCGAGACCTTGAGCTTCTTGGTCAGTTGGCCGTCGCCGAGGATCTTCAAGAGATCGAAGCGTCCCTTGGCGAGGTCCTTGGCTCGGAGCGTATCGGGGTCGACGTCGTCGTCGGCCTGGAATCGCTCTTCGAGGTCGCCGACGTTGACGATGGCGACCGAGAGGGCCCAACGGTTGTTGAACCCCCGCTTGGGGATCCTGCGCACCAGGGGCATTTGGCCCCCTTCGAAGGTCGGGTGCAGGGAGAAGCCGGCGCGGGAGCCTTGTCCCTTGTGTCCGCGCCCGGACGTCTTCCCGTGGCCGGAGCCGGGCCCGCGTCCGACGCGTCTGCGCTTCTTGTGTTTCTGGATTCCGCGATGGACGTCGTTGAGGTTCATGAGAGGGAGACTCCGCGTAGCCGCTCCACGTCGCCTTGGGAGCGGAGTTCCGCCAATGCGCCGATGGTGGCCTTGACTAAATTGATCGGGTTGGTGGTACCGAAGCTCTTGGTGAGGATGTCGTGGATGCCGCATGCCTCGCAGACCGCCCGCACGGCCGCGCCGGCGATTACCCCGGTTCCCGGGGAAGCGGGCACGAGGATCACTCGGGCGGCGCCGTATCGACCTTTGATCGCGTGGGGAATGGTGGTGCCGTCCAGTTGGACTTCGACCAGCTTGCCGGTGCCGTCCTTGACGGCCTTCTCCACGGCCGGGGGCACCTCGTTGGCCTTGCCGTACCCCCAACCGACTTTGCCCTGACCGTCGCCAACGACCACCAGGGCGGTGAAGCTGAATCGGCGTCCGCCCTTGACCACGGCGGCACAGCGCCGGATCTTCACCACCTTGTCGACCAGTTCGCCTCGCGTCGATTCTTCAGCCATGGGTCCGTCTACTTTTTCGCTTTGGATTTCGACTTTTTCTTCTTTTCCGGCTTCGGCTCGGGCTTCTCCGGCTCGGGCTTCTTGGGCCCCAGGTCGAGGCCGACGTCGCGGGCGGCGTCGGCCAACGCGGCCACCCGGCCGTGATACTTGTATTCCCGGCGATCGAACGCCACTTTCCGAATATCGGCCTGGAGTGCCCGTTCGGCGAGGGTCTTGCCCACCAGGCGAGCGGCCTCGCAGTTTCCGCCGTAAGAGATTTGCCCGCGAAGATCCTTGTCCAGCGTGCTGACCGCGACGAGCGTGCGGCTGCCCCGCTCGTCGGCGTCGTCGTCGATGATTTGGGCGCACATGTGCTTGTGGCTGCGGAACACACTCAACCGCGGGCGCGTGGAGTTGCGCTTGACGGCGTTGCGGACCCGCAAGCGGCGTCGCCGGCGTTGTCTGTTGAGTCTCTTTTCGCGTTTCACTTCGCTATCTCACGGAGGAGGGGGTTTTCTGCTTTGGAAGATCCCTTCTCGGCATTGGCTCGCGCCGACTACTTGGCCATCACCTTGCCCTGCTTGCGACGGATCACTTCACCGTCGTAGCGGATTCCTTTGCCTTTGTACGGTTCGGGCTTGCGGACCGCTCGCACTTCGGCAGCGAACTCGCCCACCTTCTGCTTGTCGGTTCCCTGGATGCGGATGTGCTGCTGGTCGGGGCAAGTGACCGTCAGCTCGGCGGGAATCTTCTTGTGGACCTCGTTAGCGAACCCGACGCGGAGCTGGAGCGTGTCGCCGTCTATGGCAGCGATGTATCCCACCCCGTGGATCTCCAAACGTCTTTCGTATCCCTGGGTCACGCCGACGAACATGTTCTGGATGAGCGCCCGGGTGAGCCCGTGAAGGGCTCGCGACTGGCGATGGTCGCTCGAGCGAGTGAGGCGGACGACTTTGTCCTGGTCGTCGTACTCCACCATCACTTCGGGCCGGAACTCGAAATCGAGCGCGCCCAAGGGGCCTTCCACCGTGATCGTCCGATCGGCCACGCGGACCTTCACGCCGTCGGGGACGGGCACCGGTTTTTTTCCGATTCGCGACATGGCTCTTCTACCCTGACTTATGTTCCTCGCGGCGCTTCCGGCGTTTTTGGGCGCATCCGGCGAGCTCGGGCTCCACGAGGCAGTGAGGTTCCGCCCCTTGGGTTGCCTGCGGTCGAGGTCACCAGATTTCGCAAAGCACTTCTCCCCCGAGATTTCGTCGGCGGGCTTCCCGGTCGCTGACCACGCCGCGGCTGGTGCTGATCACGCAGATCCCCAGCCCGTTCAGCACGGGTCTCAGCTTGGCGGCGCCGCTGTAGACGCGGCGCCCCGGCTTGCTCACCCGGCGGATGTGCCGGATCACTCGCTCCCCGTTCGGACCGTATTTCAAGTGGATGCGGAGTTGGCTGGCCGGAGTGGCTTCGACTTCCTCCCAGTCCCAGATGTACCCTTCACGCTTGAGCACCTCCGCCAGTCCGCGTTTCACCTTGGACAGCGGCATGTCGACGTGAGGCCGTTCGACGCGCACCGCGTTGCGGATGCGGGTCAACATGTCGGCGATGGGGTCGGTCATCATGAGTTTTGAGTCCCTTTACCTTACCAACTCGCCTTCTTCACACCAGGGATCAGTCCCTCGTCGGCCAGTACGCGGAAACAGATCCGGCATATCCCGAACTTGCGATACACGGCGCGAGGACGACCGCAGAGCCGGCACCGATTCTCCCGGCGCGACGTATACTTCGGCTTGCGAAACGCCTTTTCGATCTTCGCCTTGCTTGCCATCGAATTCGGTCCTTTGTCACTGAGCGGCCGCGGGCTCCGCGCTTCGCAGGGGGATCCCGAAGGCGCGCAACAACTCGCGGGCTTCGTCGTCGCTCTGGGTCGTGGTAACCAGGGTGATATCCATCCCTTGCACGCGCGAGTACTTGTCGGGGTTCAGCTCCGGGAAGACCATCTGCTCGGCGAGACCCAGGGTGTAGTTGCCGTGGCCGTCGAACGCGTGGGGATCGAGGCCCCGAAAGTCGCGCACCCGGGGCAGGACCAGCGAAATCAGCCGGTCGAGGAACTCGTACATCCGGGCTCCCCGCAGCGTCACCTTGCATCCAATCGGCATCCCCTCGCGGAGGCGGAAGCCGGCGACCGACTTGCGAGCCAGCGCGATTATCGGCTTCTGTCCGGAGATCAACGTCAGGGCGCCGACCGCTTCCTCGAGGTGCTTCTTTTCACTCACCGCGGCCCCCACGCCCATGTTCACCACGATCTTTACCAGCCGCGGAAGCGAGAGCCGGTTCGTCCGACCGAGACGCTCGCCGAGGGCCGGAAGGATCTCCTTGTTGTATCGTTCCAGCAGTCGGGGGATCATATCAATCACCAACTATTGGCGTTTTCTGCTTATTCCTGATCATGCCCGGGGGAATACGGCCTCCCGGGTCGTCCGTGCCGACCGTCTATTCTTCCTTACTTTGCGGAACGGGTCTTGGGCGGCGCGATCTGGCCCAGACTGGCCCCGCTCTTCTTGCTGTACCGCTCTTTGCTTCCGTCGGGCAGGTAGCGGACTCCGACGCGGGTGGGCACGTCCTTTTTCGGGTCGATCAAGGCCACGTTGGAGACGTCGATGGGCATTTCCATGTGGAGACGCCCCCCCTGCGGGTTGCGCTGGCTGCGGCGGACGTGTTTCCACACCAGGTTCACGCCCTCCACGACCACCTTGCCCGTGTTGCGATCGACGGAAAGGACCTTGCCGCGGGTCCCCCGGTCGTTGCCGCGGATGACTACCACCATGTCGTCGACTCGAATGTGCATCACACGACCTCGTTGGCGAGGCTGACGATCTTCATGAAGTTCCGTTCGCGCAGTTCCCGGGCGACGGCTCCGAAGATCCGGGTTCCTCGGGGGTTTTTCTCGTTGTCGATGATCACCGCGGCGTTCGAGTCGAAGCGGACGTAGCTTCCGTCTTCGCGTCGGGTGGGCTGCTTGACGCGGACGATCACCGCCCGAACCACGGCCCCCTTCTTGAAATCGCTGCCGGGGATCACGCTTTTGACACTACAGACCACGATGTCGCCGATGCCGGCGAATCGCCGATGCGTTCCGCCCAACACTTTGATACACATCAGCTCCTTGGCCCCGGTATTGTCGGCGACGTTCAGTCGGGATTGCATCTGGATCATGGTCTACCGCCCAAGTCGCAAGTCGTTGTTTCCTGCTCGGTCCCCATCGCGTTGGCGCGCGGCTTGGGTCCGTTCGGCTCCTACGCTTCGGTCACTCGTCGTCTTCCGCCTGCTTCGCCTGCTGCTGTTCGGCTCGCGCCGCGGCACGCATCGCCGCCACGTCGACCAGACGGCTCTTCGACACCACCCGCACCAGCTCCCAACGCTTCGTCTTCGACCGGGGGCGGCACTCGGAGATCTCCACGGTGTCGCCTCGCTCGGACTCGTTGTTCTCGTCGTGGACGTAGCAGACGGTTCGGCGCCGGATGTACTTCCCGTACTTCGGGTGCTGGACCAGCCGGGGGATCTCCACGCGGCGGGTCCTGTCCATCCGGTCGCTGGTCACCACGCCAACCGCAACTCGTTTCGGCATCGCTTCGTTCTCTCTCCCCGGTAGAACGCTCGCCGAGCCCCAGGGCGTCGGCTCGCCGGCTCTACCGCACGCTCTTAACCTGTGGATCGTTCCTCGGCTTCCGGCTTTTCCTGCTCGCCGGCCTTCTCTCGCGCCCGCTCGTGCTGAATGGTCTTGATGCGGGCGACGAGTTGTCGGTGCTTGCGGAGTTCGCTGGGAGCGTCCAACCGCTCGGTCTGAGACTGGAGCCGGAGACGGAACAGGCCTTCGGTGGTCTCGTGGAGCGTCACCGCAAGCTGCTCGTCGCTCATCTCTCGCAGTTCATTTGCCTTGGTCATCGTCGGACACTCAGATGCGATGGTTGTCTCGGCGGCCCCCCGGTCGCTCGCCGCGGGGGGTGGTTACAGCGGTCGCCTTCTCAGGAAGCGGACTTTGACGGGCATTTTGTGGGCCAAACGGGTGAAGCAGAGCCGGGCAGCCTCCTCCGAGACGCCGCCGATCTCATAGAGCACCGTCCCCGGCCTGACCACGGCGGCCCAATAGTCCGGCTCCCCCTTTCCTTTCCCCATCCTCGTTTCGAGGGGGATGGAGGTAATCGGTTTGTGGGGGAAAACGCGGATGTACAGACGGCCCTCGGTGCGGAGGTATTGCTGGGCCGCAATACGCCCGGCTTCGATCGTGGCCGCACTGATCCAGCCGCCCTGGACCGTCTGCAGTCCAAAGTCGCCGAAGACGACGCGGTTGCCGCGCGTTGCCTCACCTTTTATACGCCCTCTTTGGCTTTTTCGATGCTTTACCCGCTTGGGCATCAACGCCATCGACCTGCTCCTCGCTATACATACCCTGATTGATCCACACCTGGACCCCGATGTGTCCCTGGGCGATCTTGGCTTCGGTAAACCCGTAGTCGATCTTGGCCTGAAGCGTGCTCAGGGGGATGGAGCCGGCGATCTGTTTCTCTCGTCGGGCCATTTCCGCCCCGCCGAGGCGCCCGGCCAACTGGATCTTGATGCCCTTGGCGCCGGCCTCCATGGTCTGCTCCAACGCCCGCTTCATCGTCCGCCGGAAGCTCGACCGCCGAGAAAGCTGTTCGGCGATGTCTTCGGCGACCAGTTGGGCGACCACCTCGGGGCGGTTGACCTCTTCGATCTTGATGTTGATTCGCCGGCCGGTAAGTTTCTGCAGCTCATTTTGGAGCTCCTCGACCCGCTCCCCTTTGCGCCCGATGAGCACGCCCGGACGCGCCGAATAGAGCGCGACCTTCACTTCGTCTCGGGTCCGCTCGATTTCGATCTTGGCGATCATCGGATACATCGGCTTGCCGCCGCGATCCTTCCGTCGCTTGACGAAGCCGCGGATCTTCTGGTCCTCGACCAGAAGGTCGGCGAACTCCTGTTTGGAGGCGTACCACCGACTTTTCCAGCCGGTCATAATGCCGGTACGATATCCGGTAGGATTGACTTTCTGACCCATCGACTCAACTTGCCTTATTGCCAGTCGCTCATTTCAAAGACACATGAATATGCGACATCCGTCTTTTCAGGACCGCGGCCATCCCACGCGCTCGGGGACGGAGTCGGCGGAACATGGGTCCCCCGTCCACACGGACGTCGATCACGGCCAGCTTGGCTAGGTTCGGCGCCCGGCGGTCTTCCGCGTTGGCCATGGCGCTTCGGAGGACTTTTTCCAGCATCCGGGCCCCACGCTGCGGCTGATAACGGAGGATGTCCAATGCCTCGTCGGCCCGCTTCCCTCGGATCAAGTCGGCGAGGGGGCGGACTTTCCGCGGACTGATGCGGGCGTACCGATGAACGGCTATGTAGGCGTCGTCGGCCATCTATCTTCCTTCAACCGTGCTGTTTGGACGATCCTCGCGGAACCCCGGTCTCGCCGGCCCTTAGCGCTTGCCTTTCCCGCCGTGTCCCCGGAAGACCCGCGTAGGTGCGAATTCACCCAATTTGTGGCCGACCATTTCCTCGGTCACGAAGACCTTCATGTGGGTCTTCCCGTTATGGACCATGAACGTATGCCCCACGAATTCCGGAACGACGGTACACGCCCGAGCCCACGTCCTGATCGGCTGACTGGTCCCCGCCAAGTTCTGCTTCTCCACCTTGGCGAAGAGCTTCGGATCGACGAAGGGCCCCTTCTTCAGGGATCTTCCCATGGTGTACCCTCTAGATCTTCAAGGCTCCGTA
>DATKZH010000295.1:0-20888 GCA_035528065.1 Thermoguttaceae bacterium | reverse complement strand
CATCTTCTTCTGGACCGCGTTCGAGCAGGCGGGAAGCTCGATGAACGTGTTCGCCAAGATGAACACCGATCGCACACTCGGGGGCCTGCTGGGAGGCGAGGGTTTCCCCGCCTCGTACTACCAGGCGGCGAATCCCTTCGCGATCCTGGTCTTCGCGCCGGTGTTCGCCTGGCTCTGGGTGTGGCTCAGCCGACTGCGCATGAATCCGCCCACGCCGATGAAATTCTCCCTGGGGCTGTTTCTGTTGGGCCTTGCCTTCCTGGCGATGGTCTTCGGGGCGATGGAGGCCCGCGGCGGCAACCTGGCCGGTCCCCACTGGCTGCTGATTACCTACGTGGTCTATACGTGGGGCGAGCTGTGCCTCTCGCCGGTCGGCCTTTCCATGGTCACGAAGCTGGCCCCCAAGCGGCTCCAGTCGATGATGATGGGGCTGTGGTTCTTCTCCTTCTCCTTGTCGAACCTCCTGGCGGGGCTGGTGGCCCGCTTCTCCACGAAAGTCGCGTCCGGCGAAATCACCTTCGTCTTCGAGGGGCTCGCCGGCTTCTACTTCATGCTGGTCGTGTTCCCCATCGGCGCCGGTTTCCTCATCCTCGCGCTCACGCCGCTTCTGAAGCGAATGATGCACGGCGTGGAGTGATGGAGCAACCGCGCCGACGTGAACCGGCGAATTGAGTACGCTCGTTCAAGTCTTCGTCAGGGTGGCACGTCCCTGAGCGCAGCGAAGGGCATGTTTTGCGAGATCTCCACGCCCTTCGTTCCTCAGGTCGTGCCACCCAATTGGTCACGTTGTTTCTGCGCTGGCCCTTACGGCCCGCCTACTTCGGCGGCGAAGTACTTCGCCGTCAGCGGCTCGCCCGTGGAGCGTCGCACGAACCGGGGCCACGACGCCACGGTGCCCGGCTTGAAGACCTTGGTCTTGAGGAAGTCGCCGAACTCGTTGCGGCCCACGAAGCTCAGCTCCGAGGTCGGGCCCTCGTGGCCGGCAAGCCCGGAGAACACGTGCCTGAGCTGCGCGGCGAACAGCTCGCCGAGCATGTAGTTGTGGTAGTAGACGGGCGCGACGGTGAAGTGGGGCTTGGCCGCCCAATCGGGCAGGTTTCGCTCCGGCGGGCGGTTGAGCTGCTGGAACCGCTCCTTCGTGTCCCACCAGAGCGAGTTCAGCTCGCGGTCCGGGTTTTCGTAGAAGGCCTTCTCGAAGTGGAGCATGACCAGGGTCCACCGGGCGAAGATCAACTGCTCGCGGCGCCGCTGCTCGAGGATCGCCCGGGCGACCTCGTTCACTCGCTCTTGGTCGGCCCCGGCGTAGGCGACCATCCAGGTGGGCGTCTTGGCCAGCGCCCCGAAGAGCATGGCCACGCCCTCGGTGGTGAAGATGTGGGCCGGCTCGCGGAGGTTGTAGGGCAGGCGGGGGTCGATGTAGAGGTCGTAGACCGCGTGGCCCTCCTCGTGGAGTATCGTGTCCATCCACTCGGCGGTCGGCTTGATGTTGCAGAGCGTGCGCACGTCGCCCGACCGGTCGATGTTGATGCAAAACGCGTGCTGGTCCTTGCCTTCGCGCTCGTAGAGGTCGCTCCGCCCGAGGACCTCGTCGATCGGCAGGCCGACGTCGGCGTAGAACGCCCGGGCGATCTCGACGACGTCCTCTTTCGCCTTCTTCTCGTAGAACTCATCCAGGTTGACCGCCTCGGAGGGCGGCGCGGCCTGGAAGAACGGGTTGTCGTAGTGCCAGGGCATCATCTTCTCGGGGGCCACGCCGAAGCGGCGACCCAGCTCGGCGTCCATCGCGGCCTTCATCCGGGTGAAGGGCTCCCGGGTGAGCCGGTCCAGCTCGTCGAAGATGCCGAGAAGCTGCTCGGGGTCGTGCTCCTGGAGGCAGATCCGCATCTGCCAGAAGTTGTCGTATCCCAGCTTCCCGGCCGCCTCGTTGCGCAAGTGGGCCAGCTCGACGAGCTTGGGCGCGACCACGCCCCCGACCTGTTTCAGCGCTTCCCAGATGCGCCGGCGGCGGTCCGAGTCGGTCTCCTTGCGGAGCATTTCCAAGAGATCGTTGTTCGTGTGCTTTTTGCCGTCGAGCTCCGCGCGATAGGTGTTCAGGCCCTGCTCGATCTCGGTCGACAGTTTGACCATCTTCTCCAACAGGTCGGGCGGAAGCTGGTTTCCCTTGTACGCCAGCTCGGCCATCTCGAGGGCCCGGGCGGCCACCGGGGGAAGCTCGCCCTTGACCGCCAGCAGCTCCTGGAGGCGCTGGTACGTGGCCGGGTCGCTGTGGTACTTGCGGAGCGCCAGCGACGCGGCGGCGGCCGCGTCGAAGTCCTCTTTCCTGCCCGAGTTGGCTGCCCGCCACGCGGCCAGGGCGGCCCGGACGTCGAGCGTCTTCACCTCGGCCTGGTAGTTGTTGAGAAACACGATGGCTTCGGCTTTCAAGGCGTTCTGCTCCTCGGGATCGGTAGGCTGGGCTTTCGGCGTGTCACTTGCGCCACGTTCCCCGGCAGCCAGGGCTCGCGAGCCGTCCCCGATACTCACCAGCGCAAGGACCGCAGCAACGAGAATCGTCCTTCCCATCATTCCTCTCCTGGTACGGTTGCCAGTCACGTGCAGGATGCCGTCGCACCCGACGGCGCTGGTACGTGTTGTACCTTGTGGAGCAGAATGCTTCAAGCGGCGAACGCCGAGGACCGTGCCTCCCCGCCGCGCCGGCTCCCCGTTGCCCTCCACTCGCAAGAAAGCGGGCCGCAACCAGCTCATTCACGTCTAAGCGGGACGGATTATGGATTGCACGGTGTATCGGGGTGCCACGGGCATCTTGCCCGTCCACTGGCGAGACGCCAGTGGCACCCGACCGTGCAGGCTTCTCCTTGTTCCGCTTAGCCGAACAGGGCATCGGCATCGCGGGCTCCATGGAGAACGCGCTCGATTCGTACCGTGCCACCTTCGGGACGATAGTAGATGACGTAGCTGCCCACGGGAAACACCCTGAGGCCCTCTGCGAGATGGTCGCGAGAGGCTCCGAGGAGTGGAAAGCGGGCAAGCGTGTTGCACTTGTCTTTGAGCGTCTCGACGAAGGAGACGGCGGCTGCCGGCTTATCGCGCGCAATGTACTCGAGAATGGCGTCGATATCCTCGACGGCCATCGGCGAGAAGACCGGTTCTGTCATGGCGAGCCTTGCCGGGCGAGCTGCTTCGCCTTCTCTTCAAGCCGCCGAAAGACGTCACTTCCTGGAATCGACGGGCCGGAGTCAATGCCCGCCTCAATCGCCCGCTGCAGTTCTCTCCGCCGCTTGAGAAGGCCGACGGCTTCGTCGAGCAGTTCACCACGGTTCTGGTAGGTGCCGGATTCCAGCTCGTGCTGAATGAACTGCTCGTTCTCCGGTGAAATCGTGCTCATCGGACTAACCTTGGGGTCTGCGTGATTGGGCTTCGGTTAGGATAGCACAATCCGACAGGACCGGTCAAAGGGATGGTCTGATCGCTCCGAGACGAACGCCACTTTGCGTCGACCGGAAGTCTCGTCGCGACAAGGAGTTGCGACCAGACGCGAGTGGACGTTCGCCGAGCGGGTCGGAAATACGCGTCGCCGCGTTCCCGCACGCTCCCGCGCTCCAGCGATCACGCCGCCTTCTTGCGATGAGCCAGCGGGTCGCCGGGCGCCGGCGCGATCGAGATCGGCGCTCCGGGCAGCGCGTGGCTGGCCGGGCCGCCGTCAGGGCTTCGCATGGGAATCCGGCTGGTAGGGGCCCCGCTGTGGCGTCGGATCTTGCCGCGCATCAGGTGCCAGCACCAGCCCAGCGGGCCCCGGGAGGTGTACACCAGCCCCCACATCCCGAACATCTGCACGAAGGCATCGGCCAGATGGGCCCGGGCCTTCCGAGAAACGCGCCGGAGGAATCTCCGCCGATGCGTTTGGCCCGGCGCGCGCGGCGTCGTTTCGGCGTCGGCCAGAGGGATCGTGGTCTTGGGACGCACGAGCGCCGCGAGGAATCGCAGCGGGTTGAAGAAGTAGAGGTACGCCGCCAGGAGATTGAGCTGTTTCACCCAGGGACGCGGATGGCGGGACGCGACGACGTGATTCCCGTCGACGATCCGCGGCTCGACCGCGACGCCGTTGACGCTCTCGTACGCAAGCCCCGACGTGTAGGCGTCGTCGTACGATTTCGAGCCGGGCGAGGGGGTGAGCATCGTGACCTGCATGTACACCGCCCCGGCCTTGCGCAGCAGTCTCACCTGATTGAGCAGCCCGGCGTTGCCGCTCGGTGTCCAAAGCGGCTGCGAGTCGTGGTGCATCAGCATGGGGACGGGGAAGATGCCGTTTTCTCGCAGGAGGCGGAACGCTTCGACGGTCTTGTCGGCGCTTTGACCTTTCTTGACCAGCGCGCCGGTCATGTCTTCCACGCCGAGCCACAATGCCCACAGTCCGGCTTTCCGCACCAGGGGGAGATGGTCCTTCATTCTCAGCGCATCGTGGATCGTCGCCTCGGTGCCCCATCGGAGTTTGCAGTGCGGGCGCGAGCCGGCGTCGACCTTTTCTGCCAGCGTCTGGACGATGTCGAGGGTCCGTTTCTCGTCGTTGAAGAAATTGTCGTCCGCTCCGAAGAAGAAACGGATGTCGTATTTGCGGTAGAGCCGTTCCATTTCGTCGCTGATCCGCTCGCCGCTTTTCGTGCGGTACTGCCGTTGGTTGTAGGCGGGGATCGGACAGTAGGGGCAGCCGAACTTGCACCCCAGGGTCAGAACGATCGACGCGATCCGGCAGTGCTTGCGGACCCGGCCCGCATCGAGCGCGCGGGGGCCCAGCGAGGCACGGTCGCTTGGCGGCTCCAGAAGCTCGTACCCCAGCACCGGGTGCGGCGTCTCGTCGAGATCGCCCAGCAGACGCTGGATGCCCGTGTCCACCAGCTCCTCGGCAAGGCCCCGCCCGTCGGTCCGCGCGTAGACCAGGCCGGGCACGTCGTCGAGCGCTCCGGCGTCGCGGGCGCGAAGGAAGGCCGACCGCATCGATTCGTTCGACCCGCGAACCGACAGCAGCACCTCCAGCAGACTCAACAGCACGAACTCCTCGCCGGTGACGGCCACGTCGGCGCCCCACGGGTCCTCGGGGTCCGCGCTGAACACTTCCCACGGCTCGTAGATCACCTTCGGTCCGCCGGCGATGACGAGCGGCCGCCGGGCAGGATCGATTTGGCAGACGTCCCGGAGCAGGGCACGGCACTCGGCGAAGTGCAAGTGCATGCTGGAGACCATGAACAGGTCGGGGATTCTCCCGTCCAGCCGCATCTGCGACGGGCGGAAGCGCCGATTCCACTGCTGGAGGACGATCCGGGTCTTGGGGAACCCGACATCGGCCATCGCCGACCCGATGGCCCGCACTCCGGCGGGGGCCATCCTCGTATCGGCAACGAGAAAGGGGAGCATCCGCGTGCGGTGATCGAACGCGCAAGCGATCACGCTGGTCAGGTCGTGCTGGGGGGCAAGGGTCCGCAGGCGCATGCGAAGCCGGGCCATCTCGCCCGGCCTCAACAGCTCATCGCCCCGATCGCGACGAGGGAGCTCCATCTCCGATCACTCCGAAAAAGGGCGCTGGGGCCGGCTTGGTCACCGCATCTCGTACGTCGGAAATCGGCACCGGGCACGCGGACCGCAGATCGTACCACGTGACGCCGGCGAAGCGAACCGCAGTTGCCGCTTTGCGGGTGGCCAACCGACCCCCCTTCGGGTGGTTGGTGTCCCTACCAAGACCGCAGCAGGCGTTCATCGATCCTGTCCGGTCGCCGCATCTTCTCTAATCGTCAGAATCGTCACAGCTTAATCAGCAAACTTGGGAGAAGGGATGGCCCAAGCCGGGAGACCGCGCGTCAGGACAGCGAGGCCCTCGCCAACCGGATGGTCACGCTAACCTATACGCTGAAAACGACTTGCGCGAATGAGGGAGTGAGGGATGCGCGGGACGGGCCCCGCCTGGACCAGGGCCAACGGCCCCGCCGGGGCTTGGGCCGTCTAGCGGAGATCTCGCGTCTCGGCCAGCTTCCAGGTCTCGCCGCCGTCGGGGGACATCACGAGCGCCCGGCGATCGCCCCGGTGGTCGGTGCGGTAGAACCAGTAGGTGGACCAGTAGTCGTAGGAGAGGAAGAGGCGTCCGAGCCGGTCGATCGTCAGCCGGTGGTAGAAGACGCTGTACTCGGAGAAGGGCGGCACGATCAGCACGCGGGGTTCCTGCCACGGCTCGCCGGGCCGCTTGCGCTGATAGGCGAGCGTGGCGTGGTGGCTGGCGGGGAAGGGCTCGGTTGCGTTCCGCCAGAGCCGGAAGACGAGGTGGAGCGTATCGTCCGGCCCGCAGACCATGCCGATGTACGTCTGGCCCAGCCCTTCGCCGACCGGCTCCGCCTCGGTCCAGCCGCGGCCGGCGTCGTTCGGCTCCAGCGAGCGTGCGTATTGGAAGGGCGCGCCGTGGGTGCCGGCCAGCGCGTGGAGGTAGCCTTGGCTGTCCATCGTGATGCTGGGCGAGTTATGGACGTCGTTGGGCGGCGCCCCGTAGCCGACCAGGGCCGGCTTGCCCAGGGTCCGCGTGCGGCGATCGTACGTCGCCACGTAGGTGGGCACGCCGGGTACCTTCTCTTGCGGATCGGTCGCCTCGGCCCAGACCACGTGGACCCGCCCGTCCCGCGAGACCACCGTGGCGGGAATGCCCGAATGGGCGGCAAGACCGATGCAGAGCTTCGAGATCAGGATCGGCTCGCCGAGCGAGATGTGGCCGTCGACCTTCTCGGGCAGGAACAGCTCCAGGTCGTTGACCTTCCGCCATATCAGCTTCGGGTCTTCAGCGGTGCGGGTGTAGCGCAGCACGGGCGGCGGGCCGTCCGGGACGTTGTGCCCCGAAAACTGCTCGACGTCGAACGCCCGGGGCTGGTTCTCCCGTCCCGGGATCAGGTAGGGTGAAAACGTCTTCCCCCCGTCGGCCGAGTGGAGCAGCGCGACGTGCCGGCCCACGGTGCCCAGGAGATAGACCTCGCCCGCCCGGTCAAAGGCGATCTTGGTCGACGCCCTCCCGAAGGAGCGACCTTTGAACTCGGGATCGGACGACTGGACGGCCGTCTCCAGATCGAACGTGCTCCACTGCCCGTCGCGCAACGTGGCCACGCCCCCGGGGACCCTCACAAACGGGCGGTTCTCCAGGTCGTGGTACATCTGGGTTTCGACCGGGTAGTCGGGCAGGTATCCGAACTGCTCGTTTTCGTGCTCGTAGGGTTTGAGCACGAGCGGCATTTCGAGCGGTTTGGCCGCGGGCGCCTCGCCTGCCTTGACGGTCAGCGTGGAATACGTGGAGAAATCCGGATCCTCCGCCGGCGTCGCCCGGAGATGGCACACCCGCGTCTGGCCCTCCGCCGGCACGGTGTATTGGAGCGTCACCTCCGCGGCCTTCCTGACGCCGACCACCACACGATCGGTGGAGAGCCGGGCCGGCCATGGCCCGTCGGGGAACTCGACCGCCAGTTGGATCGTCTTCTTGCCGTCCGAGTTGTTGTGGACCTGGAAAGGCATTTCGCCCTGCTCGGCCGGCCGGCCGTACACGGTCTTGCGGTAGGGCGTCAGGAGCCACCGGTACGCCTGGAAGGGGAAGAAGGAGGCCGAGTCGGGCGTCCAATAGGGCAGATTGGGATAGAGGTCGCCCGACTCCCAGCGGGTCACGCCGTCGATCTGGACGGTCGCCTGCTGCACCGCCAGGTGCAGGCGCCAGGGGATCGCGTCCCGGTGCACGTCGGCGGGGAACGTGTAGGAGGCCTGGCCCTCGGCGTTGACCGGGAGCGTGTGGACGAGCGAGCCGCCGCCGTCGTAAACGGGCAGGCCGTCGACTCCCTTGGGCACGCCGGTGATCTCCATACCGAACTCGCCCTGGCGGGGCAGAAAGCAGACGTTGCCGGGCCGATCCGCGTTGAGCAGGACGATCGGCTCCTCGCGCCGCTGGTCGCGGTGCCCGCGCGAGGTCTCGATCAGGTAGTGTGGGCAGTTAGTCCGGAAGCCCCAGACGATACAGTCGCCGTACCGGTCCTGCGACACGGTGACGTTCAGCCCGTAGACACCCTTTCGCTCGACCTGCGTTGAGAGCCGTACTCGCTGCGCCGGTCCGAGGCCGCTGCCCTTGGGCTCTCCGTCGTCGGGGATGGTCACGTCCTGAAGCACTCGGCGGTCCGGTCCCACGAGGATCGCCCTCAAGTCGGTCCGTCGACCTCGGGCGTTCCGGTCGCGTTTCTCGACGTCGACGACGAGCTCCCCCGGCTCGGCCAGGAGGTAGACCCCGCCGGTGCCGCCGATGCCCAGCTCGATATCGCTTGAGTCGACAGCGGCAGAGCTTCCCCCTGCGGCCGCTTGCGAAGGAGATGCAGCCGCTCCGATGGGGCAAGAAGACACCAGCAGCACCACGAGCACGAGGAGTGTAGAAGCGAGCGTCCGGTTCATCGCGGTGATCCTTGTTTGCGGGACGAGTTGGTTTCCGCTTACATACCGATTCCGAGTCCACTGGGGAAAGTGGGAGAGGCGTGCGCTCTCTCTGCCCCTTGTCGCGCCACCCACCGGGCTGCTCGATTTCCCTGAACCGCCATTTGCTGATTCCGCTCACTCGTTCTCGACGGGGATTCCCAGCTCTTCCAGCGTGCCGCGCAGCCAATCGAGCGAGGCCTCGATCATCGGTCCGGCCTGGCCTTCGCATTCCATGCTCAAAACGCCGTCGTAGCCCCGGTCGCGCAATAGCTTCAGGCAGCGGCGGATGTTCTCGGCGTTGACGCCCCCGCCGAGCGAGCAGTGGCTGACGGCGATGCCGGTCTCCTCGCCGCGGACCGCCTTGGCCAGCGACTCGCTCACGTCTTTCAGGTGCACGTGGCTCACCTTGTCGACGAACCGCTCCAGGAAGGCGGCCGGGTCCTGCCCGGCGATGTACGTGTTGCCCGTGTCCATGTTCATCCGCAGGTAGGGGCTGTCGACGAACTCGAGCATTCGGGCCATCATGTCGGGCTTGGTCGTGAAGTAGCCGTGCGGCTCGATGTTGATCGTCATCTCGTGCGCCTCGGCGACCTCCATGACCTGCTCGTAGCTGAACTTCATCAGGTCCATCGCCTGCTCGTCTTCGAGGCCCTCGGGCGGCTGCATTCCGTCGGTCGTGTCGACGCGCAGGCAACCGGCGAGCTTGGCCCAGCGGATCGCGTTGAGGATGTAGGGCACGCCGCGGATGGGGCCGTCCTTGCCGCTGAGCGGGTAGGCCGCGTCGACCTGGGAGAACCGGACGCCGTAGCCCTCCATCTTGCGGCGCAGCAGCTCCGGGTCCTCGTACATCGCCACGTGCGGCTGGTAGCCCAGCCCGTGAATCCAGCTCACCCCGTCGATCAGCCCGCACTCGATCAGGTGAACCCCGTGCTCCTGCGCCCAAGCCAGGCACTTCTCGAAGCTCCAATAGGCGGAGTTGAACGCGTCGGTATGAAAGCCGATTTTCATCGTCGGTTCCTCCCAAGGGTGGGTCGGTACGTCGGGATCCATGCACGCGACGAGTATACCGGATGCGGCACGGGAAGTCTCGCAATCCATGCCGAGCTTGGGTAGATTGTCTCTGACGGTCTGCCCTTTGGATGCGACGCAGTATTCGAGAGACCCATCTTCCGGTCCCGTTGTGAACAGAATCGCCGACGAGCAGAAGCGACGGAACGAGCAGAGTCGCGGCATGTGGGATCGCTTTGGCCCACATCGCGACCGGGTGACCCGGTTGCTCGTCGATTCGGCCACGGCAGGCGGGCGTCTCTGCGTGCTGGGGGCGGGCAACTGCAACGACGTGGATCTTGGGGCCCTGCTCGACGAGTTCCGAGAGATCCACCTCGTCGATCTGGACACCGACGCCCTTCGATCCGGTGTCTCGCGTCAGGGCTACGAGGATTCGGCGAGGGTGTTCCTCCACGGAGACGTCGACGTCACCTGCATCGCCGATCGCCTGGGGAGCTGGACACCGGAGCACCCGCCCGAGAGCCGCGAGCTGGACGCGTGCCTCGAGCTTGCGGCGACGCATCCTCCGTTGGATCTGGCCGGCCCGTTCGACACGGTCTGCTCGGCGTGCCTGTTGACCCAACTGCTCGACTCGATCGTGATGGCGCTCGGCCAGCGGCACCCGCGCTGCCTGGAATTGGCGTTGCGAGTGCGAGCGCAGCACCTTCGCTTGCTCGTGGAACTGCTGCGGCCGGGCGGAACCGGCGTGCTGGTCATGGAGATCGTCTCCTCGGCGACGTTCCCCGACCTGCCCAAAATCCCCGAATCGCGTCTCGTGGAAACGGCCACCCGGCTCATCAACGAGCGGAACTTTTTCACGGGCATGAACCCGCTCGTGATCCATGCGTCGTTCCACTCGGACCCTCAGTTGGCTCCCTGGGTGGAAACCGCCGAGATCACGAGCCCCTGGCTGTGGGACCTCGGCCCCCGCGTTTACCTCGTTTGTGCCGTCGTGGTGCGGCGGAAGCTGGGGGAGAGCTGACGCTTCCACGGGCCTGAGAAACGCGTCTCGAAGGTTCCCTGCGTCCGCAAGCCCGGCCGGCGGCACGCGACTTGAAGGACCGCTGCGGGGCGACGATAATGCAGCCGTCGCGAACCGACCGTTCCCGCCGGAAGACAGGACCGAGGCCAGCCATGCACCGAGCCGACGAAGACCGACTTCCCGCCCGCGGCGCAGCACGAAGCTCGCGCCGCGCCTTCCTGGAGATCTCCTCCGCCGCCGCGCTCTCGGTAGCGGGTGATCTCTTGACCCGGGCCGGACGCGCCTATCCGAGTGAAGCCGGAAAGACGATCCGCCTGGGCGTCGTCGGCGGGGGCTTCGGGGCCGGGTTCTCCTGGCACGAGCACCCGAACTGCGTGGTCACCGGCGTCACCGACCTGCGGCCCGACCGCCGGGAGCGGCTCCGCCAGCGCTACGCCTGCGACAAGGTCTACGATTCGCTGGAGATCATGATCCGCGAGGCGAAGGATATCGACGCGGTGGCTGTTTTCTCCGGCGCCCCCGATCACGCCCGGCACGCGAAGATGTGCATGGACCGCGGCTGGCACGTGGTGACGGCCGTCCCCGCCTGCATGTCGCTCGAAGAGGCCGCGATGCTCAATGACCTCAAGGAGAAGACCGGACTGCGGTACATGATGGCCGAAACGAGCTGGTATCGCCCGGAGTGCATCTTCGCGCGAAACCTCTACCGGGCCGGCGGGTTCGGCGACCTGTTCTACACCGAGTGCGAGTACTACCACGACCTGGTCCAGTATTACTACCACGAGAGCGACCTGCGCCGGCCGCGGACCGACCAGATGGCCACCTTCGGCAACCCGGACGGCACGCGGTCGTGGCGATGGGGCTATGCGCCCATGCTCTACCCGACGCACTCGCTGGGCTACCTCGTCGGCGTCACCGGCGAGCGGGTCCGCAAGGTTTCCTGCCTGGGATGGGCCGGCAATAAGCCCGAGCTCAGCGACCACCCTTCCCGCACCGACAACGCCTACTCCAACCCCTTCTGGAACCAGGCCTCGCTGATGCTGACCGACCGCGGGCACGCGTGTCGCTGCAACGTCTTCTACGTGTGCAACGCCGGGGGCGAGCGGGCGCAGTGGTTCGGCGACCGGGCGTCGCTCTACATGCCCAACGGCGGCGTGCACGGGGCGGTCGAGCACGATCGCGGCAAGGGGGCCCGGCCGGTCGCGGTTCCGCCGTACTGGAAGTCGGACATGCTCCCTGAGCCGATGCGCCACGAGTCGGGCCACGGCAGCTCGCACGTGCTGATCTCTGCCGAGTTCATCAACGCGCTGGTCGAAGACCGCGAGCCGGAGATCGACCTCTACGCGTCGCTGGCGATGACGGTCCCCGGCATCATCGCCCAGCAGTCGTCGCTGCAGGATGGAAAACAACTGCCCGTGCCGCAGTTCGACCCGGCGGGGTGAACGAGCCAAGCATGCGTCGAGGTGTGAGAGAGCGCACGACGGGCTACGCCCCAATCTTCGCCCATTGCCGGTCGAGCCGCTTCGCCGAGACGGGGATCGACGTGCCTAGCTCCTGGGCGAAGAGCGAAACGCGGTATTCTTCGAGCATCCATCGGTATTCGACCAGCTCCGGGTCGCGCGCGAGTGCCGGGCCGTGGGCGTCGGCCCGTTGGCGAAACGCTTCGAGGCGAGCGGTGATCTCTTCGCAGCGCTGGCGATCGCGGGCGAGCGACCCGGCGCGGAGCTTGTCGAACCGGAGCCGGACCGCCCGGAAGTAGCGAGGGTAGTGCCGGAGCCACTCCCAGGGCGTGGCGGTGAGGAAATCGGGGCCGACCAGCGCGTCGAGCTGGGACTGCGCGTCGGCCACGGCGTACCCGAAGAGCGAGGCCGTCTCTTGCTCCACGGCAAGCCGGGCCTCGTGGTGCTCTTCCAAGAGCGGGGAGACGAGCTGCGCCACGTCCTGCACGGCGGGCACAATCCGCTTCCGACCCGCCGCGAGCGACTCCTCGAACGCGGCCCTGCTGCGCGGCATGGGCTGGTCGGCGACGAACGCCCGATCGGCCACTAGCTCGGCGAGCTGGCGCTTGAGGTCGAAGCCGGCGATCGACGCGGCGTAGAGCGACGTCTTCTCCAGCTCGGGAAGCCACTCGACCTGGCGCCGCAGCTCGCCCCTCGTCGCCAGGAACGAGAGACGCCGCAACCCGCTGCGGGTTTCGTCCAGGGCGCGATCGGCCGTTTCGACCAGCCGGAGCGAGACCGAGTCGCCGCGGTCCACCAGCGCCGGGAACCCTCGCAGGGGAACCCCGTCCCGAGAGACTTCCACCGTTTCGGGCAGCTCGCCGAAGTCCCACTTCACCAGCCCGTCGCGGGTCCACTGCGGGTCGTCGAGTCGGGCGAAGCGGTCGGAGATCGTCGCGCCCAGCTCGTGCTGAACGGCGGCGAGGTCCCGGCCTTGGGCCAGCGACTGGCCGTCGGCCGCCTCGACGCGGACGTTCATCCGCAGCTCGTCGGGGAGCTTGTCCTGCTGAAACGATTGGGCGGTGATCGGTTCGCCCGCGATGCGGCTCAGCACCGCGGCCACCCGTTCCAGCAAGCGCCCCTCGCCGAAGCGGATCTCCGGCAGCACCTTTCGCGCGGTATCCGGGGCCGGGACCAGCCTTCGCCGGACGGATTTGGGAAGCGACTTGATGAGGGCGACGATCTTCGGCTCCAACAGGCCGGGCACGAGCCAGTCGAGGTGGCGAGGCTCGAGCCCGCCCACCATATCCACCGGAACGTGCAGCGTCAGCCCGTCGTCGTCGGAGCCGGGCTCGTAGCGGTACTCCAGGGCGAGCTCCGCCTGGCCGACCGAGAGCGCGTCGGGGAACCGGCCGAGCGTCGCCTCGTCGACCGGGTCGCGGATCACGTCGCCCTGCGTCATCGAGAGCACGTGCGGGTCGTGCTGCCGTGCCTCTTCGAGCCACGTGCTCAGCCGGGCGGCGTCGTACACGTCGTCGGGAATCCGCTCGTCGTAGAACTCGTACCGCGACCATTCGCCCAGGATCAGGTCGTTTCGGCGCAGCTTGGCCTGGAGCCGCTCCATCTGGTCGAGAAGCTCCCGGTTGTGACGCAGGAACTCGGCCGGCGTATCGAGCTGCGCTTCGACCAGGCCGTGCTGGATGAACAGCTCCCGGGCGTGCTTGGGATTGACGGGCCCATAGGCAACGCGGCGGCGGGGCACCACCGTCAGCCCGAACAGGCTCACCTTCTCAAACGCGATCGTCGACCCGCTCGCCCGATCCCAGTGCGGCTCGCTGTACGACCGCTTGACCAGGTGCTCGGCGGCGGGCTCGATCCAGCGGGGGTCGATCCGGGCGCAGGTGCGGAGGTAGCGCTTGGTCGTCTCGACGACCTCGGCGGCCATGACCCAGCCGGGCCGCGCCTCGAACAGGGCCGAGCCGGGCCAGAGGTAGGCCGTGCTTCCGCCGGCAACCGTGTACTCATACGTGCCGGTTCGCAGCGCGACGCTGGATAGCAGCCCGGCGAGGATCGCGCGGTGCACGGCGTCGTAGTCGTCCCGACGGCGCGAGGACCTCAGACCGGTTTCTTCAGCCAACTGGAGCAGTTGGCGGTGGACGTCGAGCCACTCCCGCATCCGGTTGTGGGAGAGGAAGCTCTGCCGGCACGCCTTCTGGAGCTGGCTGCGAGAGAGCGTCTCCTTGAGATGGTGATAGAAGTCCCACAGCTTGAGGTAGACGAAGAAATCGGACGGGCCCTCGGTGAACCGGGCGTGGGCCTCGTCGGCGGCCCCCTGCTTCTCCAGGGGCCGCTCGCGGGGATCGCGGACTTCCAGCGCCGCGGCGATCACGAGCACCTCGGCCAGGCAGCCTTCCTCGTCGGCCGCCAGGATCATCCGGCCGATGCGGGGGTCGACGGGCATGCGGGCGAGTCGGCGGCCGGTCTCGGTGAGCCGGCGCTTCTCGTCCATGGCTTGGAGTTCGACGAGCGTGCCGTAGCCGTCGCGAATCGCGGCGGGCTTGGGCGGGTCGAGGAAGGGGAACGTCTCGATGGTCCCCAGCCGGAGCGCCGTCGTCTGGAGGATCACCGCGGCCAGGTTGCTGCGAAGGATCTCCGGCGGGGTGAAGCGATCGCGGGCGTCGTAGTCCTCCTCGGCGTAGAGCCGAATGCACACGCCGGGCCCGATCCGCCCGCAACGCCCGGCCCGCTGATCGGCCGATGCCTGCGAAATCGCCTCGATCGGGAGGCGCTGCGTCTTCGACCGCGGCGAGTAGCGGCTGATCCGCGCGGTTCCGGGATCGATGACGTAGCGGATGCCGGGCACGGTGAGCGACGACTCGGCGACGTTCGTGGCGATCACGATCCGCCGGCGCCGATGCGGCTCGAACACCCGCTGCTGCTCCTTGGCCGTGAGCCGGGCGTAAAGCGGCAGGATCTCCACGGGCCGGCCCGCCCGGGCGTCCGAGAGCAGCCGGCCGCGGAGCGCTTTGGCCGTATCGTGGATGTGTCGCTCGGTGGGCATGAAGATGAGGACGTCGCCGCTTGGGTCGATCGAGGTCAGCTCGTCCACCGCGTCCAACACCGCGCGTTCCAGGTCGGGCTCGCCGCCGTCGTCCTCGTCGTCCGGCTCCATCGGGCGATAGCACAGCTCGACCGGGTAGTTGCGGCCCGACACCTCGACGACCGGCGCCGGGCCCCGCGACGTGCGAAAGTGCCGGCTGAAGCGGACCGAGTCGATCGTGGCCGACGTGATCACCAGCTTCAGCTCCCGCCGCTTCGCCAACAGGCGCTTGAGGTAGCCGAGCAGGAAGTCGACGTTCAGCGATCGCTCGTGGGCCTCGTCCAGGATGATCGTGTCGTACTGGTCGAGGAACCGGTCGCCCTGGGTCTCGGCCAGCAGCATTCCGTCGGTCATCAGCTTGACGTAGGTCTGCGGGCTGGTGACGTCGGTGAAGCGGACCTTGAAGCCCACCTCGCGTCCCAGCGGGCAGCCGAGCTCCTGGGCGAGTCGGGTGGCGATCGAACGGGCGGCGATCCGTCGCGGCTGCGTGTGGCCGATCATCCCCTCGATCCCCCGGCCGATCGCCAGACAGATCTTGGGCAGTTGCGTCGACTTGCCCGATCCGGTCTCGCCGGAAACGACCACGACTTGATGCGTTCGGATCGCGTCGCCGATCTCCTCCCGCTTCTGGAGGATCGGCAGCTCCTGGTCGAAGCGGGCGCCGGGCACGCCCGCCTCCCGCACGCGGCGCCGCTCGAGCGACCGGCTGAGCGCGTCGACGAGCCCGTCGAGCTCCCGGTCGATCGGCTTTCCGGCCTCCCGGAGCTTGCGAATCGTGCCAAGTCGCCGGCGCAGACGATAGCGATCGGCCAGCATGGCGCGGGAGATTCGGGATTCCAGTTCCGCGAAGTCGATCATCCGAACGCGCCGTCTCGATGCCGTAGTCCCGCCTGCCTATCTCGGAATCGCGCCGCTGGAGCCGACCGTCGACCATCATACCATTGGACCGACGGCAGGGCAGCCCGCTCCTCGGGAAAGGCGTGGAGAGGGAATCGGGCCCGGGATCGGTTCGCGGACATCCTCGGGCGAGAGTCCGGCCGGGTGCCCGTTTGTTGCAGGTCCCCGCGAGGCACCTATAATGGCACGCCGGTATGGTTCCCGGCGGCACGATCGTCGGATTTGACTGGCAGATGAGCTCACGACGGGACTGGACATGCTGAGACTCGCGCTGGCCTTTGGCTTGGTCTTGACGTACTGCTTTGCGATCTCTTGCTCGGCCCATGGCGAGGACTGGCCGGGATGGCGCGGGCCGCGGGGCGACGGCACGAGCCTGGAGACGAACGTGCCGCTCGGCTGGGACGGCCCGACGGGGGAGAACGTCCTCTGGAAGGTCGAGGTGCCCGGCGCGGGCCATGCGTCGCCGATCGTCTGGGGCGACCACGTCTTTCTGGTCTCCTGCCTCGAAGAAAGCGAGGAGCGGATCCTGGTCTCGTTCGACGGCCGTTCGGGCGCGAGGCAATGGCAGCGGACCGTGCTCCGGGCACCCCTGGAGACGAGAAACCGCCTGAACAGCTTCGCGTCGAGCACGCCCGCCACCGACGGGGAGCTGGTCTACGTCACGTTTCTCGAGGTGGACGGAAGCACCGTCGAAGCGCGCAACGTCTCCAAGCCCCGGCCGGTGACCCTGGGCCGAATGGTCGTGGCGGCGTACGATTTCCAGGGCGATCGGCGGTGGATCGTCAGGCCGGGCGAGTTCGCCAGCGCGCACGGCTACTGTAGCAGCCCCGTACTCTACGACGACCTGGTGATCATCAACGGCGATCACGACGGCGATTCGTACGTCGTCGCGCTCAGGAAGGCGACGGGCGAGATGGTCTGGAAGAGGCCCCGCGAACACAAGACCCGCAGCTACGTGCCCCCGATCATCCGCGAGATCGACGGGCGCACGCAGATGGTTTTCTCCGGGAGCCGGTGCATCGTTAGCCTCGATCCCCGGGACGGCTCGCGCCACTGGAAGATCGACGGCCCGACCGAGCAGTTCGTCGCCTCGATGGTCTACGACGGCAAGCGGTTCTATATGACCGCCGGCTTTCCCACCTATCACGTGATGGGGATTCGACCGGACGGTGAGGGAAACGTCACGGAGACGCACGTCGCCTGGCACGTGACAAACGCCAGGTGCTACGTGCCGTCGCCCGTCGTGCTGGACGGGTATTTGCTCGTCGCCGACGATCGCGGCACGGCCAACTGCTTTCGAGCGGACACGGGCGAGCGGCTGTGGCAGGAGCGGCTGGGGAAGCACTACAGCACGTCGCTGGTGACGGCCAAGGGGTTGGCCTTCTTTCTGGCGGACGACGGCGTGATGAAGATCGTCCGGCCGGGCCCAAAGCTCGAGGTCGTGGCGGAGAACGAGCTGGGCGAGGACTGCCGTGCGTCCCCGGCCATCTCCGGCGGCCGGATCTTCCTCCGCGGGGAGGGGAACCTCTACTGCATCGGGTCGACGGAGTCAGTCGGCCAGTGACTTGGGGCACGGAACTCGCGTTGCGCCGAACGATCCGAGTCTGCTTCCCAGTTGCCAAGCCGCTTGCGGCTTCGCATTCTGGCTTCGCGACTCCCCAGCTACCACCCCTGATCGAGCATCAACTCCACGATCCGCTCGGCGGCGCGGCCGTCGCCGTAGGGGCTTTGGTCGATCCGGCAGGCGGCGTATTGGGCCGGGTCGGTCAGCAGGGCGGTGGCCGTCTCGACGATCCTCTCCACCGACGTGCCCACCAGCAGCGCAGCCCCGGCGTCGACCAGCTCGGGTCGGTCGGTCTGGTCGCGCATCACCAGCACCGGCTTCCCCAGCGACGGCGCTTCTTCCTGCACGCCGCCCGAGTCGGTCAGAATCAGCACCGACCGGTCCATCAGCCAGACGAACTCGGGATACGCCGGCGGATCGATCAGGTGGACGTTCTCCGCGCCGGCCAGCGCGCGGCGGACCGGCTCCCGGACGTTCGGGTTGAGGTGAACCGGGTAGACGAGTTGGTGGTCGGGAAACCGTTCGGCCAGCGAGCGAATCGCCCGACAGATCCGCTCGAGGCCGGGCCCGAAGCTCTCGCGGCGATGGGCGGTGACGAGCACCAGGGGAGCATCGCCCAGGGTGGCGTGTTTCCGCTGCCAGCGCCCGGGGTCGGCACGCTCGCGGCGGACCGTCTCCAAGAGGGCGTCGATCACCGTGTTGCCGGTCACGTGAATCCGCTCCGGCGGCACGCCTTCGGCCGCCAGGGTCTCCGCCGCCCGGCGTGTGGGCGCACAACAGAGCGCGGCCCCCAGATCGGCGATCCGCCGGTTCAGCTCCTCGGGCCAGGGGGCCGATAGATCGCCCGTCCTGAGCCCCGCCTCCACGTGAACGAAGGGCGTGCGGCGATAGAAGGCGGCCAGCGACGCCGCCATCACCGTAGTCGTGTCGCCCTGGGCCACCACGCAATCAGGCCGACGGGCGACGATCGTCTCGTCGATCCCCTCGACGCAGCGGGCGGTGAGCCGAGCGAGCGATTGGTCGGCCGTCATCAGGTCGAGCCGGACGTCGGCCTCAATGCCGAAATACTCGGTCACCTGGGCCAACAGCTCGCGGTGCTGGCCGGTCAGGCAGACGATCGGCTCCACGCGGCCATGACCCCGGCACGCCGCGACGACCGGGGCCATCTTGATCGCTTCGGGCCGCGTGCCGAAGATCACGAGGGGGCGCAGTCTGCTCAAAGGGCGTACCTCACACGCGTCCGTGGTGGAAGCGACGCCGCGGGCTCTTGTTGGAGAGCCTAGGGGGTTGCCGGCACGCCCGCTCGGTCGTCGTCGGGGGCCATCAGGCGTCGGAGCACGTTGTACTCGATGTCGTCGAAGAGGATGTCCTGATGGAGGTCACAGTAGGTGACGACGACGCCGTCGGGGTGGAAGCCGGAAGGCCGGGCGTACTGGATGTCCGGGTTCGTGAGGTTTACGTCGGCGTCCTTGCACTGGTTGATCGGCATGCACTCCGGAACGGGTGATTGCTGGGACCAGACGAACCCCACGTTGGTGACCGAGTTGTCCGGGGTCCCTGCCCCCCCCCACCCCACCCAGGTAGGCGGGGTGGTCGACGTATCGAGCTGCGGCGCCCACTGCGTCGCCTGGATGTTCTCGGACAACATGAGCGTTTGCGGGGCACCGTCGGGGATCTTGTCGGTGGTCATCGTCATCACGGGGATCGTCGGATCGCGCCCGCTTCGATCGAAGAACACGCCGTGCGCGGGCCCTTCGTTCCGCGGGGTTCCCTGAAACACCGTCTGCGTCCCGTCCTGAATCCCGCAGTTGGCCACGTAGTTCAAGGGGGCATCGTGGGTTGGCTTGACGGCGGGGCACTGGAACTGGGGGATGCGGGGCATGAACCTCGTCCGCTTCTGGTCGTACGAAAGAGTCCCCTCCCGCCTCCGCCATTCCTTCCACAGCTCGCCCTGCTCCAGGTAGTCCAAAAGCATCACTGCCCAGCTCAGGTTCCTCGCGCTGGGGTCCGGCGTTCCGACGGCCACGAAGGGGACGGTTGGGAAACTGTTGATGTAGCCGGGCAGGCGGTCCTTGGCGTTCTCAAAATTGGCAAGGGCCTGGCCGAGCTGGCGCTGGTTGTTCGTGCACTGGGTCCGCCGGGCCATTGCGCGGGCCGCGTTCACGGCCGGCAGCAGCAGGCCGATCAGCACGCCGATAATCACCACCACCACCAACAACTCCACCAGCGTGAATCCGAAGCGACGTCGATCGGCCATTTTTTCGACCCTTTCTATTGGCGCATCCCTCTCGATTTCGGCCGGCGCTCGCAGAGCTTCACCCACACCTTCAGCACGGCCAAGCCGCCGCGAGCAGCCACCCCCTCGTCCCGATCCGGACGGACCGGTTCGCCTGTCGGAAGGACCTACGGAAAGGAAGAGGAGTTCCACCCCCCAACCCGTGCCCTCATGCCTATTCTCCCAAAAAACTCCCAAAAACGCCAGTCATTATCACGGCAGAGGCCAGCCAGGGCGTCAAAAAAGCGGGCGAACCGGCCCGATCCGTCTGGGGAGAGCTACCCTTCGTTCGGTGCAGGCTTGCCCCGGACCCCTCAGAGGGAGGGTCGGGGGGTGTAGGGGGCATGGCGAGGGGGCTTTGGCGCGGTCGGGCGAAGCCGCAAGCGGCTGCGCCCGCCTCTGCCGGCCGACTGCTGGCTCCTGCCGTCTTGCCGCCATGCCGTACCTACAGCGCGTTTTTCTCGGCGATCATCTTTTGGACTTCGCCCACGTACGCCCCGATGGCCTTGAGAACCTCGCCGGGGATGACGACGTCGGTCTGCACCTCGTCGGCCGAGATCGTGGTGGCCATGCCGACCGGGGGGGTCTCGGGGAAATCGGGCAAGACGATCTTGCCTTCCTCGATGGACGCGAACAGGGAGATCGACTGGTTGACGAATGCGACCGTGCCTTTCGGGCTCCAGTAGCCGACAAGCGGGGCGCCGGACGGGAGCAGGGCGGCCGTGGCGGCGATGCCCTCGTCGGCGGCAAGCGCAGCCCGGGGCCGCTTCGCCGCTTTCAGGCAACGTTTTAGCGCGCGTCGGCCCGTATAGGCGGCCACCACCGTGTGCTCGTCCGCGGCCGCCAGGAAGATCCGGATCTTTCCGCCGGGACCGAAAAGCCCTTCCATGAGCTTGGGCAGGTTCGGCTCGGCCTCCATCCCGGGCAGGCTGGGGAAGTTCATCTCGACCTTCAAGCCGGGCGTGCCCTCCAGGTCGATCTTGGTGACCTTCATCTCGGACATCAGCGAGCTTTTGGCGTCCTGCAAGATCTCGTTCATCGCCTTGATCTGCTTCTGGTAGGCGTCCAGGTAGGCGTGGGCGTCGTCCATCTGCATGCTGAACACCATGTTGCTG
>DATKZH010000294.1:0-2500 GCA_035528065.1 Thermoguttaceae bacterium | reverse complement strand
CGACCCACCCTACGGCCGCGACGGAACGGTATCGCGCTCCACGTCACCCCGCCTCGCGCGCGCCACTACTCCGACGCCTTGAGGATATCCGGCACGCACTCCTCCTTGCCGATGGCCATGATGTGCACGCCATCGCAGATTTTCTCTTCCCGCAACCGTCTGATCATACGGCCCGCGATCCGGATCCCCGCCTCCAGGCGCTTCTCCTTGGGCGCGTCGGCCATCTCCTTCACCAGCGCGTCGGGCACGAAGATGCCGGGCACGTTCTTGTTCATGTACTTGGCCATGCCGGCGGAGACCAACAGCACGATGCCGGCCATGATCTTCACGCCGTTGTGCCCTCGGGCCCGCTCCATGAACCGCTTGAAGTTGTCCAGGTCGTAGATCGCCTGGGTCTGGATGAATTGGGCCCCGGCGGCGATCTTCTTCTCGAACTTGATCATCTGCGGCTCGATCGGGTCGGCCTCGGGGGTGACGACCGCGCCGGGGAAGAGGTCGGTGGGGCCGAGGAGGTCGTTGCCCGCCAGGTCCTTGCCCCCATTCAAGAGCCCGACCGTCTGGAGCAACTGCACGCTGTCCAGGTCGAATACCGGCTTGGCCTGGGGGTGGTCGCCCACGGAGATGAAGTCGCCGGTGAGGCAGAGCACGCTGCGCACGCCGAGCACGGAGGCCGAGAGCAGCTCCGACTGGAGCGCCAGCCGGTTGCGGTCGCGGCAGGTCAACTGGAGGATCGGCTCGCCGCCGCGGTCCAGGATCATCCGGCAGATCGCCAGCGAGCTGATCCGCATCACCGAGCTCTGGTTGTCGGTCACGTTCAGCCCGTCGACCTTGTCCTTCAACAGGTCGATGTGCTCCTGGAGCTGGGCGACGTCGGTGCCCTTGGGCGGGCCGACCTCGGCGGTGACGACGAACGGTTTGTCTCGGAAAGCCTCTCGGAACGCAGCGACCATCCCCCTACTCCTCGGTTTCGTCATCGGCCTGCTCGAAGGCCTCGTGGGTGAACCTGCCCGGCTTGGTCATCACGCTGTAGTCCTTGGGCGGCTGGATCTTCTTCATCCGGTCCAGGCGCCCGAGCTTCTCCAACCTCTGGTAGATGAGCGTCCAGGCGCAGTCCTTTTCGCTATCCACTTCGCACTTGCCGTGGTCCGTGCCGCCGCACGGGCCGTTGAGCAGGTTTTTGGGGCAGATCGTCATCGGGCAGATGCCGCCGGTCTGATCGAGCACGCACTCCTCGCAGGCCATGCACTTCTGCGACCAGACGCCGGGCGCTTCGGCCACGCCGATGAACAGCGTGTTCAACGCCGGCAGCACGACCTTGTCGTCGAACCGCTCGGCCAGAAACTGCACGCCCGCCCCGCAGCCGGCGGAGAGGACCACGTCATACTGGTCGACGTACTTGGCGAGCGGTTCGAGGTACTCCTTGTCGCACTGCCGGGTGACGGTGATCTCGTCGACGGTCCGCGGCTTGCCTGTGAGCTTGCTCTTCATCCGCAACTGGGCCGCCAGCAGCTCCACTTCCTTCTCCCCGCCGGCCATGCAGACGGCCACGCACGTGCCGCACCCGACGACGAGCACCTTCCCGGCGCCCTCGAGCATCGACTCGATCTGTTCCAGCGGCTTTCGTTTAGCGACGATCATGAATCAGCTCCGGTCGTGGGAAGGATGAGAGATGAGGGATAAGCGATGAGGGATGAAGGGCAGGACGGGATGACAGGATGAAGAGGATGACAGTCTCTTCCTACCCATCTCTGTCATCCTGTTATCCTGTCCAATCCTCTCCCGGCTTGTTTCTCATCTCTCATCTCTTATCTCTTATCCCTCATCCCTCATCATTTCCGTCAACGCCTGGATCACCCTTCGGCTTCCGGCTCGCGGTGGCTTGCGTCGGCGCTCCGCTCGGCGTGGCGCACGAGCTTTCCGTGCTTGGCCTCGGGGAGCGGCGGATGGGCGTCGGGCTCCCGGGCCAGCTTGCCGCCCAACGGCTGCTTGCTCGATGCACGCAAGGGGTTCGGCCCCAGCTTGCGGGCCCGGTCCGTCATCTCGTTGGCCCTTTGCGCGAAAAGCGGCCCGGCCGAGGCGGGGACGTGGAAAAATTCCAGCCGCTCCGGCTCCAGCCCGATCTCCGCCAAGAGCTTCTTGGCGTGGGCGACCGTCTGGAGCGCCCGCAGGTTGCCTTCCAGGAAGTGGCAGTCGCCGATCGCACAGCCGGCCACGTAGACGGCGTCGGCCCCGTCTTCGAACGTCCGCAACAGCAGCACCGCGTCGATCTTGCCCGAGCAGAGGATCTTGATCACCCGGACGTTCGGCGCGTACTCCAGGCGCATCGACCCGGCCAGGTCGCCGGCCGTGTAGGCACAGTACGTGCAGCAGTAGGCGACCACCTTCGGCTCGAACGGTTGTTTTGGTTCCTGTTCGCTCAACGGTCTTCCCCCCGGGTCGGCCGGGAAATGTAGGGTGCGTGCTTGCACGCACGCGCGACACGTAGGGTGGGGCGAGGTAC
>DATKZH010000293.1:0-17822 GCA_035528065.1 Thermoguttaceae bacterium | reverse complement strand
CAGGGTTTGCACGATGGCGTCGAAGACCTTCTGCACGATCTCTTTGGCCTGCAACTGGGGCAGGCCGAGATCCTCGGAGATAGACCGGGCGATCTCTTTCTTGGTCACGGCTGGATTCTCCTGGACGGCAGTTGGGGCTGGTGACTGTTGAGCCCGTCTCACGCCTCAAGTCTGGGGTGTGCAACGAGTAAGGTCAAGATCAATTGGCCGCTTGCCTGGGCCAAAGGCGGCATTCCCCGCCCCCCTGTGGGCGTAGTGATTTCCGGTGCGGGGATGACGCCGGGCCCGTCTGCAACCACAATGGTTGACGGGGCTGAACCGAGGTTTGAGCACCATGCAACTCAAGTCCACCATCCTCTCCGGGCTCGGTCTGCGCACCCTGAAACAGATCGTCGACAAGCTGGAGATCGACGCGGATCGACGAAGCGCGGAAGCGATGCGGACGGTGTTGTCCCGGTCGCGTAAGACGACCGTCGGGGATCTGCTGCGATGCATGCGGAAGGACGAAATCAAGGCGGTGTGCAAGCGTCTCGGGTTGCCGGACAATGGTCGGCGAAACGACCTTCTGGAGCGAGTAGAAAGCGTTCAGGGCTCAGTGACCAACGGACTTGATGACGGAAGTCGTATCAAGTCTTACAAGAGAGGCTGGGTCGTCGTAGACCGCCACGGTCTCTTTCTTGCCGATCCCAAGAGCGCAACCTGGGTCATATCTTCTCATGACAAGAAAATGCCGTTGGCGGTGTTTCCCGCACCTGCGGCGGCCTACATGGCATGGATGCGGGCTCAAGAGCTGGCGAAGGGCCGAATGCCGCGACAGACTGACGTGTTGCGGCAACCCGGTTCAGGCGGCCTTACGAAGTGAGCCTCGTGGTTCTCCGGGGTTCCGCCCGAAGCAACCGTAGCTTGGCTCTCGGCGCGCCGCCGCCCACGCGGCCGAATCAGAGTTCCAGCACGCCGGTCGGTTCATACCGAGTGGCCACGAACAGCGGCAGCCGTTTGCCCAAGACCTTGCGATGGGTTCTGAGGGCCAAGTCCGGGGTGTTATTGTCGTGGGAAAGGTGGGCCAGACAGGCCCATTTCATTCGCTTCGTGGCGGCCACCTGTAGCAGCTCAGCCGCTTCGTGGTTGGAGATGTGTCCAGCGGGGCCTACGATTCGTTCTTTGAGCCACTCCGGGTAAGGGCCGCTGGCAAGCATGTCGGGATCGTAGTTGCTCTCCAAGAGCACTGCATCCAGTGACCCGATCACCGCCTCCAAGTCACCGAAGACGTGTCCCAAGTCGGTCAGGACGCCCAGGCGGTGCTTGCCGTCGTCGACCACGAATACCACCCCGTCTACTCCGTCGTGTGGCGTCGAAATGGTTTCCACGGCCACTCTCTCGAATCGCAGGGTTTCCCCGGCAGAGAAGTGGTTGATGTCGCTGATCTTCCCCAGCTTGTGCCGGCTTGCCGTCCGGTACGTTCCGGCGGTAACGTAGATCGGCAAGCCGAACTTCCGGTGGTAGATCCCCATGCTACGGGCGTGGTCGACGTGGTCGTGCGAAATCAGAACCGCGCTGACGTCGGCTGCGTCTCGGCCGTATAGAGTGAGCCGCTCTTTGACTTGGATTCCACTGATTCCCGCGTCGAACAGCAGCTTGACGTCGCCTGCTTCCACGTAAATGCAATTGCCGTTGCTGCCGGACTGGAGGGAGATGACTCGCATGGTCGTATTGTATGGCGGATCGGAGAGGAGCGGAAGGTGCTCACAACTCGAGAGTAGGTTCTTGCCGTCCGCCAAGTCTTCGCGGGGGAGTCGGACGCTGTGGTCGTAGCGGGTGAGGCGTGGAATGGATCGTCTCAGATACGACGGGCGTTTCGGGCGGCGAAGTCACCGGCACGATCCACGTCGAGCAAGTGGTCGATGACGCCGGCTCCGCGTACATGGCCCTCGTGGCCCTTCCGCCTCAAGACGGCAGTGGCGAGCATCTCGGCATCTTCTCGTTGGGGGCGATCGCCTATCACCTCTTCTCCGGGCAGGCCCCGGCAGGCAATGCCCTGGAATTGAGCGAGAAGCTCCGCGAGACCAAAGGGCTCCAAATCAGCTCGGTGGTCAACGGAGCCGGCGAGAACCTTCAGTTCCTGTCCGTCGTGTTCTGGCGTCTGAGGAGGTCTCCGAGCGATGGTCGCGGCGCGCACGGGCACAGTTGGACGGCGCGCGACATGACGCGCCCTGGGCACGAGCAGATTCCACGGTGGTCGTCTCGGGCCCCGAGCGATCCGTATGGTGGACGTTTGACGGAGCCCGCGCGAACTCTGCCGTCGCTGCCGCCTTGGCGGATCAGGGATGCCGTCGCGTGGAACACGACAACCTGTCGATCGGAATTGACCAGGACTTTGCTGCTGAACAGCTACACTCGTGCATCGGGGGGGTCCGTGCGCGAGGTCCCCAAGACCTGCGGGTGCAGGTCTCCGATGAAGCGATCCGGGAGCTGAAATTCTCGCTGTGTCTACCTTACGGCTTGACGCAACACGCGTTGGAGCTCAGGCTGGCTGATGAACGTGCCATTAAGACGGCTCTGGCCGAGCCGGTGCGATACGTCGGATACTGATCACTCCGATGATCGACGAGCGATCCAACCAACGATTCGAGTTCTGGACGGAAAACGCTATTCGCCAAGGCGCTTGGGACGGACGTATTCTCGAAGCCGCGGACGCGTTTGAGGACTTCGGCACCTACTACCTGTACTACCACGGAAATGGCGGCGATGGGTACCAGCTTGGCGTGGCAACCTCTTCGCATCCGCTGGGCCCGTTCAAGAAGCACGGTGATGCGCCCATCCTTGAACGTGGCCCGTCCGGGAGTTGGGACGACGTTCACGTGGCTTGTGCCATGATTCTCAAGGAGGACGCGAGCCGATACCTCATGTGGTACTCCGGCAGGGGGTCGTCCGAAGAGAATCGAAAGTGGAGCATCGGCCTGGCCACAGCCGACAATCCGCTGGGACCATGGGAGAAGTGCGAAGGCAATCCGATTGTCGAGGATTTCGGCTACGTCGGAGGCGTGGTTAAGGCCCACGGGAAGTATTGGCTCTACACGGCCCACCCGATCGGCTCGACGGGCCCCGACTACAGCCCGATGTCCTTGGCCACGGCCGACAAGCCGGAAGGGCCGTGGACGATCTATGCCCAAAACCCGGTTCTGAAACAGGGCGAGTGGGGCGAGTGGGACGATGGCGGCTTCTCCGAGGCCGAAGTGCTCTACCACAGCGGCGTGTTCCACCTGTTCTACGGCGGGGCCAAGCTGTACGCCCCCCGAATCCTGACCCGAGAGAGTATCGGATACGCCTACAGCTTCGACGGATTCCACTTCCTCAAGTACGGTCGCAACCCGGTCGCGACGCGCGAAGCCGAACCGAACGCCGCGGCTTATGCCGAGGTGCATAGCATCCTCGAACCGCCGTTCGTCTACATTTATCACACCTTGCGTTACGAGAAGCCGTGGCGGGAGCGATTCAAGCCGCAGTTTCCGGCCGTGGAAGACCTGGGGGTGCAAGTGCTGGTTCTCGAACGGCCCTTCAGCCTCGACGTGCCGGTCATGGATTTGCCGTCCTTGGCGCCGGGAAGGACCACGGCGCTCGACGATTCGCCGGCAGTTGCGCTGGGCCACGTGGCCCGGGCGGCGCTGACCGTCGCGTGCACTTTCAAGGAGGAAGCGAAGCGGGGTGTCCGACTCCACGTTCGCTCCGGTCCTGATGGGCTGAAGTACGACACGACGGATCTGTACACGTTGGAAGTCGGCCTGGCTCCCGGCCGGACCTGTCAGCAGACGTTCCCACTGGCCCCGAACGTCCGCTTCATCAAAGCCCTGGTAACCAACCTCGACTCGTCGGAGAGCGTCTGCGATCTCAAGGTTACGGCCACGTTGGGCGGTTAAGGATCGCAGAAACAATAAGCGGGGCACGATTCCATCGTGCCAGGCACGTTGAAAACGCGCCCCACGGCCATATCGCGACAGTTGTTTCTTGCGCGATCCTTACCCCCTACCTCTCCGCCGACCGGCAAGGGGCGGCCGTGCCAGTGCGGACGTTCCGAGAGGTACCGATCAGAGGCCCCAACGGGCCAGGCGTCCGCGCCGGCCGCGACTTTCCAGGTGTTGCCGAGCCGAGTGAGGCAAACCGGCGTTGTCGGCTGTCGACACAACCGGCACTACCGTTGCATCAGGAAGCGCAAGTCGCGGCGGAGGGACGCCACGGGCATGGCGCGGTGCCGCCAGGTTGACTTGCGATTGCGTGAACCTAGTGTTTTTTTGGCAGGCCAATGAGAAATGCGGCGTCGGCTCGTGCCGGCCTTCGAACTGAAGAGCTACCGCACGCCCATTTTTGGCCGACTGCTCGCCCGGGAGGGTGCGGGAAAGCACGAAATGCCCGTTTGGGAAGGGAAGACTTATGAAGCCACGTCGAGGGTTTACACTGGTCGAGCTGGTCGTGGTCGTGATGATCCTCGGGATTCTGGCGGCGATTGCGCTGCCGAGAATGGTGAATATCACCGGAGATGCCACCGACAATGCGGCCAGGTCGTCGCTGAACACGCTCCGCGACGCGATCGAGACGTTTGCCAGCCAGAACGGGGGGACCTGGCCCGGCGACGATGAGGGCGATCTGAAGACAGACCTCCGGCCCTATCTGCGGGGCCCGTTCCCGAAATGCCCCGTCGGGGACGGCGAAGCAGATGGCGTCAAGGTTGTCAGCGACGGGACTTCGCTCTTTGGGACCGGCGAGGACGGCTCGGCCGGCAAGAAGATGTGGGCATACGACAAGACCACCGGCGAGATCATCATCAATTACAGCGCGAACTCCGAGAGCGGCCTTCCCTACGACGAGCTTTAAGGCCCGTCCCGGCGAAGCTGCCCCGTCGAGCACGTCGAACATCCTAGTGGTCTGTCCAATTCGAGTTTACGGGTGCCACGGGCATCTTGCCCGTGCTCTCGTAGCTGCACTGGCGAGACGCCAGTGGCACCCGACCGGCAAAGTCAATCTGGACAGACCACTAGGGCTGCCTCGGCATACGGTTGGCAGTCCTGGAAGCGACTTCCGACAAATCTGCGCGCTGCAAGTCCGACCTTCTCTGAGAGCGTCCCCTCTCGCCAAACGTGTTGGCCGCAACGCGACGTGCTTGTCGCCTGAGCCGCGTACGGTGAGGCTGTTGCCGAGCACGGCCCATTGCACTTCTTGAAGTGTAGCCCGATAGCACGGCCCCCAACAGCTTCCCCCGGGGAAACTGGACACGCCCAGTAGGCCCCAACCGCCGTGCTATATTTGCACGGAGCGCAGCCGGCTGTCAAGGGTGGTCGACCCGAAGGGCAGAGGCCGATTTGACCGCCGTGGGCGGCCTTACGTGCCAGGCTCCGGGCCTGCCACGTGAAGGCACAACGAGCTTCACCCCAGGAAGACTGGACCGAGGCCGCCGACCGAGGATTGGACGATGAGCGAAGAAGTCAAGCACGTCTTGGTTGCCGAGGACAACATGGCCACGGCGACGGCGATCCGCTACAACCTCGAAAAGGCAGGGCTCAAGGTGACGGTCGCCCGCTGCGGAGAGTCGGCTTGGAAGCTCTTGAGCGAGCGCGATTTCGATCTCGTGGTCAGCGACTTTCAGATGCCGGGAATGACGGGGGGCCAATTGTGCGAGAAGATGGGGCAAGAACCCCGATTAGCAGGTATCCCGATGATCCTTCTGACCGCGAAAGCCCTGGAGCCTGATTCGACCCACCCGTTGCAGGTGCTCCGCAGCTTGGGCGTGGTGCCGCTGCGGAGAATCATGCCCAAGCCGTTCAGCCCGCGGGAACTGGTCCAGACTGCGCGCGAGCTCCTGGAGGCCGGTGCGGCCACCTCGTGAATCCGATTGGAGGGGCAGGAGACGATGTTGGGGAAAACGTTCCGTCTTGAGCTCTCCCGACGCGTGACCGCCTACTACCTCGTGTTTGGCCTGGCCAGCGTCGTTTGGCTGATGGCCGGGGTCGTCGCGGTTCACGACGCCATGGAGGACGCGCGCGCGGAAAAGGAATGCCTGGCGCGGATGCGGGCCGCCGCAAGCGCCGTGCGATCCGCCGCCGTCCGTGAAGATCGCGACTTCCAGGCGCTGGTCGACCGTTTCCACTCGCAATGGGATTCCGCGTACTGTGCGGTCGCCTCCGACGACGGCCACTTCCTCGCGCACTCCTCGATCGGGCAGGTCGGTCGCCGTCAACGGGTTCCCTCGGGGGAAACCGCCACGTGGGACGACGTCGAGCGGACTCGCTACGTGGACGGCGAATCCGGGGTCTTGCGGGAATACCGGGTCCCGGTCAGGATCGGCGGCGAGGCCCGCGGGATCTTCGTGATGGCCGTCCCGGAGCCGGATACTTGGGAGACGGTGCTATCGCTCGGGAGCCACGCCCCGGCAGCGATTCTCTTCCCGATGGTCATTCTCGCCCTCGGCGCCGTTGCCTTGCGTCGAACGGTCCGGCCGATGGCGGAGGTGGAAAGGCAACTTCAGCTTCTGGCAACTGCCCCTTCCGGCGCGCAGGCGGACCTGCATCCGATCAAGTTTCCCAGCCCGGTTGGGGTCGGTTGGAACCGGCTCGTCCAATGCCCCGGCAACGGCAGCCCGCGGCCCGACCTGGAAACGCGGCTGAATCAAGCGTTGGAGACGTTTCGCGAAAGCAAGTTGGAGCAGGTCCTCAACAGCCTCGCGGATGGTATCGCCGTCACGGACGAAAACGGGGTGATCACGTTTGCCAACAACGCGCTGGCCGGATTCCTCGGAATGGGCATGACGGGCCAGACACTGTCCGGCAAGACGATCGAGCAATGCCTGGGGCTCGAGGCCGCCGGAGAGAGAGCCGCGGAATTGCTCGCCCCGGCTCTCCGAGGACGGACCCTGGTGGCGGAAATCGAGCGTGCCGGAGAGACGTCGGAAGGCGTGCTCCGCGTGGCACGCTCCCCCCTGCGGTCTGCTGAGAGGAAGGCAAACGGAGGAGCCGTGTGGATCATCCGAGACGTCACCCAGCAGAAGCTCGCTGATCGCATGCGCGACCAGTTCGTGAATGCCGCCACGCACGAGTTGCGTACGCCGATGACCAACATCAAGGCCTTTGCCGAGATGCTCGCAGACAGCGAGGTGACCGACGTCGAGCAGCAGAAGATGTTCTGCAACACGATCAACGACGAGGTCACCCGGCTGGCCCGCTTCGTCGACGATCTGCTGCATCTCAGCCGCATGGAGGTCGGATCCACGTCGCTTCACCAGCAGCTCACCGACACGGAGCGATTGCTGGGCGAGGTGGTCAACAAAGTACGCCCTCAGTTGGAGCAGAAAGGCATTGCGTTCGAGGTCGACGTGCCGGCCAGGTTGCCCGAGCTTGTCGTGGACAAGGACAAGGTCACGGTGGCCCTGGTCAATCTGCTGGGCAACGCGGCCAAGTACACTCCCGAAGGGGGGCGAGTCCGGTTCCACGTCGAGGTGTCGGATAGCGCAATGCGGATCGACGTGGAAGACACCGGGATCGGCATCTCGGCGGAGGACTTGCCCAAAGTGTTCGAGAAGTTCTTCCGCAGCTCGGATCCGAGGGTGCACGAGGAGACCGGCAGTGGTCTGGGGCTCTCCCTGACCAACGAGATCGTACGACTGCACGGCGGCAGGATAACCATCCAAAGTGAGTTGGACAAAGGCTCCACGTTCACCGTCACCCTGCCCTTGTCGGTGGAGAAAGCGAAATGTTCGAGCGCGTGACCCAGGGCGCCGTGGACGTGATCCGCGGAGATGCTCCGCTCAACGCAGAGCACGCCGAGGAGGTGTCGCTCCTGCTCGCAGGGTGTCTCTCCAGCGGTCGGCCGTACGTGGTGCTGGATTTCGACAAGGTCCCGTTGATCGACAGTGCCGGTCTGGAGCTTGTTTTGGACTTCCAGGAGAAGCTCCAGCAACTGGGCGGTGCCTTGAAGCTCGCGTCGGTCAACTCGCTGCCGAGCGATATCCTCTCGGCCACCGGAATCCGGGAGGGTTTTGAGATCTTTCCCGAAGCCTTGTCCGCGGTGGGGAGTTTCGTGCGATGAGCCAGGCCGCCACCGCCATCGAGCCCCGTTCTCCCCTGAAGACCGGGAAAGAAATGTTCCCGGCCGGGGAGGCTCCGGCTTCCCAAGCGAAGGGGCCCCCGATTGCGTTCCTGGGCGAGCAGTTGCTGGCGGCCGGGGTGATCAACTCCGACCAGCTCGAAGAGGCCCTCCGCCGGCAGCACGACATGGGCCTGAAGCTCGGCGAGACCCTGATCCAACTCGGATTCGTCACGGAGGACGAGATCCTTCCCTACGTCGGGCGGCGGTTGAACATCCCTGCGGTCCGCCTTCGAGATGGAATGGTGGACCCGTTCGTCGTCCGTCTGATCCCCCGGGAAAGGGCCGAATCGCTCGATGCCCTGGCGCTGTTCAAGGTGCGCGACACGCTCAGTGTCGCCATGGCGGAGCCGCAGGACCTCCAGCAGATCGACGAGCTGGAGCGCGTCACCAACCTGAGAGTTCGTGCGGTGCTGGCCAGCCGCAGCAGCATTCGGCGGATGATCGAGCGCTGCTACGAAAAAAACTTCCAGGTCGATACGGTCACCGCCGACCTGGACCAATCGGCCGTGGAGATCCCGGAAGATTCCGTGACGCTGGACCTCCAGCTCGCCGAGACTTCGGACGAGAGCAGTCCGGTCATCAACCTGGTGAACTACTTGATCACGCAGGCCCTCCGGCAAGGAGCCAGCGACATC
The DNA here is from genome assembly GCA_035528065.1 of Thermoguttaceae bacterium. Lineage (GTDB taxonomy): Bacteria > Planctomycetota > Planctomycetia > Pirellulales > Thermoguttaceae > DATKZH01. The sequence continues at coordinate 9,057 of DATKZH010000293.1, read as the reverse complement.
CATTTGGAGCCGAACCGAAAGCACACCTCCGTCCGGTTACGCGTCGACGGCCAGCTTCGCGAGGTCGTGAGGCCCCGACGCGACCTGCATCCGGCGATCGTCTCCCGGATCAAAGTGATGGCCAAGATGGACATCGCGGAGCACCGTCTGCCCCAGGACGGCCGAGTTCACGCGGTCGTCGAAGGCCACCAGATCGACCTCCGCATCTCCGTCCTGCCCACCGTGCTGGGAGAGAAAGTCGTCATCCGCGTCCTCGACCGGCGACGCCTCAGCTTCAATCTCGATACGCTTGGATTCCCCCACGACATCCTCCGTCCCTTCAAGCAATTGCTGGCGAAGCCTTACGGGCTGCTGCTGGTGACCGGCCCCACGGGCAGCGGCAAGACGACCACCCTCTATTCCGCCGTGGAGCTGATCAAGTCGGTCCATCGCAATATCATCACCGTCGAGGACCCCGTGGAGTATCAGTTGGAGCTCGTCAATCAGATCCAGGTGGACGACGCCACGTCGCTGAGCTTTCCCAGGGCCTTGCGGGCCATTCTGCGCCAAGACCCGGACGTGATCATGGTCGGCGAGGTCCGCGACCCGGAGACCGCCAACGTCGCGGTCCAGGCGGCGCTGACCGGCCATCTGGTGCTGAGCACGCTGCACACCAACGACAGCCCCGGCGCCGTGATTCGGCTCGTCGACATGGGCGTCCCCGCCTACAAAGTCGCCGCGGCCCTGATCGGGGTCGTGGCCCAGCGATTGGTCCGCAACGTCTGCCAGGAATGCAGGACGACCTACTATCCGCCGGCCGACTTGCTCGAGGCGATTCGCTACCAAGGGGACCGCAAGCGCACGTTCATCCGCGGACAAGGATGCTCCCGATGCCACGACACGGGTTTTCGGGGCCGAATCGGAATCTACGAGCTGCTGGTGTGCGGCCTGGAAGTGCGCCGGTTGATCGCTCGAGACGCCACGCTCGGCGAGATCCGAGAGTGGCAGCGATGCAGCGAAATGAGAACGCTCTTCGACGAAGCACTTCGCCTGGCCGAAAACGGTCAGACCAGTTTGGACGAGGCCATGAGGGTAGCATTCTCCGATTGAGTGGACGCACAGACGTCGCAGATTGGGTGCTTGCACCCATGCGCCGAAAGCTCGGCTACCGAGTAAAGCGATGCAGTACGAATATACGGCCAAATCGACCGCCGGCGAGACGGTGACGGGACTCCTCGCCGCGAGCTCGCCCGCAGACGTCCAGCGGCAGCTCCGCGAAAGGGACCTGTTTGCCCTCGCCGTGAAGCCGGCCGTCGGCCGTCGGTCCGGTTTGGGCCGATCGGGAGGACTGCGATGGGGCTCCCGGGTATCCAAGCGGGAGCTGATGGCCTTGACGTCTCAGTTGGCGGTGATGACGCGGGCAGGCATCGATCTGGCCAGCGCGCTCTACGACGTCGCCCGGCAATGCCCCAATCCCACGTTGAAGAGAATCCTCACGAAAATCCACGAGGACGTGCTTTCCGGCAGTCCGGTCTCCACGGCGCTGGGCCATCACGAGCACGTCTTCGGAAGGAGCTACGTGGCCGCGGTCGCCGCGGCGGAGACCGCCGGTCGATTGCCTGAGGTCCTCGACCGCCTCGCCGGCCTGCTGCGCACCGAGTTGCGGATGCGAAGCACGCTACGGACCCTGCTGACCTATCCGATTTTGCTGGCCTCCGTGTCCGGACTGGTGCTCGTTGCCCTGATGTTCTTCGTCTTGCCGCAGTTTGCGGGCGTCTTCGAGCAGTTGGATATACCCCTGCCGGCCATCACGCAGTTGCTGGTGGGCATTTCCACGGAGCTTCGCAGCAGGTTCTGGCTCTGGGGTGGCTTGGCGGCCGGCGCCGTTGCGGCTTTCGTGGGATTCGTAACCAGCGCAACGGGCCACAGGTACTTCGACAATCTGCTGCTCAAATTGAACCTCATTCGCGACGTCACGCAGTCGCTGTTGCTGGGTCGGGCCTTCCGACTCCTTGGCACCATGCTGGAGAGCGGCGTGCCGTTGTTGGAAGGGCTAAGGCTCACGCGGGCCTCGATCGGCAACTCCGTATTGAGAGAGTTGTTCGACGATCTCGAGCACGAGGTCGTCAACGGCCGCGGACTCGCCAACACGTTTCTGTCCTGTCCCTTTGTTCCGTCGGCGGCGGCCCAAATGATCGCCACGGCCGAACGCACCGGCACGCTCGCGATGGTCACCCAACTGACCGGCGAGTTCTACGAGGAGGAGGGCGAAACGCGACTCCGCGACTTGGCGACGGTCCTCGAACCGCTGATCATCGTCGTGATGGGCGTGGTGGTGGCGTTCGTGGTGGTGTCGGTGATGCTGCCGGTGTTCGATTTCGCCGCGCTGGCAAGATAGCGCGCTGGAACGATGAGACGATTTACAAGAGGAAGGATGACGAAATGAAAGCGAAGTTCGTCCGCGTTGGCTGGACGGCCACGATCCTCCTCGCGTCCTTTTGGGCCGGGACTTTTCTCCGCCCGCAACCGGCGTCCACCGCGGACGTCCGCAAAGGGGCGCCGAAGGAGCATTTCCTCTCGGGAAGCGAGCGATCGATCCCCCTCCTCCAGGAGATTTCCGATACCTTGAAGCGAATGGACACGCGCCTCGCGAGAATCGAGGAGATCGTTGCGGCGGCCGCCAAGAAGTAGCCCGTTCCGTGAACGGTGGAGAGAATCCCATGTCCCTTGGTCGTAAGAAAGGCTGGATCGGGATCGACCTTGGCCCGCGGACCCTGACGGTCGCCCAGGCGGAACGGGTCGGGTCGGGCGCTCGCGTTGCCGCGTCGGCCGTCGTGCACGACCCCGCAGGGGACAGCGAATCGCTCGCCCCGGACGCCGCCCCGCATCCGTGGCAGGCTCAAGACGTCCTGGCTGCGCTCTCGCTGGACCCGGGCTTCTCCGGCCGAACGGTCGCCTGCCTCCTGCCGATGCACGTCACCGACCTGAGCGTCTTGACGGTCCCGCCGGCTCGAGAGGCCGAACGTCGGGCGATGATCGCTCACGAGCTGTCCGCGGCGTTTCCCAACGACCGGCACGAGCGCGAATTCGACTTCTGGGAGGCGGCCGCCGCGGCGACCCCCGATGGAGCGGCGAAAGGCAACGTCAACGTGCTCTCGGTCTCGCGCCGAGTGGCCCGGCGAGCCGTCCGCAGTCTTTCCGACGCCGGGCTGCATTGCGAAGTCATGGATGGACTTCCCTTCGCCCTGGCTCGCGCCGTGGACATGGCACGCGGCCCCGACCAGAGGGGTCCCACGGGAGCCGTGGACTGGGGCTGCGCCAGTGGAACCTTCTGTGTCGTGTCCGAAGGGAGGCCGCAATTCACGCGACACCTGCGAACCTGCGGGTTCGGCCGGGTCGTGGACCGGGTGAGGCAAGCGCTGAGCCTGTCGGAAAGCGAGGCGAGACAAGTGTTGGTGGACTACGGGCTGCCGGGTCCGGAGTGTCCGGAAGGAATGCATCGCGAGATCCAAGGGGCCATCCGGGAGGTGACGGCTCCCCTGTTGAGCGAGCTGGCCGAGGAACTCCGCCGAACGCTCGCCTACGTGCGTATGAAGTACGCCGCCCTCGTGCCCGAACGCCTCTGCCTCTTCGGAGAAGGAGCGACGGTGAAGCACGTCGCGGCGGCGGTCTCCGAGCGGATCGGTCTGCCCGCCGAGGTCTGGCGCGTGCCCTCTTCCCAAAGCGAAGGCCGCGGCGTCTCCCGCGAGCTGACTCCGCTTCTGGGGACGACGGTGGCCCTGTCTGCACTGGCTTGGGTCCTATGAAGAGATCGCTGAACCTACTGCCGTTTGAATGCCGCGTCCGGGAGACTGCCCGACGCAGGCTCCTCCAGTGGTCCTTGGTCTGGACGGTGTGTGCCGCCACGGCCTTCGGCGCATGGTGGCTCAAACACAGCCGCTGCCACGCCTTTCAGCAGAGACTCCAAGTGGCCCAGCGCAGTTACGCGCCGCTGGAGAAAACCATCTCCGAAAGCGACGTGATGCGGGGCGAGCTGGAGCAGTTGCGAGCGAAAGGGACCATCCTGGGAAAGCTGCTTGACGAACGCCCCGCTCTCACGTTGATCGGCACCGTCAGCCAAAGCGCGCGGCGATGCGATGGTCGACTCGTCGTCCACAATCTCTCCTTCGAGCGGCACGAGAGGCCGCCCGAGACCGACGCCCCGGGCCCCAAGCCCGGCCGAAAGGAACAACCCAAGCCGGCAATCGAGAAGGCGGAGCCTTGGGGATCGGTCACACTCACCGGACAGGCGCTGGACAACGTGGCCGTAGCAACCTTCGTCGTCAGCTTGCGCGAGAGCGGGCTGTTCCAGAGCGTCGAGCTGAAATCATCCGTCGGCAACGACTCCACGGATGAGCAACTCCGTACCTACGTACTCGAATGCAGTATCTAGCGAGACAGGGCCTCAGACCGAGGCGAGCGTCCAGTGGTCGGGGTTCGGGGTTCAGGATTTACGTGTATACGTGGAACTTCAGGTCCTGAACCCTGAACCCTGAACCCTAAACCCCACAAACTTGACTCATTTGCAGCAAATGTCCGAAGCCAAGTGCCCTAGCGATTCCAGAGAACGATGCTTCCGATTGATCCGAACCACAAGCTCCGCGTGCTGAGCTGGTCGCTCCACGGCCTGGGGGCCCTGATTGCCTGCACGATCGGATTGGCTGCGGCGTTCGTCGTGTACCGGCCAATCGACGCGCAGACAGCCGCCTGCGCGGAGCAGACCGACCGGATGCAGGGCGTGCTCCGAGAAGAAGAGCGACTTCGTGCCGAGCACTCGCGACTCAGCACGGACTTGGCATCCGCACGCGAGCAGTCGGCGGACGTGACCAAGCGGATTCCCGACCAACCGCGAGAAGCAGACTTCTTGGCGCAGCTTTCGCAACTGGCGGACGACTCTCGGCTGAAGATCCAAGACTACCGTCCGGGCGTCGTCACGCCCAGGTCTTCCTATGCAACGATGCGAGTGGATCTGATCTGCGAGGGGGACTACGACGGAATCTGCCGCTTCCTGGACGGACTCTCGGAGCTGCCCCGACATTCTACGATCATCCGTTTGCAGATCGACTCCGCGCCGCGGAAGGAACTCTACTCCGCAGCGCTGTCCCTGGAACTCTACGTCGCCGCCGACGGCCGGTCCCATGTTGAAAAGAGGTAGCGGCCCCATGTCGAAGTCGATGGATTCCTCAAAGCTTGGTGCCACCCCGGGCAAGAAGGTTTTGATCGCCGTGCTCGCCGTGGTGTTCGTGGTGGTCATTGCGGTTCAATTCGGCGGCAGCTTCGGCGCCAAACAGACCCCCGAAGATGAGCCGGACCGCGAGGGCCGGAGACCGGGGCCGAACGGCGAGGTTGCCGCCCATCCCGCTCAGCCCTCCCAAACACGCGGTAAAGGGCACGACACCGTACGCCCCTGGCCCCTGCTCGAGTTGGCCGACGTGGCGGACTATGATCCGTTCGCTACGTCCAAGCCCGTCGCCAATCGTCCTCCGGATCCCCCCGAGACAACGGTCGACGACGCGGCGGAACAGGCCGAACGAGATAGGCTGCTGGAGCAACTGCGAGAGGAAGGTGTCCAAGCAATCGTCGGCAGTGCCGTCGGGGGAAACGCGGCCGTCATCGGGTCTCAGACCGTCCGCGTCGGCGACGTGCTGGGCCGGTTCCGCGTCGTCGCCATTGAGTCCGACGGAGTCGTGATCGAGCCGCTGGCGATGGAATCGGCCCGTTGATCACCACGGCAGGGGCGCCTGCCGGCCAAGGCCCCCATCATCGCGATCAGGAGATTGAAATGCCGAACCGCCTGCCCATTCCACCCGAGCTGCAACATCTGATCGAAAAGCGAGAGACGGATGACCGTAGAAAAGAGGAGCGTCGCAGCGGCCAAGAACGACGGGACTGCGATCTCGGCCCGATCGGAACCGTGGAGTCGCTCGAAGACGCACTCCAGCCTCCCGCAGCCGACTGCCGCTCCGGTCAACCGCGACGCCAAACCCGGGACCGGCGCAACAAGGCCCGCCGCAAGAGCGACGTCAAACCGCAGCTCCCCGACCCACCGGAATGAGCCTTCGCACCAGAACGGAAATCGAGCCGCTCCCGCGAGCCGGCCTTGACGTTTCGCCGGATACGGCCCGCACGGGCTGCTCGATCTTGCGCTCCGGTCAACGTGACGACTCGATGATCGGACCGGGAAGCGCCTCGCCCGCTTCCGTCACGTCCTCCCGGCCGGGTGCGCCTTCGTAGTACGCCGGCGGGATCGCTTGCTGCGCCTCTTCGTAGTATTGCACTGGGGGACCTATGCTCAAATCAACGGCGCTCTCGGTCGTCGGCCACCAGTGTGCCGGCCTACAGAAGCAGGCGGGGCGTTGGCTGGCATCCGGCAAGGTCGGTTCCCACGGACGCGGATACGGTTGAATCGGTCCGTACACCACCGGTGTCGTCGCCCGATGGAACTGCTCGGCCTCCCGGGCATAGCATTCCGGGAGGTAGGGAACGATATGGGGAATCAGGGCCACGATGATCTCGGTGCGTTTGCGATCGACCTGTCGCCTCTGGAATAGCCGTCCGACGAGCCACAGGTCGCCGATGAACGGAACCTTCTGCTGGATTTCGACGTCCTCCTCCTGGATCAGGCCGCCAATGACAATGCCGTGGCCGTCGCGGAGGATCAGGGACGTCTCGACTTCCGTCGTTTCTTCCTCGGGCAGCTTCGTATCCGGGTTGATCTGGCCGCTGGAAACGACCGGTTTCACGTTCATCAGCACGCAGTCATCCGGGGTGATCTGGGGCGTTACCGTGAGAATCACGCCCACCTCCAGGAAGTCCACGTTCTCCATGGTGCTCGTCTGCGTGGTCGTGACGACGCGATAGCCCAATTGCTGCCCGATCTGGATCCTCGCCTGTTGGCCGTTCAGCGCGAACACCTTGGGCGATGCCAGCGTCTTCGCATCCGTCGTCGTCTTGAGGCATTCCACCAAAGCAGCCAGCTCGCTCGTCGTCAGATCGAAGATCAGCGCGGGCGACGCCGCGGGATCTGCAAAGCCCCGGGTTCCCAGGGTGATCGCCGGATTGGCTTCTCTCAAGTACGAGAAATTGACGCCGTGGACGAGGTCGTCCTCCAATTCGACCCCCAGGATGTGTGCTTCGATGAGGACTTGACGCGGGGGCACGTCCAATTGCCGGACGGTCTCCTCGATGCGGGAGAGATACGCCGGCAGATCCTCAACGACGATCAGCTCTTGTGTCTTGCGATAGTCCAAGTCGTCGCTCTCCTTGGCGAACGACTGCCCCACCGGGGAAAGCAGCCCCTTGATCACGACGTCGGCGTCGGATGCCGACACGTAGTTCAGCACCAACACGCGGACTTCCCGGCCCTGGGCCTCAGGGGACACACTGCCGGCGGCGGAAACACTCGTGATCAGCAGGAAGTCGCCCCGGCGACGAGCCGTGTAACCGGCCACCGAGAGGATCGCGGCCAGCGCCTCTTCGAAGGGAGCATTCTTGATCGTAATCGAGATACGTGCCGTCACGTCCTCCGAGCAGATGATGTTCAAGTCCTGCTGTTCCGCCAGGATCCCCAGGACCTGATCCAGAGGGGCATCGCGAATGGCGATGGTCACCAGGCCGCTCCGCGGGTCCACCTGCACCGCGTCCGACGGTATGGAGCGGGCCAGCGGGATCTTGGCCCTCGTGTAAGAACCGGAAGTCGGCTCGCCCGAGAAGATGTCCGGCAGTTGCCGGAGCAAGTTCCAGGGAACCTGGGATACACGTTCTTCCGGCTTCCCCGGGGCTGCTCGCCTTGGCTCACCGCTCGGGGCCCGTTGACCGACGGGCTGGGGGGCAGGAACCATGATTTCCGCTTCGCCTTGGGAGCTTGGCGGCGGTTGGGTTGCGACGGAGTCGCTCCGCGCGCCCGACTGCTCGGTCGTCCCGCGAGACAGCCGCAATTCACCCGGCGGAGCCGGATCGGCAACGTAGCTGGTCGGGCGAATCGGCCCCCCCGAGTACGGAGGCAACGCTCCACGACGCGGTGCGATCTCGAAGAGATCTTGCGCCGGGCGGCGATCCTGCACGGGCGGGGGACGTTGCATCGGGTGGGCACGCTGCGTGCCGTGGGGACCTTGCATCGGGCTGGGCTGTTGGACCGGGTATCGACGGGCAACCGACCTCGAAGGTTGTGCGTCCGCTGCCTCGCTGGGAAACGCCTGCGGGGGATAGGGACGCGGGAGTGGCCTGGGGGCGTTTGTGTAGCAGGAAGGCCGCGCTTCGTACGGACGGGTGGTTGACCGGCCCGTCGCCCAATCGCTCTGGACGGGTGCCGTGTCGGATGGCGCTGCCGAAGAAGCGGAGGGCCCTGCGGTAGAAGCCATCGGTGCGGTCAGGGTGAGCGAGAGGACGTGCCACGCCGCCAGCGCAGCGGCCACCGACAGCGCAAGACGCACCAGGATCGACTCCCACGTTTTCTGACCCCTACGTCGCTCGTGCATTGACCCGCTTAGGCAGCTCTGTCCGGGCGAAGGAGACGCCATTCCCGAGCCACCAGCCCCAAAAAGCCGAGTCCGTCCTCACGTTCCAGCGCGACGGCAAATGGACAACTCTACGCATGCTTTCCCATTTATCGTCGCACCATGACCCCTAACTCCGTAACTGCCGGCACGACCACTACAGCCTCCCGATTTTGCCCATCTTCACGCGACTCCGCGCGGCCGGTGCTCCCCGTGCCCCTTGTTCCCACACTCCCGCGTGAGAACGCACTCCCCGGACGCCCCCCGTCCCCGACCCGGAATCCGCGATCCTCCAGGGACTTGTGCCGATCCGGGCACCCAAAGCGTTGACCGGACATGCCGACGCGGAGCGTCGCAACGAGGGTCCTGACGGCTTGGATCAACGGACGCCAACGACCGATCCTAAGGACTGAGGATTAAATAACCTCCCAAACTGTGGTATCCTGTCGGATGGGGGTTGGACGACTGGTCTGTGGCTGGGAGGAACGACGATGCGTGTGGAACCATATCCGTCGGAGGTCGAGCGTCGGATGAAGGGCTTGTA
>DATKZH010000292.1:0-3713 GCA_035528065.1 Thermoguttaceae bacterium | reverse complement strand
TCGCGCCACCCTGCCCGTTAGTGCATCGGAAGTAGCCACTGGACTGGGCACGCGGCACGGCGAATGAGCGTTGCCACCGGGGGCGGCGGTTGACCGCCGGGCAACGGCGACCGTCGCTTGACCGGCGCGGCCGCAGTGCGGTAGCATGAAGGCGAGGGCTATTCTGGCGTTCCTGCCAATGATCGGAGGACTCTCCCATGCTTCACTCGAGACGCTGTGCGTTTACCCTGGTTGAGTTGCTGGCCGTCGTAGTCATTCTCGCAATCCTCGTTGGCCTGCTGCTTCCCGCGGTGCAGTCGGTGCGGGAATCGGCAGTGAGAACCAAATTCGCCAGCGAGCAGCGGTACGAGCCGATGGCGGTGATTGACCAGTCCGGTGCGATGGAACCGGCTGCCCCGCTGCCGTTGGCTGAAGTCCGAAGCTTCACCGCGGAGGTCGCGCTCACGCCCCGGCTGAGCGTGGGCACGGCCACGCCCGAATCGATCTACGAGGCGCGGTTCGTGGGCAAGATCGAGGCGGTGTGTCCGGGCACAAGTGCCGGTGACTGCGAAATCGAGTTGCCGTTGCCCCCGCAGATCATCTCCCTGGCCGATTTGTCGATCACGACGGCCGACCAGTCCAGCGAAACGGTCGTTCTCCGCGGCAGCAAGCTCGTGTGGAGCGGCGAGTTGCCCAACGAGCCGACGCCGTTGGACGTGACTTACACCGCCGTGGGCAAGGGGTTGTATGAACTGTCGGTCCCGCCCGGCGGCATTCTGGACCAGTTTAAGGTCTCGCTGGTGGCGAACGGGTCGGACGTGCAGCTGCTGGAACTATCGCTTCAGCCCACCAGCGTGGACCGTTCGGGCAGCGCCAGCACGTATCGGTGGGACTACGAGCGGCTGTTGTTCGGGCGGCCGGTCCGCCTCGATGTGTTGGGGATTGCTCCCATCGATCGACTCGGCGAGTTGAGGTGGCTGGGCCCGATCAGCGTGATGGTCTTCGGCCTCCTGGTGGGGCTCGTGGTCCAGGCTGCGTCGGCGACCCGATTCGATCGATGGATGCTGCTGCTGACCGTGGGCACATTTGCCGGAGCCTATCCCCTGATGTACTTTGCCCAGGAGTACATGCCGCTGGGACCGGCCCTGGCAATCTCCGCCGGGGTCGCGGTTGCGATCATCGCCGTGCGCGCCGTCACGCTGATGGGGACCTGGCCCGCGTTGACGGGCATTGTCCTTCCCGCCGGAGCGATCCTATCCCTCACGCTCGTAGCGACCGTCTGGACGAGGCTTCAGGGCATCTTACTGACGGTCGAGGCGCTGGGCTTCTTCATCGCCGCCATGACGTTGATACCCAAGATCAACATCGCGTCGAGTGGCTTCTGGGGCCTCCCCCTGAATCCGACTGCCGCTGCCGGACAGGCAGAACGCGGCCAGCCAAGCCCGTAGGGTGTGTGCTTGCACGCACGCGCCCACCTTGCAATGCATGGCCCCGTCACGCCCGCACGCCGCGCCCGTTGGCAAGACGTCGCAGCACCCGCCAAGCCGCAATCCTGCCCGGTCCTCGACCCCTTCGCGTGCGTGCGAGCACGCACCCTACAAACTCGGCCTCGTCCGAGGCCAACCGAGCGACGGACCAAAGCGACAATCCCTCCCCTTGACCCGCCCGGCCGCAGGGCGGGATAATGAGACATGATTAGATGTGACGGGAGCAGTGCAGAATCTGTCAGTCTTGACCGCCATTCGCACGGTCCAGGAGTTGCTCACGCCACAAGGATGTCCGCACGACGATGATCTACACGCACGTTTCAAACCGAGGTGGGCGAGGTGTTCGCAGTCCGGCCGACGTGCTCGCACAGGAGCGGAAACAGCCTAACGCGCCCCAAGATAGCAGGTAGCTGCGTAACTGCCTGGAACGATTGGACATGCGGAATAGCCCGGCAACGTGATAGGCTGCAACGAAGCCGTCTATAGGTGATACACAGATCGCTCTATGAACAAGTTCGACTGGGAGCAATATGATGAAGACAATGACAGCGTTTCTTCTGGCTGTGGTGTTGCCCTCGGCGGCGTTTGCGGATGGGCTGTCCACCAGTGTGTCCGTTTTGACGACGCCGCAATATGAGAACTTCCTCAAAGCGGCCGGAGATACTGCGGAAGTGGGCACCGGAGACCTTTGGACGTCGGCGATCCATAATGCCTATCTGGGCAAGTCTGGCCAGAGGACGCTCAGCACCGGTTTTGTGCACGAGGGCCGAAGGTATGAACTTCTCTTCACGGTACTTCATGGAAAAGCGTTATACAGCATTCTAGACGTCACCGAGCGTGACAATCGCAGACTCGTTGCTGCGGGAGAGATCAAGGCTGGCAGAGAGGCCAAGGAGGATGTCTCAGGCGAGCCGTTTGTGGTGGTCAGCCGAACAGGAAACTTCCGCCCACAATAATGAAGAGCGTCGAACCATCCAGCGGAGCGAACGCGGCTCGGGCGAGTCGCTCACTGTGAGACCCTGTGAACAAGAAAGGAGAGACACATGAAGACATTCTTCCCGGTTGCGCTGAGCAGTTTACTGGTCGCCACATGTGCGTTCGGCGAATCTGCCCACAAGGGGTGGCGAGCGACTCCGTATCAATGGCCGTCGGGTTCGGGGAGTACGCACTCTACGGAGCAGGACGGGGATACGCCTATTAAATCGTTCCGTATGCAGGGGCCATTCGTCGGAATCGGCGCTCCCAATCCGCCGGCGCAAACGTCGTTCAAGGGCGAGTACTGGTTCCGGCGGGACTGCACGGTGACCGTGCAAAAGGTATACATGTTGCTGCTCGGTGAGGACGGGACGATCAACACCCGTGAAATCAAGACTACTCCGCTAAACGTAAACACGCACATCACTACAGACTGTTATGCTACGTCGTTTAGCACCGAGGAGATTTCATTCAAGGAGGGTGATACCTTCGTCGTCGTTTTCAAGATTAATGGCGCGCCGACGATGGTCTTCCTGAGGGTCTTCTTCTGTCCATTCGAACCCTCATGAGCCCACAACAACCGCGGGTGGCCCCGTCGAACGCGCTCGACGGCATTCATCCCAAACAGGCGAGGCCTATCTTGAAGTGAACTCCTCTTGTTGCCGAGCAACACCGCCGATCTTGCGAAACAGTCAAGCGACGTGGTAGCCCGTAGGGTGCGTGCTCGCACGCACGCGCCCACCTTGCAATGCATGGCCCCGTCACGCCCGCACGCCGCGCCCGTCGGCAAGACGCCGCGGCGCCCGCCAAGCCGCAATCCGGCTTGGTCCTCAACCCCTTCGCGTGCGTGCGAGCACGCACCCTACAAACTTGGAACTACTGAATTATCAATAAACCGCCTCGATCCCCATATACCCGAACAACGGCGCCCCGGGCCGCGCGCCGTACGGATGGCGGGAGGCGAGGTAGCGCTGGTCGAAGACATTCTGGATGCCGGCGAAGACCTTTCCCGCGTTGAAATCGTCGCCGCTGCCCGGCCCGCTGGCGAGGATGTCGACCACGATCAGGTCGTTGAAGTGGGTGTAGAAGGCGACGGCCTGGGCGCCGAAGGCCCGCTGGGGATCGAGATAACGGAAGCCGAACTCCGAGGCCAGGCTTTCTTCCTCTTTCAGGTGCAACCCGCCGGGCCCTTGCCCGGTGGCACCCCGCGGCGAACTCCGGCGAAGGCTCCGACCCCAACAGGCTGCCGACGCGAATTCCCACCACCCACCT
>DATKZH010000291.1:0-9622 GCA_035528065.1 Thermoguttaceae bacterium | reverse complement strand
GAATTGACTCATACGTACCTCTCCTGGCAACGCTCCGGGAAACAGCGACCACCGCATCACGATATCCAAGCTAGCGTCATTCCCCCGGCATGCCCAGTGGGCCTCCGAAAAAAATCACAGCCTCGCCGTGTGCCTGCTACTGCCCCGTCTATCTGGCGAGCTGACAGCGCGTGCCGGGATGCCCGTCGCGCACGTAACGAATTCGGACGCCGCCGCGCGAGTCGTCGTCGACGCCGATTCCCAGTCGCGTGCCGGCGGACGGCGGATCGAGCAGGGTCCGCATCAGGAACGACTCCCCGCTCCGGTGCCCGATGATCCGGAAAGTCATCAGCTCGGGCGAACTCTTCACCGCGGAGGAGAAATCACTCGTGTCGTCGATTCGGCGGCCGTTCACCTCGACGATCCGATCGCCCGGTTCCGGGTGGTAGATGGGGTCCGACCAGGCCCCCGGCGCCGGGGGCGCGGGAGGTGCCGGCGAATCGGCCGGACCCAGCACCGCGTTTCGAGTGCACGGGTAACCGGGAATCACCCCGGTGACGAGTGCTCCGCCGCCCGGGGCGTCGTCCAGGTACGCTCCGAATCGAGAGCTCGACGGCCGGAGTTGGGCGCGCATCCGCCACACGGTCCCCGTCCGTTGATCGCGCGCGGTGAATTCCATTTCGGGACCGGAGCGACGGACTGCCTCTCGGCATTGCGCTTCGTTGGCCACAAGGCGGCCGTTGATGGAGAGAATCACGTCGCCGCGCTCCAGCGAGAGGTGCTTGCCCGCGGGTGGTGGCGGCGGGGGCGACGCTTTCGCCAGGCTGTAGAACTGCGGCGTTTGCGTGTGCTGTGCGGTTGCCGACCCGGCGACGCGCATGCCGGTCGGGTGGAGCGTGCGGAAAAGCTCCTCGACCTTTTCGGTCAGCATCGTCTGGACGGCCGGCCAAGCGAGCCTGCGATCGGCGTTTGCCCAGAGCAGCCCGTACGAGGGTTGCTCCGGATCGAAATCGCCGTGCAGCCCATGCTCGCTCCAGCCGAAGGTCTCGCCGATGATCCGATCGTAGTCCATCGCCGGAATGGCCACGTCCGGGGAATCGGACGGCTCGACGGTGACGCCGCGGTTTCGGAACTTGCTGAAATTCGGCTGGTTTCCCAGGTAGGCCATGGCCAGCACCAGGAGTCCGCCGCCGATGGGCCCTGCCGCCACCTGGCTTTCCGAGGACGAGTTGACGTCGACCAGTCCGCTCGCCTGGAAGAAGAGGGAATCGAACAGCGGAGAGGCCCGGTCGGGCTGAGCCAGCGCCATCGCCGGCCCGCGAAGCAGGCCGCGATCGACCAGGTTGGCGCAGCTATCGGTGATCACCACGGCGAGCCGTGGATTCTTCCTCTGAATGCTCTCGATGACGGTTTGACGCGAGAGCGTCGTTTTCTGGTCGGGCATCAGCAGATAGTGACCGCGAGCGTCGTGGGCTCCGTGCCCGGAGTAGAAGAACACGATCGTGTCGTCGGGGCCCGCCGGGCAGGTGTCGATCGCGGTCAACAGCTTGTTGCCCATGTCGCCCAGGTCGAATCGGACGTCGGGCCCGTCCCACGTCGATCGGCCGTCGGGGCCGCCTCCGGTCATTCCGTAGACGACCAGTTGGCGCTCCGGCACGTGGGCGTAGAACACGTCGAACACGTAGCCCGTATCGGGACCGGTCGAAAGGTAGATTCCGCCCTCCTTCGACACGTCGGCGGCGATGAGCAGAAAGAGCTTCGCCGCCTGCGCCCGACCGGCCGTCGAGAGCAGGGCCAGCACGCAGAGGACGGCGGCGGCTCGCGATCGGCTTCTCTTCATTTCTCGCTTCCCGTTTCGAGGGGAGTCCGTTGCCCTCTCTATGACCGATGACTGATTGCGGCTCGCCTGTCAAGCCCGGCGTGAAGGATCCGCGTGGGCAAGGAGAGAATGCGAGCAAGTGGTCCGTCGCCATCGAGGCTCTTGCTGTCCGATCGAGCTGTCTGCTCGCACGGATTGCCCGCCGACGGCGATGGATGCATGCCGCGGGGAAACCTGCCGTTAACACGACCTATTCTTTTCTGTTGGGCGACTTGGACACGACGGTCCGAGCCGCCGGGGCGGGGACGCCGCCGTGCAGGGCCTTCAATCATCCTCCCACCACTGTCCGCCGCTCCCCACCTTGAAGGCCAGGGCGCAGCCCATCGCCATCCAGAGGAGGTCCCAGAGCAATCCGGACATGAACAGATAGGCGACGACGACCGTGAACCACCCCCCAATTGGCTCCTCCGTCTCGGCCTCGCCGTACTGATCACCCACGCCGAAGTCGGCCGCTGTGCCCTCGTCGAACGACTCCCCATCTGAGGTCACCTCGGCCGTCGCCGCGTCAGGCGTCTGCTGATCGGCCACCGACCCATCTTCCGCGGCGCCCTCCTCCTGGTAGTCCTCGTCGATCATTTCGTCGTCCGGGAACGCGTCCTCATCGACCGGCTCTTCCATCGCCCACTCCTCTTCGGGCAGGTCGCCTGCAAACTCATCCATACCCCCGGCCATCGACATGACGACGACGACCACCACCAACACCTTGGCAATGATGATGCTGATGAAGGCGATGACGGCGGAGGCAATTCCGGGCAGGGCGTCCTCGTGACCGTAACCGATCATCATTCCCGTTCCGGCCAATCCCCCGACTATGATGGCCATGATCCCCCACCCCCCCCACGTCAACCAGCCCAGCGCGCACCAGATGCCCACCCCGATCATCGCGGTCCCAAAGGCGACGGCACAGCCGCGCAGGAACGCGATCGCCTGGGGTGTCTCTCCCCGCTCCCGCTTCCGTTTCTTCTTCGTCGCCTTCTTCTCCTGCTGCTCCTCCTCTTTCTTCCAGTCCTTTCTCTTGAGCGTGACCTGCGGGCCGGCGGCGGGGGCCTCCGCGGCGTGCTCCGTTTGGAGCTTCTGCCCGCTACGCAGATCGTAGCCGCAAACGACGCACAAGACGGCGTTCTCCACCAGGGCGGCGCCGCACGTCGGGCAGTTGCGAGCCGGCTCGGGCTCCGACTTTGGCTTTGCGGGCGTCGGCGTCGAAGCCGGCGGTGATTCGGCGAGACCGTACAGGTCGCCCGCGTCTTCCTTGGGAGGCTGCGGCACCGGGATCTGGATCACGCCGCCGCACTGAGGACACTTGACCTTCTTGCCCGCGAGCTTGTCGGGCGCCTTGAACCGCTTCTGACACGATCCGCACTGGGCTGCAATCGGCATGATCTCCCCCTTCGATTGTGATCAGTCGTGCAGACGGGACGAGAGAGTAGCCCACCCATGCGCCGCACGCCCCACGGCGACGCACGTTGCCCCATCCGGGCGCGAAGACGAGGATAGCGAAAAAGGGGCGGCAAGGCAATTGCCGCCCCCACGGTCGGGTGGTTATAGACGTCGCTCCCGGCTCGCAGACGGGTGCCGCTGGCGTCTCGCCAGTGCACGGGCAAGATGCCCGTGGCACCCTACTGGACCGTGCAATCTGCAATCCGGAACACTAGACCTCCTCGGTCACCACGTACGGTGCGCGGTATTCGCGCGTGAGCAGCTTGTCGGCCTCGGCACTGCCGATGAACTTCTCGGCTTCGGGGTCGAACGTGAGCTTGGGGCCGAGCTGGTAGGTGCCCTTGGCAATATCCAGTCCCAGCGCGTCCTTCACCCGGTCGCCGATCGCGGTCCAGCTCTTCTGGACCTCTTCGTGGGCGTCCAGCACGTCCGGCTTCTCGCTGCCGGAGACCTCCTCGCCCAACCGATACGAGATGTTGCCCAGGTGGCAGAGCGCGGCCGAGAGATGGGCTTCGCGAATATCGGCGTAAAGCCCCTCCCGATTCCGGCTGCGCACCCCCTCGATGAAGTTGGCGAAGATGCTGCCGGAGCGGGGCTCGAATTCAACGTCGAGCTCTTCGCCCTTATCCGACCCCTTGGGATAAAACTTGCCGCCCTTGATCGCGCCTTCCTCGAGATAGAACTCGTTGGCGACGTTGGTGGGATACTTCTTGTCGCTTCCCGGGACGTTTCCGCCCAGGCCGATCACCTCGAACACCAACAGCGTCTCGCCGTAGTCGCAGACGGTGAGCTGGTTGTTCGGCGTCTGGCCCTGATCCGCAAACGGCGGATGGCCCTCCGTGGAATTGACCCAGCGCCCGCCCATGCTGACCACGCTCTTGGGCAGGGTGCCGCCGGGGATACCCCATCGGGCGATGTCCATCTGGTGCACGCCCTGGTTGCCGATCTCGCCGTTGCCGAAGTCCCAGAACCAGTGCCAGTTGTAATGGACGAAGTTCTCGTTGTAGGGCTGCTTGGGGGCGGGGCCCAGCCAGAGGTCGAAGTCGAGCTCCGCGGGCGGCTCGGTCGGCTCCTTGAAGCCGATCGACCATCGCACTTTGGACGCGTAGCCCTTGGAGACCAGCAGCTTCCCGTACTTACCGCTGGCCACGGCCGCCACGGTCTTCGCCCACTTGGAGTCGGAGCGGCTCTGCGTGCCGTGCTGGACGATCCGTCCGTACTTCTCCGCCGCCTTGACGCACTGCCGGCCCTCGAACACGTTGTGGCTGCACGGCTTCTCGACGTAGACGTCCTTCCCGGCCTGGCAGGCCCAGAAGGTGATCAGCGAATGCCAATGGTTGCAGGTGGCGACGGAGACGGCGTCGAGGTCCTTGTCGTCCAGGGCCTGGCGCACGTCCTGCACGCACTTGGGCGTGTTGCCCCCGATCTGCTTGATCTTGGCGCTGCGGGGCTCGAACAGTCGCGAATCAGGGTCGATAAGATACGTGACGTCGACCTTGTCCATCTTGGCGAATTCGCCCATGTGCGATTGGCCGCGGCCGTTGATCCCGGCCACGCCGATCCGGATCGTGTCGTTGGCCCCCAGCACCTTGCCGGACGCCTGCGTTCCGGCGATGACGATCCCGGTGCCGATCCCGGCGGAGGCCGCGGCTCGCTTCAAGAAAGTACGACGTGTCTGACGGGACATAAGCTTCTCCTTTTCAGCTCGTGGGTAGGTTCACGCAGGTGTCGAGATCAGGTAGGACTGCAAGCGGTTGGTCGGTGTCTTGGCGCTCGTCGTGCCACCCGGAAACATGCCCTCACGCAGTACAAGGCGGGTGGATTGCCGGCCCGCGCGGGCACGTCTCGCACGACGACCATCCTATTGGTCTGTCCAGATTGAGTTTACGGGTGCCACGGGCATCTTGCCCGTGCTTTCGCGGACGCACTGGCGGGACGCCAGTGGCACCCAACGCGTTAAGTCAACGTGGACAGACCCCTATTACAGCAAGGCGCGGAGGCGATGTCCAGTCGCAATCCCCCCCAAAAGGCGCCCTCGCCACTCACGCCCCCGTGGGGAATATCGATCGCAGGTACTTCTGGTTCCGCACGTAGCTGTCGAACATGCTCGCGCCCTGCGGCACGGCCCCCTCGATCACCAGCCAGCCGCTCCAGCCGATCTCGTCGAGGGCCTCTTTGACTCGGACGAAGTCGATCCGGCCTTTGCCCAGCAGGAAGCCGTTCTCCTTGCAGTGAACCTCGCAGATCCGATCGCGGCCCAGCCGGCGAATCCCCTGGTACACGTCGTAGCCCTCGTGATCCATGTTGGCCACGTCGTAATAGACCTGGACGGCGGGCGAGCCGACGCCGTCGAGGATCCTCAGGTGGTCGTCGGCGCTGAGCCACGACTCGATCCCCAGCACCACGCCGGCCTTCTCCGCCTCGGGGGCCACCCGCTTCAGCCGCCGGATCACTTCGTCCTGAAGATCCCGCCGGCCCTTGATGTCCCCTTTGCTGAAGAAGGCCACCAGCGCCACCTTCTGGCCGAGCTTGGGCATCACCTCGACGCACTGGCGAACCCACTTCTCGGCCTCCGGATCGGACGCGTACGGCACCTGGTTCAACACGCCAATAGCCAACGAAGCGATCTCGACGCCGTGCGTCCTGGCCGCCTGGAGATACTCGCGACGGACTGCTTCGCTGCGGAGGTCGTATTTCTCACCGGGCGCGCCGAAGGCGACCTGCACGCCGTCCAGCCCGATTCGCTTGGCCGTCTCCAGGACGCCGGGTTCCCCCCTCCCCCCGATCGACCAATCGCAGGCGCCGATCTTGAAGCGACGTTTCTCGTCGGCCGCCAGGGCAGCCAACGCCGGCGAGACGGCCAGCGGCATCCCCGAAACGGCCAACAGGGCCTCTCTACGCGTGACGCGAGGTCGATTCATCGCTTGCTCCCATCGAAAGGGTCCAGCATGTCCTGTCAACAACACCCGGGGCCAAGTTCGGCCCGATTCACGATAGTCGGAACGGCCGGGCGACGAAAGTCCCGGCCCACGATCTTGCTCTCGCGCAAGGAGGCGTTCGCATGGCGGGGGCACCGGACCGAAACCCGTCAATCGGGGCTGGCTTCCGCCCACCATGTGCCCCGAATAGGCGGGGCCCCTCTCCCCGTCTGTGGCCCCGCGTGTGGTCCGGTTTGTCAAAGCCCGCGAGGCAACTTACACTGGAAAGTGACGGACGTTGTCCGCCGCCCCGGAGTCAGCCCATGAGGGGGATCTCATTCCTCCCCTTGCGAGGGGGCGGTTGTCGGGAAAGTCGAGTCACGGTATTTTTTTGAGGCGGCAAACGAGAGCCGCCCCGGCTCGGCCGCAGGACGAGGCGGTTCGGAGTCATCAAGCCACCGGCACGGAGCGATTCCCTCTTCGAATCTCACCTCCCCCCGTGTTGACTCCGCTCGACCGCGATTGTCCCGGGCTGCGCCCGATCATCGTCACAAACCGAGTCCTTGAGAAGCAGGCAGTCCATGTCCGAGCGAACTCGCGTACTTGAGGAAGAACTCCCCATGCCGGATTGTTCTCAGCGCCATCCGTATCTCGATCGAACCGACCCCGAGATGTTCGCCCTCCTGGAGCGGCAGGTGCTGGCGGAGTCGACCACCCTGAAGATGATCCCCTCGGAAAACTTCGCTTCGTCGGCCGTGCTCGAGGCGAGCGGGTCGATCCTTGCCAACAAGTACTGCGAGGGCTACCCTCACGCCCGATACTACGAAGGCAACCAGGTCGTCGATGAGATCGAGACGTTGGCGATGGAGAGGGCGAAGTCGCTTTTCGGGGCCGAGCACGCCAACGTGCAGCCGTATTCCGGCTCGCCGGCGAACCAGGCGGTCTATCGGGCGCTGGCGGCGCCCGGCGTGAAGTTCATGGGCATGCCGGTCCCGGAAGGGGGCCATCTGACCCACGGATGGCACGTCAGCTTCTCCGGCACCGACTACGTGCAGATTCCCTATGGCCCCGACCCCGAAACGGGGGTCCTCGACTACGACCAGATCCGCGACATCGCCCGAAAGCATCGCCCCCGGATGATCTGGGTGGGAGCCACGTCCTATCCGCGGACCCTCCACTACGACCGGTTCGCCGAGATCGCCGACGAGGTCGAGGCCTACCTGGTGGCCGACGTCGCTCACATCAACGGGCTGATCATTGCCGGCGTGCATCCCGACCCGGTCCCCTACGCCGACGTGGTCTCCAGCACCGCCCACAAGATGCTCCGAGGACCGCGATCCGGGTTCATCCTCTCCAGGATCGAGGACCGCTACCACGAGAAGTACCACTCGCACAGCAAGTTCAACCTGGCCAAGCGGATCGACCGGGCGGTTTTTCCCGGCATCCAAGGCGGCCCGCACATGCAGACCATCGGCGCGATGGCCGTGGCCTTCAAGGAAGCGTCCACCGAAGAGTACCGCCAATACGGCCGGCAGATCGTGGCCAATTGCCGGCGCCTGGCCGAAGAGCTGATGGCCCGCGGATACCAATTGGCCAGCGGCGGGACCGACAACCACCTGCTGGTCATGGATTTCCGCAAGACCAACTACACCGGCAAGCAAGTGGCCGAAGCGTTGGCCTCGGCGGGCATCATCTGCAATTTCAACATGGTCCCCGGCGATCACCGCAAGCCGGCCGTCACCAGCGGCGTGCGCATGGGCACGCCCGCGCTGACCTCGATGGGCATGAAAGAGCCCGAAATGGACCAGATCGCCGGCTGGATCGACACGGTGCTCCGCAACCTGGACGACGAGACGACCATCAAGAAAGTCCGCGGCGAAGTGGCCGAGCTGTGCTCGCAGTTCCCGATCCCAGGGATCCGGTGCGCGTGAAGTTGGCCGCGCCCATTGGTGTTAACTGGGGAGCCCATGAGCACGCAATATCACGTCGTTATCACCGACTTCATCACCGACGATCTCCAGCCGGAGCGGGAGGTCCTGGACGAAATTGCCAACGTGTCGGCCTTCGGCGCCCACGACGAGAAGGAACTGGCCGGCCGGATCGAGCAGGTCGACGCCATTATCATCTACCACCAGATGTCGCTCAGTCGGCCGACGCTCCAGCGGCTCGAGCGCTGCAAGCTGATCGTCCGCGGCGGGGTCGGCGTCGACAACGTCGATCTCCCGTTCGCCCGCCGGCAGGGCATCCCCGTGGCCAACGTGCCCGATTACGGCTCCGAAGAAGTGGCCGATACGGCGATCGCCATGATGCTCGCCCTCTGCCGGGGCACGCACCTGATGAGTTCCCACCTGAGGGCGGGCGGCGGGCCGTGGTCCCACGAGCTGGTGGTGCCGCTCGTTCGATTGCGCGGCCGCGTGTTCGGCGTGATCGGGCTGGGGCGGATCGGCACGGCGGCCGCGCTGCGTGCGAAAGCCCTGGGCATGGACGTCGTCTTCTACGACCCCTACAAGCCGGACGGATACGACAAGGCCCTCGGTGTCCGCCGCGTCGAGACGCTTCCCGAGCTGCTCGGCGAGGCGCTGGTGGTCAGCGTCCACTGCCCCTTGACCGGCGAGACCCACCACATGATCGACGCGGCGGCGATCGCCCAAATGCCGCGGGGCTCGTACCTGGTGAACACGGCCCGGGGGGCGATCGTCGATACCCTGGCGATCCCCGAAACACTCGCCTCGGGGCAACTGGCCGGCGCAGGGCTCGACGTGCTGGAGACCGAGCCGCCCCCGGACGACCATCCGCTCGTGGTCGCGTGGCGCAACGCCGACCACCCGGCCCATCACCGCCTCATCCTCAATCCGCACGCCGCCTTCTACAGCGAGCAGGGGCTTCTGGACATCCGCGTGAAGACCGCCGAGGCGTGCCGCCGGGCGCTCCTGGGGCAGCCGCTGCGGAACGTGGTGAACTGAGACAAGGGAAGCCAGGGTCTGCCATCCGTTTCTCGATGCTAGTCACAGCAGAGCGGGCCGCCGTCATTCAACACGGGCGACGCCCAGTCGAGGCCGGTTTCCTCGCGAACGCGGTCTTCGAAGTCGCCCAACAGTCCGCCGATCAGGTCCCAACGATCGTGCCGGCGGACCTCGATGTCGCCCTGCCGGTTGACGCGGATGATGCTCTCGTCGCCGACCCCCGCCTCGGCCAAATCGTCGCGGCTCGGCTCCTGCTCCGTCAAGATCCGAAGCAACGTCTTGCCCAACATCTCGATGAACTGCGCATTCGCCTCTTCACTCGACTCGGAAGCTGCCATGGGGGGAACCTGCGGGCTAGGGTAGGTCGATGTGACGAAGACAAGCTGAGGTGGATCTAACGGGCCGCCGCTCGTAGCAGGCACACGCCGTGTGCCGTCCGCCGGTTA
>DATKZH010000290.1:0-4732 GCA_035528065.1 Thermoguttaceae bacterium | reverse complement strand
CGTCGAAATCTTCACGAAGGATCCGATCGCAGCGCCTTGGTTCAACGTGGTCGAGCGGAACGTGATGGTCGATTGCGGCTACGGTATCCGCAAGGGGCCGATGAAACCGGAATGGTCGACGATTCAGGAGAACTGGGAGGGTTCGGATCCGGGATTCGTGGAGCCAGATCGTACGAAGCTGGATTTCCGACTGGCGGCCGATGCGGCGATCGGCAAGGAAATCGAGTTCGACGTGAAGCCGCCGGAGGAGATCGGTCTGTATGCGTCGTCCGACCGGCGGAGTTGGCCGGTCGAGTTGGATCTTCCCCCGGTTGACTGGAAACCGCGGTGGATGCGTCTTCGGGAGCAGGCGTCCAAGTCGCTTGGACGTTTACCGGTCTACAGGGCCGTGAGCGTAACCGGGAAGCTCGTGATCGACGGCAAGACGACCGTAATGGAGTGGACACCGGGCGACGCGACCGGCTCCGCGCCAGAGGTCCACGAGACGGCCGAATTGAAATGGACGACGGACAAGAAGCCAGCCAAACGTCCGAGTCAGGCAATGGTTCAGACCGACGATGAGCACCTTTACGTGCGATTTCACAACGACGTCGATGCGAACAAGGGCGTCTCCGCAGGACACAACTGGGAGAATGACGATGCGGTCGAGATTGCGGTTGCCGAACTCGGCGGCGAAGTCGGTCCCGTGCTCGTCCTGCGCGGGTATCCCGACGGGTTCTGGGAGGTCTTCGCTCCAACCGGCACGTCGCCATCGATCGTGGAACGACTGCAAAACGGCGGCGTGCAGTACGGGGCAGACGTCGTCAGCCGGGGACTGTGGACCGCCGAGTGGGAGATTCCGTTCGCCGCTCTCGGTTTGGAGCCGCAGCATCGCAATCCGCGGTTGGGGTTCAATTTGAGCGTGCGGAAACCGGCCGATAACGAACTGGTTATGTTGAAGCAAACGGGCGGTGAATCGTGGGATGCGACGGCGGGCACGCTGCTTTGGCTGGCACAATTCGGCGAAATGGCCGTGCCCAATCTCAAGCCGTCCGATGCGGTGATCCATATTCTCTCGTTGACGAAGACGGAAAAGATGCTGAAGGCGATCAGCGGCTGCGAGGTCTGCGACTGGGCGCAGCCGATAGGCCACCGCTTGTCGGGCAATCTGCGTGGCATGCCCACCGACTCGTGGCAGGAGATGGCGTTCTCGTTCGTTTCGACCGTGGACGGCGACGTCAGCCTCATTCTGCTCGGCGACGGGTATACCGACCCGTTCACGCAAGCCCAACTGCCGGTCTGGGTTTATATGGACGACCTGCGAGTCGAGGGAGCCGAACTGCTCAACGGCGACTTCGAACAACGTCAAGCGAACGGCGAACTGGTGGCCTGGCGGCCTCACGTCAATCCGGCGGTTCTGATCCGCGACCCGAAACTGGCCGCCTCCGGTTCGTCGCTGGTCAAAGTGGCTGCGGACCGCCGCTTCGGCCAGACGCTGCGGCTTAGGGCAGGGCAAACGGTCACCGTGCGAGCCATGGTGCGTGGATTGCCGGTCCAGCAGGCTAATTGACCCATTCGGTTTGCGGACCGGGTGACAGCCGTCACGGAATCAGGAGACAGTGAGATGAAAAGAGCGTTCGTAATATCCGTATGCGTGCTTCCTGCGTGCGTCATGGCCTGGGGCCAAGAGGCGGAGTATGAGTCGTTCGAAGACAGGGTGCCGCCTTACTTCGCGGCGACACGAGTGGAGAGTTTGAGCCTCAGTCCGTGGCACAGCAAGCAGGGCAAGAATTCATTACGTTGGGATTGGTCCGCAGGGGAGGAGTTGGTCATCCACCACGGTATCGGGGATATCGCTCGGCTTGGCGGCCTCAACAACAATAACAAGGCCAGCTTCGCCGTGTGGGTGTACATGGCAGAACCAGTCTCAGATGCGCTGGTCTTCGAGTTCCGCGAAGGAAAGGATGTCACCGGCTCCTTCCGGTTCCCGCTGGAGTTCACCGGCTGGCGGCAGGGGCGTCCTTTCTACAGTGGTTTTCCAAGCGGCAAGCCGACGGCGAAGGTTGACAACATCCGCATCGCCGCGCCGAGCAAGGCGGCCCAAGGGACGGTTTTTCTGGACCTCATCAAGTACAACACGCTGACCTATTCCAGCCGTGCGATCATCCCTGAGAAAGAGGCGCAGTGGCAGCGCCCGGCGCCGGATGATCGGCGTTTCCCCAAGCCCGAGCGGGTGACTCCGGTGGAGCTGGCAGGCATCCGC
Source organism: Thermoguttaceae bacterium (assembly GCA_035528065.1). GTDB lineage: Bacteria > Planctomycetota > Planctomycetia > Pirellulales > Thermoguttaceae > DATKZH01. Next base: position 2,490 of record DATKZH010000290.1, on the reverse strand, counting down.
GAGTTGCTGGGTCCCGATGGAGGTCCCGGCATCGATGAAGCACGGCTCAGCGCGCTCTGTGAACGGATCAAGGCACAGGGCATTATCCAGGATGAGCACGGTGTGCATGGCGGACCCGGCATTGACCGCCTTCTGCAATACTGCTGCGAATTCGGGGACCATGGCGCGAAGAGCCAAGACTACTGGCCCGACGAGCATGGCCCCGGCTGGCTTGGCATGCAGCCCCCGGGGGACATGAGCTCCCTTGCCTATCAGGTGGCGGCGGCCTATCGGGCCAGCCGTGACGCGGAGCAGCGTCGCCGACTGGCGGAAGCCTTCCTGCTGATTGAAGATCATCTCTATGATCAGGGGATGCAGGCGGGAGCCGGGTTCCATTGGAACTGGTGGTATGGAGGGTCGTGGGCCGATGCCGTGTTCCTGATGCGCGACGTGCTGGCAGAGGAGGGGCGATTGGCGCGCCAATGCGACTACTTTCTCTGGAACTGGGGCGGCGGCGTGATTTTTTTCGAGGCCGACCCGCCATCGCATATGGACTTCTACCTGCTTGACGTACCCCGACTGCTTCGGGCGTGTCTGATGCAGGTCGAACCCGCCGAGCAGGTCCGCTGGTTGCGGGCGTTCAAAGCGATGCTGGAGCGGTCAATCCTACAGCCCGCAAGCGCCCTGAAGATTGACGGTTGCGCGTACCATCACGGTGGCCACTACTTCGGTTATGCTTTTTCCGCCGTCCCAGGGCTGGCGGAAACCGTCCAGAAACTCAGCGACACGCCTTGGCGGCTGAGCGCTGAGGCGTATGAGCGACTCCGCCGGGCCGCGCTCGCACAGCGGATCTTCTGTAATCAGCGTGATGTGCCGCTTTCACTCAGCGGGCGCCAACCCTTCACGGAATACTGCTCGCACCTCCTTCCGGAAGGACTGGATCGTCTGGCGCGCAGCGGCACCCCCGATGCCGGGCAGGCCATCGATCCGGAAACAGCGGCAGCGTATCTGCGCCTGGTGCCAGAGGCCGTCACGAAGGAACCCTATCGCAGCCTGGAGATCTCGCCGGAACCGGAACCGAACGGGTGTTTCGTGATGCCCTATGCCGCGCTGCTCTGTCATCGCCGCGACAACTGGCTTGCGAGCGTCCACGGCCAGAGCAAATACGTCTGGGGAACCGAGAGGCAGTCGAGAGTGAACTGCTTCGGACTCTTTCAGGGTTTGGGGCATCTGGAGATACTCGCTGGCGGGAGCCCTGTCAGCGCCAAGGCGAGCGGCCGGGAGCCGCTGGGCTGGGACTGGCGACGGTTCGAGGGCACGACCGTGCCTCAGCTTCCGCTGGAGCGGATCGACAAGGAGTGGACTTCTCCCTATTCGCCCGAAACCTTCGTCGGCGGGCTCTCGCATCAAGGCCGTCAGGGGATTTTCGCGATGATCTTGAATCAAGACATGCCGGGAAGGAAAACTCTCAACGGCAGAAAGAGCTGGTTCTTCAGCGACGAGCGGATTCTGTGCCTGGGTTCGGACATCTCCTGTGACGAGGCGGAGTACCCTACGCAGACAACGCTCTGCCAGAAACGCCTCCCCAAGAACGAAAGAACGGAGTTCCTCCCGACCTCACTGGATGGGGCGGACTTCACGGCCTTCCCAGATGAGCGATCGCTTGACGCGGCGAGAGCCCACTGGTTCCTGGACGTTCAGCTGACAGGCTACTACCTGCCCGCAGGGCAGAAGGTTGCTGTGGCACGTTGGCATCAAAGCAGCCGGGAGTATCAGGACCAAGAGGACACGGAAGGGGATTTCCTGACCGCGTGGATCGATCACGGCAAGGCCCCCAGCGCGGCAAGCTATGAATACATGCTGGTCGTTCGGGCGACCCCTGAGACGATGCAGAGGCTTGTTGCCGAGCCGTCTTACCAGATCATTCAGCGCGACCAAGCCGCGCACATCGTCTGGGACACAGCCGGTCGCCGATGGGGCTGTGTGTTCTTCATCCCGCAGGAGGTCACCCCGTACGCAGTCGCCACGGAGACGCTCGCGATCAAAGCAGTTGACCGGCCGTGCCTGATCATGGCCGAAGCAGTGCAGGATGGACAGTTGGAGATGAGCGTGGCTGATCCCGATCTGAACTTGCAAAACGGAGCCAACCAGCAGCAGCCCCTGCTTGTCACCCTTCGCGGAGCCTGGCGTCTGCGGGAGGCGACGGGTACCGTTTGCGCCTGGCACCTGCCGGACGCGCCCCAGAACGTCCGCGTCCTATCCGCAGATGCGACAGAGACAGTCCTGGAGATTGTCTGCCAGCACGGGGCAAGCTATGACATAACGCTTGCCCGGCCCCATTGAGGGCCGGCACTCCTGCGGAGGTTGGGCGGCTAAGGGGCGGCCGATAAATAACTTTCCGGAATTCAGTAGTCGGTTGGGACGACGGTATAGTTCCAGTCGGGCAAGAGCTTGTCGAACCGGATCGGATAGGATTCGAGGAACCGCTCGCTCGCTTGGCGTTTCAGGTGG
>DATKZH010000289.1:0-6515 GCA_035528065.1 Thermoguttaceae bacterium | reverse complement strand
TCGGACCCTGAATGCGTGGTAAAGTAAACTCGTGGACATGCTGGCTTCTCCTTGTGAAGTCGAATCCCAAAACTCCACAAAGAACCAGCATGTCCGCCTCTTTGCAACCCCAGGTACGCTTCAGCCGGATGAACCGCAAATAACAACAAACTACCTGGTTGACAAAAGCGTTCCCATAGATGGGTCGAGGCACGAGACCCACGTGGCCGAAAAAAACGCGTGGGTCTCGTGCCTCGACCCACCCTACAACTGCGCCATAATCGCGCACGGTGATTTAGTGAAAGTACTCCGGTTCGCTGATCCGGGTACCGGCGGGTATCTTCTCCGCCAGTTCGGCGGCGTCAAGGGCGAACAGGGGGCTGATCTCCACGGGCACACCGTCGGCCACTTCCGCCCCCGCTTGCCGAAGCCACTCCCTGTGGACGGCCACCATTTGCGCCTTGACCGTGTCCGGTGTATCCCGTTCTGCGCCGGCGGCGTTCTTCAGCGGGCCGAAATCGCGGTGCGCGTCGACTTCCACCACGATCGCATCGTCCGCGAAGGGCATCAGATCGAAAATGAACCGCTCGAACTTGATCGCGTTCCCCTTCTCGGGCTGCACCAGCTCGCCGCTCGGGTCGACGTAGTTGACCTTCTTCTTGTCGGAGAGGTGAAACGGCAGCACGTCGTCCCGGTCGGCCATCCGCTCTAAGAAGGCTCGGTCGAACACGTGGACGGCAATGCTACCGGCCCAGAACTTCTTCGGATCCGCTGCGTCGGGCTGCTGCTCAATCACGTCGTCCCAATGGATGTACTCGATCACGTGGAGCCGCCCGTCCACCTGCACCACGTTGCCCACTCTGTCCGAAGCCGTCTGCTTGGCCACGACCTGGGTCGACATCTCGGACCCGCAAATCAAATGGTAGCCGATGGACTCGGGCGAGCAGACATTGGCCAGGGGATTGTCTACCTGGAGGTAGAACAAGTGTCTCAGGCCGCGCTGGCGCATATCGTCCAGACAACCGTGCCCGGCAAGCGCCGCAAGCGTACCCCCGTGGCCGTCCGGGCTCGATGCCACGCGATGCGGTTCGGCAAGCAGGACCGATCCGGTGTCGGCGTCGACCGCGGGCATCGTCGCCTGACAGAAGGGCTTGAGGTCTTCCTCCGGCAGCCCGAATCGACCGCGGTGGGCGAGGTAACTCTCCGTTTCTGCGCGGGTGGCGGGACTGGTCATCAAGTAGAGAGGAATCGGTGCCCCGTGCCGACGCGAGGAGGCGACGATCTTCTCGATGTGGATTCGGAACAGGGACTTCTGCGAGATCGGCCCGATCGGATACATGCCCTTGGGATGATCGAAGCCCAGCCGGGTGCCCTGCCCGCCGGCCACCAGGATAACGCCCACGTGTCCGGCGCGGAGCGCCTCGACCCCGCGACGGCGTGCCTCCTCCGGGGTTACCCGGTTGTCCGCCGCTTCGAGACGGAACGCCGGGGGCGGCGTCATCCGTCTCGCCAGTTCGCCATAGTCCTGCTCTTCGTCCCTTCGTTTGTAGAGATCCGCGACTCGGCGAAAGTCGATCCCGTCGATGTCATCCACCAGCAGCTCGCGCTGCTCCTGGTCGAGATCGTCCCAGAAGGCGAGCAAGCGTTCCTGTCCGAAAGCGGCGAGGGACGCGAGGAGGTCATTTTTCGCTTTCATGGTCGGTCTGACCCGATCGGCAGTGGGATCCGAAGACCATCGTACGCCAAATCGATCCCCGGCGGTAGCTCTCGGCTGGTCGCCTCATGTTCGAGGCGATGGGAGAGGTGGGTCAAGAGGGTCCGCTTCGGGGCGAGTCTCGTCGCCACGTCGATTGCCTCGTCCAGGCTCAAGTGGGTCACGTGGGGCTCGCGACGGAGACAATCGAGGATGAGGACGTCCAGGTCGGCGAGCAACGACATGCCTTCCGGCGGGATCTCGTGGGTGTCGGTGCAGTAGGCAAGGCCCCCGAATCGAAAGCCCAACACACGGCAGCGACCGTGCCTCAACCGCAAGGGAACCACGCGGGCGCCGAGCACGTCGAACGGTTCGGTCGTGATCTGACGGAACGCAAGCCTCGGCACCCCCCCGGCCGGGAACGCGCGCGCCTCCGGGTCGAACGCGTAGCTGAACGATCGGCGGATGTGGGCCTCGACCTGCTGCTCGCAGTAGACGGGCAGTTCGTGGCCCAGATACCGGGGAAAGATGCGCAAATCGTCCAAGCCGAACAGGTGGTCCGCGTGAGCGTGGGTGTACAAGACGGCATGGATCAGCCCGACGCCTTCGCGGATCAGTTGGATCCGCAGCTCGGGGGGGCTATCGATCAGGAGGTTGCCTCGGGGCAGTCCGAGGACGGCCGCGCAGCGAGTCCGCCGGTTCTTCGGGTTCGGGCTGGCGCAAGTCTCGCATCCACACCCGATCAAAGGCACGCCGTGCGACGTACCGGTTCCCAGGAATACGAACTGCCCTGAGATGTTCTCACTGACCGGGAGCTTCGGCAAGACGGACCTCGCGCATAAATGGGGAAAATACAAAGCCCAGGGAAGGACGTCGACCGCCAGAGTCCGGCGATTCTGACCACAGCAACGAACCGCCGGATGCGGTGGGCCAGGGGCCATTCTCGCTTTGACCCCGCCGCTACGGCAAGGGGATTTGGGGCCACCCGTCCCCCTCCACAGGCGGTGGTGGTTCCAGACAACCTATCTTGACTGCCCATACGGCGATCGGTAGAGTGACTATAAAGGGAGATTTTGCGCGTCGCGGCAGTGTCTGCGGTGGCGGCGTGTGCTTCGATTATGGGGTGCGACCGGGTGTCGCGTCCGCGCAATCGGAAGTGGAGCCACCTTACTCCCGCGGAGACTCCCAGCAGGCATTCTCCCGGCGTTCCGGAATGGACATTCGACGGCACGTCGACGGGGGAGCAAATGGCCCGCCCCTGGCATCCATTCCCCTCGCGCACTCGGTGATTCGGTTCGTCTCTTGCTCTGGTAGCAGTATCCCGGCTATAGCGGCATGGAATATCTGGAACGCGGTCTTGAACGTGGCTTTGAACTGGTAAGCGACTTCTTCGGGGGGTTGGCGGGGGGCTTCGAGCGCGCGGTCACCTCGGTGTTCGGCTCCTCCAACGCCCGCTATCTGAAGAAGCTCCAGCCGACCGTGGAAGCCATCAACGCCCGAGAAGCCAAATATCAGGAGATGACGGACGCGGAACTGCGGGAGCAGACCGACAAGTTCCGCAAGCGGCTTCAAGCGGGCGAGACCGAGGACGACATTCTGATCGACGCCTTTGCCGTTTGTCGCGAGGCGGGACGCCGCGCGCTGGGCATGCGCCACTACGACGTCCAGTTGATGGGCGGGATGGTGCTCAACAGCGGGGCCATCGCCGAGATGGTCACCGGCGAAGGCAAGACGCTGGTGGCCACGCTGCCCGCCTACTTGAACGCGCTCTCACGCAGGGGCGTCCACGTGGTCACCGTGAACGACTACCTGGCCCGCCGCGACCGCGAATGGATGGGCCCGCTGTACATGTCGTTGGGGCTGACGGTGGGCGTGATCCAAGCCGGCATCGACCCCGCCGAGCGACAGCAGGCCTACGAGTGCGACATCACCTACGGCACGAACAACGAGTTCGGCTTCGACTATCTCCGCGACAACATGCGCCCCGCGGCCAAGGGCGACGACACCTACGACAAGTCGCAGCAGCAGGTGCAGGGACGACTGCACTATGCCATCATCGACGAGGTCGACAACATCCTCGTCGATGAAGCCCGGACGCCGCTGATCATCTCCGGCCCGGCGCACGACGACGTCAGCCGCTACCGGGTGGCCGATCGGATTGCGCGGCAATTGAAGCGAAACGTGCATTTCGAGGTCAACGAGAAAGAGCACTCCTCCCACCTGACCGACGTCGGAGTACGCGAAGCGGAAAAGCTGGCCGGCGTGGAGAGCTTCTACACCGCGGGCAATATGGAGTGGCCGCACCTGATCGACAACTCCCTGAAAGCGCATCACCTCTACAAGCGAGACGTGAACTACGTCGTCCAAGCAAAGGAGGGGAGCAGCGCGGAGGTCGTGATCGTCGACGAGTTCACCGGGCGGCTCATGCCGGGACGCAACTGGAGCGACGGCCTGCACCAGGCCGTGGAAGCCAAGGAAGGCGTACCCATCAAGGAGGAAAACCAGACCCTGGCTACGATCACGCTGCAGAACTACTTCAAGCTCTACGACAAGATCTGCGGCATGACCGGAACCGCCATGACCGAAGCGGCCGAGTTCTGGAAGATCTACAAGCTCGACGTCATCGCCGTCCCCACGAACCAACAGCTCCGGCGACTCAACCACCCGGACGTCATCTACCGCACCGAACGGGAGAAATACGACGCAATCGTCGAAGAGATCGAGCGGCTCCACAAATGGGACGTGCTGGTCGCGGAGGACGGCCGGGAAGTGTGGGGAACCATCACCCGGGAGCACGATGGGGTCATCGAGCTGCGCGAGAAAGGCACCAAGGAGCGGATGACCGTCGACCGCGAGCGCTGCCGGCGAATCGATCGCCGCGGCCGGCCGATCCTGGTGGGTACCGTTTCCATCGAGCGAAGCGAGAAGATCGCGGGTATGCTGGAGAAGAAGGGCGTCAAGCACCAGGTGCTCAACGCCAAGCACCACCAGCGCGAGGCCGAGATTGTTGCTCAGGCCGGGCGCAAAGGCGCCGTGACCATCGCCACGAACATGGCGGGCCGCGGTACCGACATCGTCCTGGGCGGGAATCCGGATGCCATGGCCTGGGCCCAACTCCAGGAGAAGTACGCCACCCGGCTCGACGTCCCCGGCGACGAATGGGACGCCCTGGTCAACGAGATCGAAGCCCACGAGCAGACCAAGGCCGAGGGCCGCGAAGTCGCGGCCATGGGGGGCCTGCACATCATGGGCACCGAACGGCACGAAGCCCGGCGCATCGACCTCCAGCTTCGCGGACGGTGCGGCCGCCAGGGCGATCCGGGCTCGAGCCGCTTCTACCTCTCCCTGGAAGACGACCTGATGCGGATCTTCGCCGGGGAGTGGGTCAAAAACATCCTCACCCGGCTGGGCATGGAAGAAGGTCAAGCGATTGAAAGCCGCATGGTCTCCCGCCGCATCGCAGGGGCCCAGAGAAAAGTCGAGGAACGCAACTTCGAAATCCGCAAGAACCTGCTCGAATACGACGAGGTCATGGACGAGCAGCGCAAGCGGGTATACGGGTATCGCCAGAGGATCCTCGACGGAGCCGACTGCCGGAAGCTCATCCTGGAGATGATCGATCGGCAGGTCGACTACCATCTCGGTCAGTTCCTGGGCAGGGATTACGGGGCGGAAACCTTCGCCGAGTGGGCCCGCAAGCAATTGTCGGTGGATCTCGACGCCCGTGACTTCCGCGACATGGACTTCGAGACCGCGGAGACCTACGCCAAAGACGCGGCGGAACGTATGGCCGAAGGCCAGGTGCTCGACTTGATCGAGGAGAACCTCCCCGAAGACGTCGATTCCAACGAATGGAACTGGGCGGCCTTGGCCAAGACCGTCAACACCCGCTGGCAACTCGGCCTTCGGGACCACAAGCTGAGGCAGGTCGGCCGCGAGCAGCTCGCGGAAGTGCTTCTGGAGAAGGTCGTCGAAGTTATCCAGAAGACGGACTTGAGCGATGGGGCCCGGTATCTCGATCCCGACTTCGGGTTGCGGAGGGCTTGTTTCTGGGTCCGCGTGAAGTTCGGCATCGAGTTGGATCTGGAGGAGGCTCGCCATCTGGAACCGGAGCCGCTGAAGGACCTGATCCGCGAGAAGGCGAGGGCTGCCTACGAAGACAAGGAGGCCGAGTTCCCGGTGATGGCGGTGTTGGCCGAAGCCGCCACGCGAGACGCCGCCGGCCACAAACGCTACGTCCGTGAGGAAGTGGTCAAGCGAGTGAAGGAGCGGTTCGGCGTCGAGCTGTCGGTCGCCGAGCTGAAGGCCAAGCAGCGGCACGACATCGAGGTCCTCCTGCTCGAACAGAGCCGACGCCACGCCGAAGAAGGGCGCCAGGTGGCCGCCGAAGTCCGAAAGCGGGTGGGAGAGTTGTTCGACGCGGAGCCTGCGCCGGAGCAGTCTCGCATTTCGGCTCGCCACGACGGCCCCTTGCGATCGCTCTCCAGTTGGCTCAAGGAGACACTCCAGTACGACCTGGCGCCGGAGGAAATGGTCGGGATGGAGCGGGAGGAGCTCCAGCGCCGGCTTTCCGCGGCCGTCGAAGAGCGATACCGACGCGAGATGCGGCGCCTGGAACGTTTTCTGCTCTTGCACCATCTGGACACGGCCTGGAAAAACCATCTGCTCGTCATGGACCACCTGCGCAGCAGCGTCGGCTTGCGAGGATACGCCCAGGTCGACCCCAAGGTGGAGTACAAGCGCGAGGGCATGCGGACCTTCGAGCAGATGTGGACCTCGATCGGCGAGCGCGTCACCGACATGATCTTCAAGTCGGAGCAACTGCCACCCGGCCTGCTCGCGT
>DATKZH010000288.1:0-5247 GCA_035528065.1 Thermoguttaceae bacterium | reverse complement strand
TCTCCTGCGTCTCGACCTCCTGCTGCAACGCCTCGGCCTTCGCCTTCAGCTCGTTGAACAGCAGCAACTGCTGCGGGTCGATCTTCTCCCCGCGCCGGCCAAACAGCTTGTGCTTCAGATAAGCGATTTGCGATTCGAGATCCTTGATCTCCGTGTCGCACTCGGTGAGTTGCTCGGTCTGCTGTGCGATACGCTCTTCGTGTTGCGCGATGCACTGATCACGTTCGACCACTTGGTGATGCGTATCCAGCACCAATTGCTTGAGGGTGTCGATGTCGTTGGGGAGTTCGCGGATCGTCATGCCATCGTCGTCCGTGACTTCGCTTGTCAGCCGCGAATCCTACGTGGCATTCCTTATGCCAACGCGGGACGATTTCAGGCAAGGAATCAAGCTGTTTGACGAGGCACGAAACGCGCGCGTCGTTTGGCCTGCGACAGATCGATGCCTTCCAGAATCAGCGTCAACTCCGCCGCTTCAATCTCCGCGCGCTGACCGTCACGGTAGGCATCCAGCGATGTCAATCGGAAGCGACCCTTTTCGATTCGCTTGTACCATATGCACAGGCCGCTGCGATCCCAGAACAAGGTCTTCACGCGATCCTTTCGCCGGTTGAAGAACACGAACAGGTGCCCGGAGAACGGATCTTCCTCAAGCCGCTCGCGAGTTACGGCCACCAGGCCATCGAAGCCTTTACGCATGTCGGTGGCCTCAAGGCAGACGAAAACCCGGACCGCCGGTGGCAAGGTCAGCATGACCGTGCCGCCTGGATAAGTTGAGAAGCCTTGTCCACATCGAAGTCGGCCGGCAACCGGATCGACGTGCCGCACGGCAGAGCTACCTCGTACCCCGCCTCGCTCGGATCGGCGCCGGAGCCAGCGCCTTGCATCGATTGCCCCGTGGCCTCGCCACCAGGCAGCGAGACCTCAATGAACGACGACTTGCTCTGAACAGAGCACGCCTTACGGCCAGCACGACGGCCCCAACCGCCACGTCCGGTCGGCCCCACAAGTTGCCGCTTCCACCACGCAAACGTCACGGCCTTCAATCCGCGCCGCCTACAGAACTCCGCCTGGGTCAGACCACTCGCCTCCCAGGTGGTCAACATCCGCTGCCAGTACTTCGCTCGATCCGTCATCGTCAGTACCTCCGGCCCGATCATCGCAGATCGACCCCGCCGAATTCAAGATGCATTTCACCGAGCGCTTACAGTTGGGCGGCCTGTATGACCGGCCCGAGCGACGGCCCGTACGTGGATGGCTGCGAACCGTTCGACTTCAACGGCGACGGCCTGGTCGACCTGACAGACTTCGCCGGCTTCCAATCCGCCATGACCGGGCCGTAATCACAACTGCGGACTCGGACCGTCGTTTTGCTCCTCTTTGTAGCGTCACCCCTTGTGGGTGACGAAGATCGCGCAGGGTGCCCCATTCCGTCTCGTCGGCCCGAAGGGCAGGCGAACGGGGTGGGGGATGGACTGGTCCCGTCGTCCTATCCCGCTCTCCCCTGTTCTGTAGCGTCACCCCTTGTGGGTGACGAACAGCGCACTCGGGCGCCGCCCACGAGGGACGGCGCTACACATAGAGCAAATCCCGTTTTTGTGGACCGTCCGACCCCCCTCTTTCCCCCCTTACCAAGGGGGGATGAAAGGCGGGTCTTGCGCGCAGGCGTCAGCGCGCCGGTACTGCATCCGACGCCCGCGCCGTCATCCACTCCTCGACTTGACCAAGACGAGGCGGACATCGTCGCCAACTTTTTCGCAGCCGATCTCGACGTCGAGGAACTCGCGCAGGACCGCGATGTTGGTCTCCGCGTGCTGCGAAAGGGCCAGGGTCACAAACGACCCGCCGCCGGCCAGGGCCAGCGGCAGCAGAAGCTGATCCGCCAGGCACTCCCCCACCGCCACGCCCGCGTCGAGATACCGCCTGGCCGCCCGCGCCGCCTTGCGGGCCACCACCTCGGCCCGGACGCCGCGCTGCCCGAACGCGGTGAATACCTCGGTCACGTGCTCCGACTCAATCTCCACGGTCACCACGTTGCCCGGCCCGCGCGAGGACTCGACTTCCTCGACCCGCAGACACTCATCCTCCCACCCCAGCTCGCGTTTGACCACGCTCAACTCTCTTTCGGCAATCTGCCGCGGGAGACGGGCCACCACCGCCCTGGCCAGGGTGCGCCGAATCGCCCCCCGCTCCCGCAGGTCAAGTGTGGCAAGCTTGTCACACGGAGTGATCTCGAAGACAACCTTCCCTCCCCCGGCCGGGAAGAACCCCGGTCGCTCCAGCTCGCCCGAAACCCGCGCCCCCATCCGATTGATGATCGGCAGGAAGGCCTTGTCCAAGAAGTCGAACGGCGGGGCGAAGGGGTTGTGTGTCCCACCTTCAAGGGTCAGCCTTGACGGCCCCGAAGCGGTCAGCAATGCCGGCAGCACGGTCTGCATAACCAGTGACGTGCTCCCGGCCGTCCCGACGGCGAATCTGTATTCTCCCGGCGAAGGTGGACCCGGCTCAAAGGTGACCTCAAGCGAGCCGACCTCGGCACCGCGGACCGTCGCCCCTCCGACGGCTGCGGCCGCGTTCACCGCGGTCAGGTGCTGCCGCATCAGGCCGGGCTTCTTGCGCCCGGCGCGAATCTTGTTGATGCGGAACGACCGCCCCGTTACCAGTGACAGCGCCAGCGAGGTTCGCAGTATCTGCCCGCCGCCTTCCCCGAATGAACCGTCAATCGTAATCATAAACCGCTTCTCTTCTTACGGAGTGTTGACTGTCTTGCGCCGTGAGCCGGCACTGCCCGGCGCGCCGTGTGCCACTGCTGTGCCAGCAGTGTTTCTCGGGGCTGTATGCCACTATTCTGCGAGCAGTGTCTTCCAACACGTGGTTCACCGGAAACCCGCACTGCCCGGAGGGCAGTGGCACACATTCCGGCCGTCGGCCTGCGAGACGCAGGCCGCTACGGAACTTCACCGCGCGGGCTAGACCATACTCGGGTCTTGTGTGTCGCTCGACCCCCCTCTTTCCCCCCTTGTCAAGGGGGGATGAAAGGGGGTGCGTTACGCGATAGCCGAGAACGATCCAAGGCTCGCGCCTCGGGACACCGCGCGGGCTCCCGAAAGGTCGGGATTTCTTTCCGCCCGCGGCTCGAGGTTCCGCGCGGGTTAATGCTCCGTCACATCTGGATCTTCGGCTTGGTGTGCCAGTGCTCTTCAAGCAATCCCGTGCGGGATCCGATGTGGCCTTGAGCGGGCCCGGATTGCCCTTGAAGCGTCAGGCGGCGATGACTACCTCGTCCGTTTTGTGAATGCTGCCCGCGGTGACCCGTTTGCGCTGCACGGAGACTTTCTTGATCCACAACACGGTGCGGTATTGGTAGCGCTTGTCCGTCGAAGTGAGGGTAATCTCGGTCGTCTGAAGTGTCGGCACCGTGTCGCCGACAGTCCACGAGTGGACGTGCCGATCCATGAATCCGCCACACACGGTCAGCGCCCCCGCGTCTCCGGGCACGCCTTGCCAGGTCTGTGTGGCCGCATGGTCATGGCCCGAAGTGTGCGAATGGCCGTGCGCGTCTACGGTATGGCTGTGGCTGTTGCTCCCGCCGGTATAGCCGATCTCGCCGTCGGCCGTCGTGATCTTGACCTGCCGGTCGGTACAGTCCTGCGTCCCGTTGCTTCCGTCGCATAGCACCCAGGTGCTCGGGATCTCCGCGGTTGTACCGACGAATGCGAGGATGACTCCCGCGGGCGTTGTGGCCCTACCGGAGGTGTTCTGAATGCCCATCAACTTGACGTAGCCGGGCTCGGAGCCTTCGGCCTGGATCGCCGGTGCATCGGTCGAGAGATCGGCAAGTGCCTTGGTGCTCAGGGTGACGTTGTGGTGACGCGGCTGGCGCACCACGCGTGCCGTGGTCGTGCTCGATATCGTGGTGGTGGACGTCGCCTGGCCGCACTGGGTGCTGGCGTGGCCGTGGTTGTAAACACCGTGCGTATGTTCCGGCGAGTCGTGTGTATGTGATGGATTGCCGCCGGTAGCACCACCAACGCCGCCGCTTTCCGCACCGATGACGAACCGCCCGCTCAAGTTCGGTGTTCCGCCGGTACCGTCCGTCTTGCAATACCCCGGTGGAAGAGTGCCGTTGTCGCCGAAACACATGGCGTGATTCGGAATGTCGTTCTGCGGGCCGGCAGGTCGGATTACAATCGCTCGGACCCACGGCGGTTTCGCATCCGCCGTGTTCACGGTTATTACCGTCTGGGCATAGGTGATGGCCGTCGGCGCGGAGTTCTCTGCGTCATGACCATGGGTGCACCGCGCCACCCAGAACGTCGGCGGCGGCTTGGTCGGTTGGTTTGCGTTTGTTCCTCCGGCAACAACCTCCGCAGCGCTGACGGTGTGCACGTGCTGATTGCCTGCATGCGTGTGGCCTGCTTCCGAATGATTGTGCCCGGGACTCGCGGTGCCCGCATTGGCCGGACCGGCATAGGATGCACCGTCACCCTGAAGGAACCTGTCGTCGAACGCGCTGTCGCGCGTCCAACCGGCGGGCAGCGGCTTTGCCGCCGTATCCCACGGCCAGAATGCCCTAACCTTTGTCGATCCTACAGGCATAGCAAACGAGCTGCGTTTTCAATCCTTCGAGTTTCTCTATGAGGTCAAAAGGTTCGCCGACCTGCCGCACGTGCGATCGCCTTATCGGATGCGGAAAGCCCTCCTCGGATCGCGTCCCGACCAGGGCGAATTCGATCACATTTGCGAATACTTCGTCGGGGAATTCCTCACCCTCCAAATCCGGTTTGACGTGAATTTCCATCAGCCCGAATCGTATTCCAGAACGAGGCCGATCCACACCCTGTCGGGGACGGTCGCGCCTACCGCTTCAATCGTTATCACGAGAATCTGGTATTGCCCGACGGTCGCGTTATTGAAAGTGGTCTCGATCGCGTGTGTGGCGGTCACTGTCTTGTCCGTGCTCCATACATCCGTGCCGCCGGCTTCGGGTGTGGCCTCGTTGCGAATCTCAATGTTGAAGTTGGCTGAGCTCTCCGCACCGATGGCTATGTGATTGACTCGCTTGATGGTCGAGGCGGCCGGCACTTTGCACAGGATGTATGCATCGCCGACTTCTGGGTCCTCCAGATACCACTGATGGGCGAGCTGTCGATGTTTGGCACTAATGCGGGAATCGGCGAAGGTGCCGCTGTCAATATCTGAGGCGTCGTGACTGTGCGAAGCGGCGGCGAAGTCGGCGGCGTCATT
>DATKZH010000287.1:0-5091 GCA_035528065.1 Thermoguttaceae bacterium | reverse complement strand
CATCACTTCCCCTCCGGCGGGACGATGTGGGCGATGAAGACTTTGTAACGACGGAGGGCCAACGCCAGCGCCTCGGTTGTGGCGCCCCGCTTGCTCCTGCTCCATACGTCAGGATTCCATTGCGGTCGTGGTTGTTCATCGAGCCGGTAGACAAGCCATGCGTTGCGGAGTGGCGCGCCTCCCGTTATCTGCGAGAAATCGCCCGTGACTTCAACTATGGGTATCTTCGGCTTTGCCATCTTGGTTCTCCTGCATGTGCTTCATCGTCTGCCAGTAGTGCGTTTCGCAGTTGCGGCAATCTCGGCAGTAGTTAGAATCCAATGTCCCGCACATCGTTACCAGTCGCCCACCGATAGCTTTCTCTCGCCAGAGCACATAGGCCATAAACCTCCTCGTGGCACACCAGTAGGAGTTGATGTGCCGGACCTTCCATTCGTAGGCGGGACTATCAAGAACGTATGCCGGCACGTCGCACCTCGGCTCCTGGTCATAGTATGCCATGAATGTCAACACCACCGGCACCTGCTGCGCCGTCCATGCCCGCACCGCATCGTCGATGAGCAGAAGATTCGTACCGCTTACCCGCAGCCGAACGAACATCAGGCTCGGTGGCAGCGGCGGGACTAACGTCTGCGCCCGCTCCTCTTCGTAACGATTCGCTGTATAAACCACCGGCCCAGGAAACGCGAACTTCAGAATGCTGGTGTTAAAGAACTTCCTCGGATATCGCTCGGTAGCTGCAACCACCAGCTCCCTCTCAACATTCGAGTCATGCCCGCAGTTCACCCGCACGATGCCCTCACCAACCTCCTCCACCGTTGGCATGTGTGGCTCGTCTATCGGCACATAAAACGCCCCTGGTCGGTTGTAAAAGCACTGGTTGCAGTTCAGCGGACACGGCCCGCACTGTGGCTTGCAGTCCCACAAGTTGCTGCCGTCCTGCTTAGGGTTTCGCTTTGCCATCGTCTTGCTCCTTCTGCATTCGTGCCCACGACGGGCTGTGTCAGTTGTCCTTTCGTGCCTTCTTTGGAACGCCCGCCGCGAGGACCGTCTTGAGGAAGTCGATTTCCTTCTGCGCGGCAGCTCGCCATTGATCTTCCACGGATGCGCCGGCTCGATACTCGCTCCACAACTCTGCCGCCCTCTCATATGGCGTTCTGGCGCACCAGCCTCGGCCGGCATATGCGCGGATTGGACATTTGGTCGAGCATCTCGCGGCTCCCCATCCCAGCGAACAGCAGGCGCAGTAGTCTGTGGATGGGTTTTCCCCGCACCGTATATCCGCCTTCATCCGCTCCCAGTGCGCGATTGACTCCTCGAGCGCCTCAATCTGCTCTGCGGTCCAATGGAATCGTTTGGTTCTGGCCATGTCAGTTGTCTCCTAGAACAGCCCGCACAGGTGCAGGGCATAGATGGCCGGGGGAATGGATGCTGTGAGTACAATAAGGTCGATAGTGCGTTTCCGCTTGTCTTCTGCATCGCGGAGGGCTACACCGGCGCTGATCGGCATCAGCACAAGCAACGCTATTGTCCAATACTTAAGAATTAGCAACAAGATCATATCAGTTGTCCTTTCATGCCGTCCTCGTGACGTGGTAGCCACGGTCGTAGAAGTTCTCAAACGCGCCGTGGGCGTACCGTACCGCCCCATGTTTGTCCTGCTGGACCGTGACGATCCAGTACCCCACATCCGCGCCGATACTGTGCTTCCGCATCCATACCGTTTGATCCTGGGCGCATGCGGCCTGGAAGATGCGGACGTTCCGGCAGATGTCCGCGTTCATCTTGTGGTAATGGCCGACGATCAGAATGCTCGGCTTCTCGCCGCCCTGGAAGGATTCAACCATCCGCTGGGGCTGATAGCTCTTGGCGTAGGCCGTGCCCTTGCCGGGATGGATGATCTTCATTACCGCATTGCCGCCCCGGCTGCGGAGTTCAACGTCGGCTTCCATGTACCCAAGATGCACGAGGTCTTTGCGGCCGATCTGCCGAGCTTCATTCTGTAAGTGCCGCCCGAAGTCCAGCCCCTCGCGCTGTTGCCACCAGCCCTCGTGGTCATCGGCGGTGATGAAGTACGTTGTGATCCCCGACCGCTGGGGGTAATGGTCAAGGCAGTAGGTTGCCTGATCGGTAATGCCGTGCGCCTTCAGGTAGTAGTGATTGAAGCGGCACTCGCCATCGACAATGTTCCCGGCGTGGTAGACAGAACGAATCCCGGCCTTGACGAAAGCGTTGTACGCGGCCTCCACAACGTCCAGGCGCTCGAACTTGCTGCATAGATGGGTGTCTGAAATGATCCCGAACGTCCGAATGGAGCCAGTCAGTGGGCTTTGGTCCACGAATTGCGCCGTCGTCGGCTCCGCATGTTTGGCAATGCAGACGCACGGCCCGTCCCAAACCACGTTGTACCCGCACTCTTCAAGATGGCCGATGCTCTCAGTCATCTGCTGAACCGTGCAGCTGTACTTGTGGGCGAGGCGCTGCACGCTACCGAAGCCCTTCCGTAGTTCCTTGGCCAGCGCCGTCCGCACCAGCGGATGCCGCACGTCGAAACGAACGGCGGGGCGTTCCACATCAGGTTCGCCCAGCGCACTCCGCTTGCGCAGTTCGCGGGCCTGGTAAAAGGTCATCCCCAACTGCTCTGCTACAGCGCGGACACTGGCCCCCGTTCCAAACAAATCTAGTGCTTTCTGTTCCAGTTCATTTGCCATCCTTGGTCCTTTCATTTGCCGTCAAGCCATCGCAGCATTGCTATCGCGTCCTCGCGGTTGCGAATTATGAAGTAGCGGCACTTGCTCTTGCCGCAGCGGTAGCAGGTGCGTTCTGCCGTACGAAGGATCCCACACGCTGATATGCTGTGGATTACGGCCGTCGCCCACAGGTGCTCGCACTTGGCCTTCTTGGGTTTCATGTCGTCGCCTCGATATTCGCCAAGCCAGCCAACTCCAGAAGGTACTGACGAACGGCCGCCTCGCCCTGCGCGCCGACGACGTGGATCAGCCCGCGCTCCATCGCTGCGTCGAACTCCATGCGGCATCCCTCACTTTCGGGCACGGCATCCGTTTCTTCCCACCCGGCGTTCATGTAGATGAAATCGTAATTCGGCCACAGCCGGGCAAGCACGGTCAAGTCCCGCTCGATGTAATCCTTTGGTGACAAGTTGATATGGTGTTCCAGCATGACCGAGTTGTGCAGCGGGGCAATCCACATGTGCCCGCACTCGGCAATCAGGGCACATGCTGCACACTCGACCTCCATGTTGCGAAGCATCGCTTGGTAGTCCAGTGTGCCGTCCGCATTCCAGACCCGGTATCGCGTCGAAACGTACCCGATTCTACGTCGCATCTTCATTCCCTTTGCCCTCCAGCCGGGCCGCGAACAGAATGGCGTAGTTCACCAGATCGCGGCATGTGTCCTGGACAGACTCGCCCTTGACGGCGAGCTGCCCGCTGTTCGTGAACTCGATAAGACGTTTTAGCTTGTCAGTCATGCGCACCAGGATGCCGGCCTGAGCGCCGCAGATGCCCAGGGCTTCGCAGGCCTCCAGGTTCCCGAACGGATCGGTTCCGGCCTGGCCTGTGTAGTCCTGGTTCTTCGCGGACATCAGCGCCCGCGCCGCAATGGAAAACTTCTCATGGAAGATCAACAGTTGCCCGCGATTCATCTTGCACTCCCTATCGCCGTCCTCAGCGCGTCCATCGCGCCGTCTTCGTCAGCTTCCGCATATCTTAAAACCCGATGCGCCCAGTCGGCCGGGTGTTCGTCCATCTCTGTCGCTATCAGGCAGGCCAAGTCATCGGGCAGCCCCAGCCGGAAGCGCAGGCGGAATACGCGCTTGTCATACAGCTTGGCCTTTTCCGCCGCCCCGTCAGGCAAGGGATTCACTGGCCGGTCGGGCGGAGTTTGCATCTCCTCTGTGGCCTCACGAATGATCTTGACCGGCGGCAGTTCATGTGGGGCAACCCCAAGGCGCAGGACACTGTTTCGGGTCTTTTCGGTCGATGGGAACTTTCCCCGATGATACCAGTCAAACAAACAACTCACCTGAATTGCAATCCGATCCGCAATGGCCTGGAACGTCATACCCTTAGCGCGCCGACTATCGACTTCACGCCGGAGAGGGGCGGGCCAGTTGCTTCCTTCGGGTATCATGGTCGCGCCTCCTGCCTTTCTCGCCACCACTTGGGAATTGAGATTGCGTAGACGATTGCATACAGCATGGCCGCAAACATGATCGGCCAGCCACCCTCGGAAGTCAGCGCGAAGGCGATCCACAGCCCTTCGTGCAGCAGCCCGGCAATCGGCGCCCACCAGACCTTGCGCATCGTCAAGAAGACAACGGCGACGGTTGCGCAGGTTGTAAGCCAAGCCAAGATCGTCACGGCCGTCATTCGGAGTTCTCCTATTCACGCCGGCTTGCCGTCGCGGCCATTCGTTACGGGGCCATCGGGGCGTATAGGAATGCCGTGCTGTTCAGAGCAGGCGATTCCCAGCGTGATGACCTTGCGTAAAATATCGAGCGTCTTGTCATACCCTGGCGTCGTCGCGGCGGCATGGATGGCTTGGGCAAGGTAGTCCTGCATATACAGAAGGAAGTCGCAGATGCAGTGTTCCGGCTCAAGCATCAACCCACCGGCCTGTCGATAGCCCCAGCGGCGCTCCTGGTAGTTCCGCTCGCTGTCGAGGGCCGCATAGACAGCGCGGCGAGCCATTGGTGTTCCTTGGTCATTGCAGTTCGTCATCGTTCTTTCCTTTCTGCTGTGCTCGGTAGTACCGTAAGGCCGCCGCCATGCGACGTGCCTGCTTCTGTGCATCTGTCTTGGCCTGGCCCGGCTCGCGCTCCTCAAGGCGTTCCCGCTCCTCCTCCGTAAGCGCCTCAAAGGCGGCGAGCGCGGCTTCGTGGTCTGCTTGGCTGCTCTTGTCTTCGGCCTTCAGCTTGGCGAGGACGGCCTTGACGCTATCCGGCTGGGGGTCACGTCCGGCCTGGGCCTGAAGGCGTTCAGGGGGCGTGTACTCTGCCGTGTTCAGGTAGTGGGCAACTGTGTTCCAATGGAACTTTCCCTTGCTGGCCAGGAACACCGCCTCAAGAAC
>DATKZH010000286.1:0-3018 GCA_035528065.1 Thermoguttaceae bacterium | reverse complement strand
TCGACGCGGGCCCGATCCTTTGCGAAGAAATCGCCAAACGGATCGGCGAGAGCCCCAAGACCACGGCCGCGTTTCTCGAGCGAATGTGCAACTCGGGCACCTTGACCTGGACCGAACAGGACGGCTACCGCGTGGCCAGGAACCGGCCGACGCGCGCCTGACGCGATCGATAGCGGCGGGTTCTCACGGTGCGTGCCCCAGTCCGTACCTTGCCTATTTTGCCATAAAGGGTCCAGGACCCTTTTCTCCATCCACATGAAAGTAGTCGAGGTCCACATAACCGCCCGCGGTCTTGGTTGCAAAGTTGAACAAGGCAAAGCGGTAGCCCATGAAATGCGGGAGGGTATAGACCATCTGTAAAGGCCTTCCGATCAGCGTCCAACTCTTGCCGTCAAGGCTGTAGTAGAAGTAAGCTTTGTCGGCGCGATTCCGGTAATCGCAGTCCACCTTGAGAAAGGCAACCTTCTGGTTGAGCGGGACGGATTCCACTTCCACGGGAGCATCCGTTTCAGCGCTCACCATGACGATTGATTTGTCGATGCCAACCATCTTGACGGCGACGAATCCGTATTTCCGCTGGAACGCGCCGAGACCGGCGAAATCACCGTCTTTCATGTTGCTCACGTCCATAGCCACGGTGCCTGAGCATTGCGGACCGAACGTTTTCTGGGTGAGCGTGTTTCTGGCACTGCGAAGATCGGAATCGACTCTCCCGGTGATCAGCCGCAGCCAGCCAGGTCGTTCGGCGAGCGACCAGTATCCATGGTCAGGGTTGTGGTTCCATTGCCACGCCAGAGGCAACGCGGGCTCATCGGAACGCCGGTCGAATTCGTCGGAGGCCACCATGTTGGCGAGACCGCCCTGCCCGGCGGGGATGTCCAACGTCATCGGCACTTTGCCGTCCACACCCAGAATCGGCCAACCGTCCTCGCACTTCACCGGCACAAGGTAAGGGATACGGCCGACAGCCCCATGGTCCTGAAACAAGAGGGCATACCACTGACCTTCCGGCGTATCGACAAGGCCGCCTTGAGCGATGCCTTGGTCCCGGAGGACAACTCTGCCCTCATACGGGCCGGTGATTCTGTCCGCCCGGTGGACGATTTGCGTGCGCATGCCGCCTCGCGGCCAGGTGATGTTGAACAGATAATACTTGCCGTTGACCTTGCACAATTGGGAGCCTTCCGCCGGCAGACCGACCCTGCTGCCCGCCACGAGACTGGCATTCTTGATGACGACCTCATGGATGCCACGGGGTTTGATCGCCGAAGCGTCCGAAGTCAGCTCGATGAGGCGAATGTCGCCGCCTCCGCAGATCATGTACACCCGGCCGTCGTCGTCGAAAAACAACGAGTGGTCATGCAGTGCCGGGGAGAACGAGGATTCCTTCCACGGACCGTTTTCGATGTCTCTTGTCGCGTAGACATGGGTCTTGCCGGTCGTGGCGGAGAACGTGGACACATAGAACGTGCCGTCGTGGTAGCGCAGGCTGCTGGCCCAGGAACCGGCGCCATAGGCATTTTTCCCGTTCTTCAAGGTCAGCGCGTCGTTGTCGGCGAGCGTGTCATAGGCATAGCCGACGAGTTCCCAGTTCACCAGATCCGTCGACTTCATGATGGGCAGCCCGGGACTCAAGTGCATCGTGGTGCTGCTCATGTAGTAGGTGTTCCCGACGCGAATGACCGCGACGTCCGGCACGTCAGCCCAGATGATGGGGTTCCGGGCGAGGTTGCCGGAGTCATCCACCTGTGCGAAAAGCGGAGGCACAAACATGAACGCCAGGGCAAGAGCCACAAGACAAGTGCTCGTCTTTTTCATAGGTAGCTCGGGTGTTGAATCTGCATGACGATAATCGGAGACACGGCCCGACGCCCGCCGGCGCATCGATTCTCGGCCTGAATCGACTTCAGCAGCCCAAGCTGGTCATTGTGGTGTTGCCAAGTCGGGATTCGGGTGCAGCAGTGCGTCAACGATCGCCGCATAGGCGGGCTTCCGCTGGTTGTTGGAATCGAAGATCAGCGGGTGCTGTCCAAATCGCCAAGTGCGGCGGTCGCTCAGGCCCCAGAACGTCACGCGTTCCATCTCGTCCTTGTGCTTGATACAGATCGAAAACAACCGCGCGTAAGCATCCGCCTGTGCCTTTAGATCTTGCGGCGTAGGCGGCGCGCCGCCGCCAAACCTGCCGCCTCCGAAGCGTGGACCGAATTGGCCCCCCGAGGCGCCGCGGATGGTCACGTCCAGCTCCGTGATGCTGACTTTCAAGCCGAGCGAGGCATAGTCGGAGATCGCCTTGTCCAGGGCGTCATAGGGGATATTGGTGGTGCTCCAGTGGCCTTGGATTCCCACACCGTGGATCGGCGCGCCGTCCTTGATCAGGCGTTTGAGCAGCACCATCGAACTTGCGTGCTTGGGGCCGGCCTCGATACCGTAGTCGTTGTAATACAGCCTGGCGTCCGGATCGGCTTCGTGGGCGAACTTGAACGCGAGCGTCAGGAATTCCGGCCCCATGGCCTGCAACCACGCGGAATTGCGGAGGTTCTCCGTTTGGGCCGTCTGCGCGTTGCCACCGTCGTTGATCGCTTCATTGACGACGTCCCAGCTCCGGATTTTCCCCTTGTAGCGGCCTACCAGCGTGCTGATGTGGTCCTTCATGCGCTGAGTGACTGCCGCCTTGTCGCCATCACGGAAGAACCAGTCGTTGGTCTGGGCATGCCACACGAGGGTGTGGCCGTGGATGGCAAGGTTGTTGTCCGCGCACCATGCTGCCAGGGCGTCGGGCCGCTCGAATCTCCAAGTGTTCTCGCTGGGGTGAACCGGGCCCGGCTTCATGCAGTTTTCCGGCGTCACGATGCTGAAGTTCTCTTTCACCAGGCCCATTTCCTGGTCGGAGTAGTAGCCGGGCAGATCTCCCGCCATGCCGATGAGAAAGTGGTTCTTGTAGGCGTCTTTGATGGTCGGGCCGTGCTGGTCCACCGCCGGCGGCTCGCTCGCGGGCGGGGAAGCGGGCTCCGCGGCCCT
>DATKZH010000285.1:0-9915 GCA_035528065.1 Thermoguttaceae bacterium | reverse complement strand
GCGCCGTGTGCCGTCCGCCGGTTACGGCACACGGCGTGTGCCTACTACTCCGCAAATGCGGAAGTTATTCTTCGGCCGATCTTAAGAGTAAACGTCCGAACGCCGTAACGAAGCCTCCCAGCGAGGTCTTGCGCGTCGGGCTGCGCCTCTCGTTTCCCGAGCCGGAGCTTGGGAACGAGCGCAAGCCATGTTCCGCCCGCCGCTAGTGGTTTGTCAACCGGCAGCTTGTGGGTGGCACGGGCATCTTGCCCGCGCTTTCGTGGACGCACTGGCGAGACGCCAGTGGCAGCCAACTCACAAGGGGAGGATTGACAGACCACTAGCGAGGCGGGGCCTCAGACCGAACCGAGAGTCCAGTGGTCAGGGTTCGGGGTTCAGGGGTCAGGACCAGCGTGTATACGTGGAACTCCAGGTCCTGACCCCTGAACCCCGAACCCTGAACCCCACAAACTTGACTCATCTGCAACAACTTTCGGAAACCAAGTACCCTAGTCGTCGGCCGCCTCATCCCCGCCGCCGTTTTCTTGCCGCGGCACGCGCTTGACGGCCACCAGCGTATCGCCTTCGTCGAGGTTCATGATCGTCACGCCTTGGGTGTTTCGGCCGATGATGCTGATGTCGCTGGCCGGCACGCGCTGGATCTTGCCCCGGGCGGTGATCATCATCAGCTCGTCCTCGTCGCGGACCCGGACGATGCCGATCACCGGGCCGTTTCGGGCGGTGGTCTTGATGTCGCGCAGGCCTTTTCCGCCGCGACGCTGGGCGCGGTAGTAGTGCTGCGACGAGAGGCCGCCATCCTCCTCTTCCTCCGGCTCGGACCCGTTCTCCGCGTCGTTGAGCCCGCCGTCGGCCGCACCGTTTTCGGCCGTGCCACGGTCCGGCTCCGCCTCGGAGTTCGGCCCGAAGGGGGTCCGCTTGCCGTAGCCGTGGGCGCAGGCGGTCAACAGCGACGCCTCCGGATCGGCCACGACCATGCCGACCACGCAGTCGTCGCCCACCAGCCTGATTCCCTTCACGCCGCTGGCCACCCGGCCCATCGGCCGGATGTCCGACTCCTTGAAGCGGATGGCCATCCCCGAAGCCGTGGAGAGCACCACTTCGTCGCCCGGCTCGGTCACCACCACGTCGACCAGCTCATCCCCTTCCCGCAGCTTGATGGCGATCAGCCCGCTCCGCAGCGGACGACGGTAGGCGGCCAGGTTGGTCTTTTTGACCAGGCCCCGCTGGGTGGCCATCGTCAGGTACTGGCCCGGCTGGTCGAAGTCGCGGACCGCACGGCAATCCGTGATCTGCTCCCCTTCCGCCAGGTTCAACACGTTGACCACCGCACGACCGCGGCTGTACCGCCCCATTTGCGGCAGGCCGTACACCTTGCGCCAATACACCTTGCCCAGGTTCGTGAAGAAGAGCAGATAGGCGTGGGTGCTGGCCACGAAGAGGTGCTGGATGGGGTCTTCCTCCTCGGTCGCCGCGCCCTTGAGCCCCTTGCCTCCGCGCCGCTGCGCCCGATAGGCATTGACGGGCGTCCGCTTGATGTAGCCGTTGGAGCTGATGGAGACGACCATCGTCTCCTCCGTGATCAGGTCCTCCAGGTCGATGTCGCCGATCTCCTCGCCGCTGACCTCGGTGCGCCGGGGATCCGCGTATCGCCGCTTCAGCTCGCGCAGGTCCTCGCGGACAAGCTCCAGGATGTTCTCATCGTCGGACAGAATCCGGTTGTACTCCCGAATGTCGTCCAGCAGTCTGCGATGCTCGTCGGATAACTTCTCCTGCTCCAGGTTGACCAGTTGCCCCAGCGTCATCCGGAGGATGGCGTCGGCCTGCACGGGCGTGAGCGTGTAATTCTCCTGAGATCCCTGCTCCGATTGAAAAACGGCGAAGCCCTCCTCCCCCAGGGCCTTCTGGAGCATCGCGGCCGGGCACTCGATCTCCATCAGCCGCTCCTTGGCCTCCGCCTGCGTCTTCGACGAGCGGATCGCCCGGATCACGTGGTCGATGTTCGCGTGGGCCAGAAGCAGCCCTTCCACCGTGTGCTTCCGTTGCCGCGCCTTGAGCAGAAGGTGCTGCGTCCGTCGGCGGATCACCGTCACGCGGTGCCGGACGAACTCCTCCAACAGCACTTTGAACGACATCACCCGCGGTTTGCCGTCCACCAGGGCCAGGAAGATCAACGAGAAGCTGTCCTGGAGCGGCGAGAACTGGTAGAGTTGGTTGAGGACGATGTCCGGCTCGGCGCCGCGCTTCAAATCCAATACCAGGCGGACCGGCTCCCGAAGGTCGCTCTCGTTGCGGATTCCCGAGATGCCGGGGATCCGTCCGTCATTCACCAGCGCGGCAATCCGCTCCTCCACGCGGTCGCGGGCCTGCTGATATGGGATTTCCGTGACCACGATCCGGTGTCT
Organism: Thermoguttaceae bacterium; assembly: GCA_035528065.1. Taxonomy (GTDB): domain Bacteria; phylum Planctomycetota; class Planctomycetia; order Pirellulales; family Thermoguttaceae; genus DATKZH01. The sequence goes on along the minus strand of DATKZH010000285.1, from coordinate 7,513 downwards.
GCCGTTGGGGAGCTCCTCCGTGCGGCAACGGGCGCGGACCACGACCGTGCCGCGGCCCGTGTGATAGCCCCTCCGGATGCCGTTGCGCCCGCAGATCACGCCGCCGGTGGGAAAATCGGGGCCGGGGCAGATCTCCAACAGCTCGTCGATCGAGACCTCCGGATCGTCAATGACTCTGACGAGCGCGTCGCAGATTTCGCCGAGGTTGTGCGGCGGGATGGAAGTCGCCATGCCCACGGCGATCCCGTTCGCCCCATTGACGAGCAAGTTCGGGAACTTCGACGGGAGCACGGTCGGCTCCGTCCGCCTCTCGTCGTAGGTCGGCACGAAGTCGACGGTGTCGAGCTTGAGATCATCGAGTATCAGGGCGGCGATGGCAGACATCCGCGCCTCGGTGTACCGCATCGCCGCCGGGGGAAGGCCCGCGATCGACCCGAAATTGCCCTGCTTGTCGACCAGCACGTGCCGCATGTTCCATTCCTGGGCCATGCGGACCAGGGTGGGGTAGATCACGCTTTCGCCGTGCGGGTGGTAGTTACCGCTGGTATCGCCGGAGATCTTCGCGCACTTGACCCGCCCCGCCCCCGGCGTCAGGTTCAGGTCGTTCATGGCGACCAGGATCCGCCGCTGCGAAGGCTTCAGGCCGTCGCGCGCGTCCGGCAGCGCCCGGCTGACGATCACGCTCATCGCGTATGTCAGATAACTGCCCTTGAGCTCCTCTTCGATGGGCAGTTCCAACACGCGGCCGGAGGAATCGCCGTTCCCGCCATCAGGGCCCGGCTCGGGAGATTCGCCCTCTGATTGGGGGGGGCCTGGGGGTAAGTCAGAGGCGTCGGACAACGAAGATCCTTTCGCTGGGCGTCGGCGCGACGGAGCGGAGCCTCCTCTTCAAAAGGCGCTCCCCAGGGGCCGCGTCATCGGTTGCGTAGACTGCCCGTCAGTATAGCGATTTCCGGGCTGAAGTACAATCGCAACGGGGAGAAAAATGGCGTCGTAAGCCTCTTCAAAATATGAACTTGCGCCGCTGAGTTTAGAGGTCTTCCGCCAAGCGTCGCGGAGCCCGCTTCGCGCGTTCGTTCGGCCGAATCGGTCCGGCCCGCTGGCGTTGCAAAACCGAACGAATTGACCGAATGCGATCATTCCGAGCGGGACTGCCGTGGCCCCTTCCTGCCTCCCAGAGCCACGCACAGCACCCCCCTGGAACACCGCCCCACCCTCGCCCCGTCGCCACTTCTAGCCAACTGACAGCTCGACCCCGGTCACGCGCGAGCCGAGCCGCCCGCTCGATTTCGGGCCGGGGCGCGATATCGAACTATCGAACTGGAGCCCACCGGTCACCAGGCCGCCGGTCCGGTCATGGTCATCCAAGAATGTTGCCGGGCGGGTCGCTTCGCGGTAAGCTTGCCGCGTGGTCCGTCTTGGTTCCGCCGCTTTCCTTGTTCCCAAGCTCCAGCTTGCGAACACACTTCAGGGAAGCTCCAGCTTCCCGTGGGGCGAAGCAGAGCTTCGCGGAACTGGGTTCCCACCAGCCGGAGCTTGGGAACCGGAGGATGGTCCGTTGTCGCGCCACCGCTTGGGGAAGTGCTATGAATACCTGGAAGATTCCGGCGTTCGTTGCCGTTGTGTTTGTCTTCAGCAGTCTGGCCGGCGCGGCGGAGGAGACGCAGGTCCTCTGCGATTTCGAAGGCACGGCGCCGCCCAAGCTTTGGGAGTATCAGAGCGGCACGGCCCGGCTCGTCGCCGAGGGAGCGACGGAAGGCCGCCAGGCGATGGAGCTCACGTTCGATCCGAAAGGGGCCTACTGGGGTGCGTACATCACCTCGTTTCGCCTCCCGGGCGATTGGTCGGCCTACGACGCCTTGGTGCTCGACGTGCTCAATCCGAACGACGAGCCCGTCGGCGCCTACGTGCTCGTCGCCGACCGGGCCTGGCAGCAGAAGGGCTCCAGCTACTGGAACCGGCACAACGGCCAGCAGACCTTCGCCCCCGGCCGCACGCAGTGGATCCTCCCGGTGCGCGGGCTCTATCGCGGCGAGGCGGGCAGCCGCAACAACGACGTCCCCCGCAACATCGATCCGGACGGCATCGTGCGGGTCGATCTCGGGTTCGGGCGCCGCGGCACGACGGGGCGGATCATCCTCGACAACCTGCGGCTGGTGAAGACGGCCACGCCGAAGAACGTCTGGGCGTTCGATTTCGGGCCGCCCAGCCAGTCGCTCATGCTCGGCTGGACGCCGGTCGCCCACGACACCCGCTACTCGCCCGACCGCGGCTACGGCTGGGGCCCGCGTGGCGGCACCCCCTGGGACGGCGCCGCCCGGGATACGACGTTCGGCACCATGCTTCTGGCCGACTTCTGCGAGGCCGGCGGCTACCACTTCCACGTCGACGTGCCGCCCGGCCGTTATCTGGTGACCGTCTTCTACGAGAACAGCGGGTACTGGGGCGGCGAGCAGGCGATGCACCACCAGCGACGAATCCTCGTCGATGGCCGGGAAGTGTGGCAGGAGTCGCGGCCCGACGGCCTGGCGCACGCCCTCTACCGGTTTGAGGACGTGGAGCCGATCGGCGTCGACGTCTGGGACACGTACATGAAGCCCGAGCTGGCTCGCCCCGCAACGTTCGAAGCCGAGGCGGGCGGCGACGGCCTCACGCTCGGCTTCGAGGCCGATCGCGTGTGGGGGAGCAAGGTGGCGGCGGTAGCGATCCACCGCGCCGACGACGCCGGCGGAGCGAAGTGGCTCGCCACGGAGTTGGAGAAGCTCGCCGACGAGTTCCGCAGCAAAGCGGTGTGTCTGGACGGTCCCGCCGCGAAGCTCGACGTGCCGGCGGCGTGGCGCGATCTCGGCCTAGTGGCGTGGCCGGTCCGCATCGAGGACGAAGTGACGCCGAGCACCGTGCCCGAAAACTTGCCCGAGTCGCCCGAAGCCGTGAAGCTCGAGCGCCTGGCCGTGGGCGGCGAGTTCGAGCCGTTCTGCCTGGCGTTGCGCCCGCAAGGCGACCTGGGCCCGTGCCGCGTCGAGCTGGAGCCGCTGGCGGGGCCGGGCCGGGTGACCGGCAAGGTGGAGCTGGTTCGCTACCAGACGAGTCGCGACTTCGGCACGATTGCCTACCGCGTCCGGCCACACACGCTCCGCCCGGCGACCACCCTGGAGTTGCCCAAGGACGTTACCCGCGAGCTGATCGTCACGGTGCTCGTGCCCCGGGGCACGCCGGCGGGAGCGTATCGCGGTGGGCTCGTGCTGAAGGATTCCTCCGGCAAGACACTTTTGCGCGTGCCGCTGGAGCTGTCCGTGCGGCCCGTTTCGATCGACCGGGAGACCGACTACCTGATGGGGTTCTTCGGTCTCATGCCGCCAAGCCTGGTCCCCGAGGATCGCCGCGGGCCGGTTCTGGAACAGACGTTGCGAACGCTCCACGAGCACGGGATGAACGCCGTCTCGGGCGGGCCGAGCTGGCAGCTCAAGGGCTGGCAGGAGGGCAAGCCGGAAATCGACTTCGGCGAGATGGATCGTTTCTTCGCGCTGCTCCGAAAGCACGGCTTCGACAAGCCCGTCAACGGCTACGGGGGCATCCGCTTCGTCGGGCTGCACCAGGGATATGAGAAGGGCCAGACCGGTGCCAAGGTGGAAGAGCAGAGCGGCCTCGCGTACGAGGAAGCCTTGATGCGTGCCTGGCAGGCGGTCGACGCGCACGGGCGCGAGCAGGGTTGGCCCTTGATCTACTACGCGATGTGCGACGAGACCCGGGTCCGCGACAAGGCCGAGCGCGAGCTGGAGTTCATGCGGATGATGGGCAAGGTCAGTGCGGCGTTTCCCGAGACGGTTCGCACCAGCGGCAGCTACAGCGTCTCGTTCACCGGCCGGCCCACGGACCTCGACGACCTGGGCTACTGGCACCAGCGGTTCTTCGAGGCCCTCGACGTCAGCAGCCTGAATAACCACGACCCGTCAGTGATGTCCGAGGCCGATCGGCTGGGCAAGGAGATCCACATCTACAACCAGGGGCGCACCCGCTACAGCTTCGGGCTCTACCAATGGAGCGAATACCTCAAGGGCGTGCGCGCCCGGTGGCAGTGGCACCTGAACGTGCTGCACGGCTACCAGTTCTTCGACCTGGACGGCCGCGAGCCCGATACGGCCATGCTCTGCTACGGCCGCGAGGGCCTCTACCCCACGATCCACTTCGAGCGGTGCCGCGAGGGGGCCGAGGACTTCTATCTTTACCAGACCCTGTGGGATCTCGTTCAGAAGCGGCAACAGGCCGGCGACCGCAGCCGGGCAGTGCAGGAGGCAGCGGCGGTGCTCCAAGATGCGGTCGCGGAAGTCAAGCTGAACCAGCGGGAGCCGCCGGAGGGCTATGACGGCGATCGGTTGAAAGCGGCGATCGTCGCCGCGATCGAAGCCCTCGGCCAGGAGTAGCGATGGCAGCCGTAGGGCGCTCTCCGAGCACCATTCAAGGCCTCGCGAGCGCGCGAGTCAAACAAACAACGGTGCTCAGAGAGCACCCTGCGACTCCCCTGCGTTTTGCGGATCGGGGTGGGCGAAAGCCGGGAGAAAACCTACTTCTTCGCAGCCGGGGCGTCTCCGGCCGCAGTGGACTCCACGAGGTCCTCCGGCTCGATCTTGACCCAAGCGACGTGACAGCCGGCCTTCTGCACGTCCGCGACCGCCGAGCGTACCGCCTGCTCAAACGATTCCGCCTCGCGGTCGAAGCCCACGGCAGCGACGCCTTGGCTCGACCACGGCGAGCCGTCGTCGCAGCCGGCCTCGAACAGCGCGTCCGCCAGCTCGTCCGAGATTTCACGCAGACCGGCCAGTATCACGGTGAACCGATACGTCGCCATGATCATTCCTCCTCGTCGTCGAACTGGTGCGGACAGTGGTCCACCACGCGCCGAATACGCGCCGCGTGGTTCTCCGGCACGCGCGGCGTCGAGAATACCTGCTGGCGGCAGCCATCCCGCGCGTCATGAGGGCAGAGCAGCACTCCCCAAACATGGGCCCGAGGGCCGGCCTTCCGAAGACGCCAACCGTGCTCCAACGCGTAGTTGACCGCCTCACGAATGTGCTTGTTGGGGTGCTCGTTCATCGCCGCTCCCCATGGCGTTCATCCGCCCCAACCTCGGATTATAGCAGAAAAGCAGGCAATCGAGGAAGTGGCTCACGGTGCGCGGCGACCATTCTGAGGCGGAGATTGCCATGAAAGAGCGCCTTGGCCCTCGCCGGGGCTGGACAATTCCGCGCAATTCCGGGCACGCCACCATTCCGGCGACAACAGTTGCGGGGACACCAGTTGCGGGGACAACATGCCGATTTCTTGACGCGGCCAGCAAGTTCTGTCAGGTCCCAGGCATCGCGCGACGGGCACGTGCTGCCACCGCCGGGATGCCGCATCACGTCACGCAACGGGGGAACCGCCGTCAGCCCACCCCGTCGCTACCGCGTGACACGCGTGAAACCCCTCATACTATCCCTCTCCCCGAGGGAAAGCGGACTTGCCGTACCCGGCTCTCCGGACAACCACTCAGTCGATCTTGTGATCCGACGGCTTCAGGCCCGGCTTGTGTCCGCGCGTGCCGATCGGGTTCGGGTCGTACTTGCCGACGAGGTCGACCTTGGCTTGGGCGGGCATGCCGTCCTCCATGCCGAGGCCCCAATAGCAGGCGTTGACCAGCATCCGGCGGACCCCTTCGTTCTTCAGGTCGTCGCCGTGGCCCAGGGTGGTGCAGAAGATGCGGGAGGCCTTGCCCTCGGTGCCCGTGTAGGTCTTGATCCACGCCAGCGGCTTGAGCTCCTTGTCGGGGTTGGGTCCGTCTTTGGGATCCATGCCGGAGAGGACCTGGCCCATCACGACGGGCTTGCTGTCGCCGGAGAGGGTGGTGATGTCGTAGACGTCGGACGGTCCCCAGATGTCGTCGATCCCCTTGACGATCGGGTGGTCCTCCATTCCCTTGGCCACCAGCCCGCGCGTGCTCTCCTTCTTATGATGCCCGTAGTGCGCGATCCAGGTCTCGCCCAGCACTTCTCGGCCGTAACCGCCGCCGAGGTCGCGCTGCCAGGTGTATTTGGCGTAAGGGCCGTCCAAGTGCTTGCGGTAGAAGAAGGCGTGCGTGGAAGTCCTCAAGGCCACGATCGGCTTGCCCGAATTGGTGTAGTCGATGATCCGCTTCATCTGCTCGTCGGGCAGCTCGCGAAACCGCAGGAACATCACCATCAGGTCGGCCGTTTCCAGGGCTTCCAGCCCGGGGATGTTGTCGGACGTCATCGGATCGATCTCGCCCGTCTCCTTGTTGATCGCAAAGAGCACGGTGCACTTGAAGCCGTGGTGGACGGCGAGGATCTTGGCCAACTGGGGCATCGAGTCTTCGGAGCGGTACTCTTCGTCGCCGGTGACGAACACGATGTGCTTTCCCACGCCGGGGCCGGCCTTTCCCTCGAACTCGATCCCGGGATCCTCGGCCTTGGCTTGGCCGGCCACGAGCAAGGTCAGCGTTGCCAGTGCCGCTACCCAGAGTCTTGATGCGCGTCTCGTCTTGTGCATGGCTTTCCTCTTTCGACTGGAATCGGTGATGGAACCCTTCGGCGTGATCGGGGCCCGCTGGGCCGGGCGAGCTTCCCCAAGAGGGACGGCCCCGCCGGTTCGCTCGCCCTCGACAGGACTATCCTAATCCGGATTCCGGGGCGGTGCAACTTTCGGCGGAAAGACAACCACGTGGCCGCGACAACGCAAAACGGGGCGTCAGCGTGGACCCACTCGGCGTCGACGCGTGGCGATCGAATCGCTATTCCCGCGTCTTCCAGTCGATACCCGACATCGAGGCCAACGCGAGCATCAGGGCCTGCGTGCCGCCGCGACCGTGGCCGAGGGCCAAAAGCGAGAGATAGAGCTGATGGGCCAAGGCCAACCCCGGCATCGACAGCCCCATCCGCTTCGACTCCTCCAGGGCGATGCCCATGTCCTTGACGAAATGCTCGACGAAGAAGCCGGGATCGAAGTTGTTGTCGATGATCCGGGCACCCAGGTTCGTGAGCGACCAGCTCCCGGCGGCCCCCGAGGCGACCGACTTCATCACCGTCACCAGGTCGAGCCCGGCGCGATACCCGTAGAGCAGGGCCTCGCAGACGCCGATCATGTTCGTGGCGATCAGGACCTGGTTGACCATCTTCGTGTGCTGGCCCGCCCCGGGACCGCCCTGGTGGACGATCGTCCGGCCCATCGCCTGCCAACAAGGCCCGAGTGCCTCGACGACGTCCTTGTCGCCGCCGATCATGATCGAGAGCGTGGCCTCTCGGGCACCGACGTCGCCGCCGGAGACGGGGGCGTCAACCGCCTGGACTCCTTTCTCGGCCGCGGCTTCGGCGATCTCGATGGCCAAGGACGGCTCGCTGGTGGTCATGTCGACGATGACTTTCCCCTCCTCGCACCCGGCCAAGACGCCGTCCTCACCGAGGATCACGGCGCGGACGTCGGCCGGGTAGCCGACGATGGTGAAGATCACGTCGGAGGTCTC
>DATKZH010000284.1:0-23713 GCA_035528065.1 Thermoguttaceae bacterium | reverse complement strand
AACCTCACGTCCCTGCTCAGACAGGCCCACGAGATCAGTGGCCGAATGCAGGGGCTCAACCAGGAGTTGCGAGGCCGCCGCGCCACCGGCTCAGCCGGCGGGGGCATGGTTGAGGTGGAGGTCAATGGCCTGTTGGAGGTCCTCCGCTGCCACATCGACAAGCAGCTCGTCGAGCAGGGCGACGGCGAAATGATCGAAGATCTCGTCAGCACGGCGGTGAACCAGGCGATCGGCAAGGCAAAACAGCTCCACATGGAGGCGATGAAATCGTTGGCCGGGGGACTGGAAGTCCCCGGATTGGACGCGGCCTTGGGCGATATGCTTGGCGAGCAGGAGCCCGATTCGACCTAGTGGTGTGTCAACCGTTTGTGGGTGGCACGGGCATCTTGCCCGTGCTTCCATGGACGCACTGGCGAGACGCCAGTGGCACCCAACTCCCAGAGCAAGGATTGACGGTCCACGACGAGCGTCGAGCAGTTCCATAGGGATCGCGTGGCCATGTCGGAACTCTCCGAATCGGTCAGCAACTTGATCAACGAGTTTGCCAAGCTGCCCGGCATCGGCAAGAAGTCGGCGGAGCGGTTGACGTACCACGTACTGCGGGTCTCCGCGCCGGAGGCATTGGCCCTGGCCGACGCGATCCGCAACGTCAAGCAGAACGTCCGATATTGCCGAGCCTGCTATAATTTGGCAGAAGAGGAAGAATGCACAATCTGCCGAGACCCGAAGCGGGAGCGTGACCTCCTTTGCGTGGTCGAACAGCCGAGAGACTTGATGGCCCTGGAGCAGAGCGGCTCGTATCGCGGCCTGTACCACGTATTGCTGGGACGGATTGCTCCGCTGGAGGGTATTGGCCCGGATCAGCTCACCATCGAAGCCCTGGTTCGCCGGGTCCGGGGGGGCCGGTTCCGGGAGTTGATCATGGCGACCAATCCCACCGTGGAGGGCGACGGCACGGCGCTGCACATTTCCAACCTCCTTTCGGAGTTGCCGATCCGCGTCACCCGGCTCGCTCGGGGGATCACAACCGGCAGTGTGCTGGAATTTGCCAACAAGGAGATGCTCTCCGACGCCCTCAACGGCCGTCAGCAGTTTTGACCGGCGAGGTCTATACGGTACAATTGAGTGACTCGATCGTGTTTGATGCCTAATCACCAATCTCCCGTCCCGGATTTCTAGCCCGCGGTTCCCATGCGACTCTCTCTCGGTCAAGAGCTTCGACAGGTTCAGAAACAGGTGCTCGCACCGCGGATGATCCAGTCGATGGAGATCCTCCAGTTGCCGATCCTGGCGCTGGAGGAACGGATCGAGCAGGAGATGGAGGAGAACCCCGTCCTGGAGATGCAGGAACAGGACCCGGATCTGCCCACCGACGAGGCCGACTACGAAGCGCCGGAAGCCCCCGATTCGCCCACCGACGAAGAGCGCGAGCTGGTCATCGACGAGTCGACCGACAACGAGGACGACTTCGAGCGGCTCTTGAAGATGGACGAGGAGTGGCCGGATCATTTCGAGGAGCACACCCGGCCCTCGCGAAATCGAGTCGCCGAGGAGGGCGATCGCCAACACGACGCCATGGCCAACATGGCGGCCCGCCCCCAGTCCCTCCAGGATTACCTGCACGAGCAGTTGGGGTGGTTCAATCTGGATCGCAAGCTTCGGGCGATGGCCGATCGGATCATCTACAACCTGGATTCCAACGGGTACCTTCAGAGCAGCCTGGAGGACCTGATCGGCTCGGACGCCACGGAGGAGGACCTCGCGCTGGCCAAGCAGGCGTTGGCCGTCATTCACCGGCTCGACCCGCCCGGCGTTGCGGCCCGGGATCTGCGCGAGTGCTTGCTGCTGCAATTGACGCCCGGCATGCCGTACTACGAGCAACTGCAAACGCTGATCTCCAGCCATCTGGAAGATCTGGAGCACAACCGCTTGCCGGCGATCGCCAAGCGGACCGGGTATCCGATCGACGTGATCCAGGAGACGATCCGGGATCTCCGCAAGCTGAATCCCAAGCCGGGAGCGCGATTCAACGAGGCCTTCGTTCCCACCGTCACGCCCGACGTGTTCGTCGAGCCGGCCGAAGGGGGCGGCTACAAGGTCCGACTGGAGGACGGCCGCACGCCGCATTTGTTCATCAGCCCCTACTACCGCAGGCTGCTGGCCAGCGGCACGGCGAACGAGGAGACGCGGGAGTTCATCAAGCGGAAGTTCAATTCGGCCCAGTGGCTGATCGACTCGATCCAGCAGCGTCGCAACACGCTCACCCGGGTGGCCCAGGCGATCGTCGATCACCAGACCGAGTTTCTCACGCGGGGGCCCGAGTTCATCGAGCCGTTGAAGATGCAGCAGATCGCCGACAAGGTGGGGGTCCACGTCACCACGGTGAGCCGGGCGGTCGACGACAAGTGGATTCAGACCCCCCGCGGCATCTTCCCCCTGAAGCGGTTCTTCTGCGGCGGCACGGTCGGCGCCGACGGCGAGGAAGTCGCCTGGGACACGGTCCGGCTGAGACTCCAGGAAATCGTCGACGGCGAGGACAAGCAGGGCCCCTTGAGCGACGAGGATCTGGTCAAGGAGCTGGCCAAGCACGGCATCACGGTCGCCCGGCGCACCGTGACCAAGTATCGCAAGGCGATGGACATCCCCAGCTCGCGCCAGCGCCGAGACTGGACCGCCGCGGGATCGGAAAAGAAGAGCGGCCAGCCGGCCGGCGACGGGGGGAAGAAGGGCGAGAAGTAGGACGACGCCAACCGCCGCCTCTCCGCTGCGGCGTTCCCAGGGCCTGAACAGGGCTGTTGGGCATCGGCCTGCTGGCGACGTTTGCCAAGCGCCGCTCGGGTGCCACTGCTGGCTTGTCCAGCAGTGCTTTCCTGGTTGGCTGGCACTGCTGGACAAGCCAGCTGATTCTATGAAAGAGTGGTTCTCCTGGTGTTATAAGAAGAGTGTTGACGTTTGACACTTCCCGTAGCACGCAGGAGAACCGACTATGTTGTACCTTGGGATTGACCAGCACCGCAAGCAGTTGACCGTGTGTGTCCGCAACGAGGAGGGGGACGTGACCCTCCGACGGCAGGTGAGCACCGAGTGGCGGCGCGTGCGGGCGTTTTTTGCCGGGATGGACGAGGAGGCGGGCGGCGACGGGTTCGTGGCGATCCTCGAAGTCTGCGGCTTCAACGACTGGCTGGTGGAGCTTCTGGCCGAATACGATTGTCGAGAACTGATCATGGTCCAGCCGGAGAAAAGGTCGAAGAAGAAGACCGACCGCCGCGACGCGGGCGCTTTGTGCGAGATGCTCTGGCTCAACCGCCACCGGCTGTTGGCCGGCAAGCGGGTGCAGGGCGTCCGGCGGGTTCAGTTGCCCTGCCAGGAGGACGCCGACGGCCGGCAGGTGACCGTACTTCGCCAACGCCTCGGCCAGCTCCGCAACCGCACGATCAACCGGATCAAGCACGTGCTGCGCAAACACAACCTGGAGCAGGAGTGCCCGACGAAGGGGCTGGACACGATCCGCGGGCGGAAGTGGCTGGGGAAGCTTGCATTGGGCCGCATGGACCGCTTGGAGCTGGACTTGCTGTTGAAGCAGTGGGCGCTGTGGGACGACCAGATCGACGAGCTCCAGACGGAGATCGGCACGCGTCAGGCAAAGCACAAGACGGCGGCCGTGGTGGCGACGATCCCCGGGTGTGCCGCCTACAGCAGCTTGGCGTTGGCCTCGCGGATCGGCTCGATCGAGCGTTTCCCGCGTCCGGGGAGCCTGGCGAACTATTGGGGTCTGACGCCTGGTTGCCGCAACTCGGGCCAGGCGACCGACCGGCTGGGCTCGATCACCAAGCAAGGCAGCGCGATGGCCCGTTTCATCCTGGGGCAGTTGGTCCTGCACGTCTTGCGGCGTGACCGGGCGATGAAGGCGTGGTACCAGCGGATCAAGAAGCGTCGAGGATCGAAGATAGCACGGGTGGCGGTGATGCGTCGGCTGGCGACGATCGTCTGGCACATGGTGAAATACAACGAACCGTACGTGATTGGCGGCCCGCCGCCACACAAACTGCGACCGGCGGCGACGTAGGGCGCGAAGACCTCCGCTCGGGCTCGACAGAAGGGGTCCGCCCCATCCGCCTTCCCCATCGCCTCGGCCCCGGGAGGCTTCGCCAGCGCGTGAGGGCCGAGGCGACGGTGAAGGCGGAAGGGGCTCGGAGGAGGGCCTTGGAAAACGATAAGGAGCGAGAAGGAGGAGTGACGGTTGCATCGGCCCTTGTTCCCACCGGGAAGAAGAGGCCCTCGCGACACGAGGCCAGTCTGAGGTGCCACTTGGACTCGGCCCCGAGCCGGGCGTCAAGCTGATTGAGACGGCCACGTGTCCGCGAGACGGTCGCAGCAGAATATTCCGTGCCTGCCTGGCGGGCGCTCCTCTCCGGAGCGGCTGCCGGCGGAACGCCTGCCGGAATCGGCAGTCGGATCCACGAAGGGATGTGTTGGGGTGCAGCCGCAACCGAAAAGAACGGCTCGACGACCTCGAAAACGAAGACCGTGACAACCCGACGTCCAACCCGAATCCTCCGACATAACGATACGTCCCGGTCTGAAGAAGCTGACCCCAGCTTCCAGGATCGGGGTGCCTCCCGAAAAACGCCAGGAGCCACTTGACGCGGAAGACTCTTTCAGGGAAGTGGCACCCCGGCGCGGAACTCGCGTCCCCGTTCATGGTACAAATCAACAACGAGTATCGGGAACTCCGAGTGGGAAGTCGTGGTGCGATCAACGATGAAAAGGAACGTGTGGTTATAGTTGTCTGGTAGGCGTGCCAGTACTTCTTCCTTGCTGAGGTCTTTGTATTCAACCGAGTCAACGAAGGCCACGTAGGCGCAAAAATCACCCGCGATGCTGCGCACCGGAGCCCGAATCAGATCGCAGATGACTTCCCATGCTGAGTCATCATCGAAATCGGTGCGGACGACCCATGGATTCTCGTTCAATAAGGGCTCGTTCATTCTTGTGGATCGAAGATGCCAACATCTTCCAAGCAAGGCAACGATCACTGCCAGCAAAACGGCAATGCCAATGACCGTGGACGCTCGATATGCCATGAAGCGACCAACTCTTGGTTTGTCGCCGAACTTGGTGTTAGATAGTTTCTGCGTAGCAGCTACAGCCCGCACATTTGCGGCCTGGCGCGCACGCCGGAATTCGACGTGACCCGAATCACATCAAGTGCTGGCTCGTCTGCCACGCCATCTCCGGCGCGTCACGCAGTTTCTCAATATCGCGCGTCCGGCCGCGAGACACTGCTGGGCCAAGAAGTAGGGTGCGTGAAACCACCCCTTTAAAGCTAGCATTGACTGCGGTGTCTCGATGCTGGAAAGCTAGGTAAGTTTGACATCGCAAAACATAGCGTTCTTCGATTCGCCCGTTCGATCACGCCGAGAATCGACTCCCGAGGGATGCTCGATTCTGCGCCAACGCGAGCCACAAACCGTCGTTTCTCCCGGGTTTTAGCATGCTTGCAGTGACAGCTTGAAAGGGGTGGGTGCGTGAAACGCACCACCTCCACCACGAGTCACGACGCGACCGGCATCGCCGGCGCCACTCTGCTTGGGGGCATCGGCCAGGTGGAGTCTGCGAGACGTCCCGCTAGGCCTTAACGAACGCTTTCTTCTTTCGCGCCTCCGCCCGCTTCTTGTCGATTTGCCGGAAGACGCTCTCGTGGTGCTCCAGCCCTCGCAGCAACAGAATCGGATCGGTGGGATCCTCCGAGTGAACCCGCACCTTCCCGATGCCGCCGCAAACGAACCTCTCCAAGAGGTTCTGGGTCGCGGCCATGTCGCCGATGCGGATCAGCTCGATCACGTTCGTCCTGAAGACGAAGATGCCCTCTTTGTGAATCAGGCGGGATTCGTCCAAGTCGTAACGGATCGTCGTGCGATAGATCAACTTGCAGAGCTGATAGAGCCACAGCACGCCGGGGAGGCCGAGCATCACGCCCCAGAAGACAGACGGCGTCAGCCAGCCGAGCCAGCCGGGCCAATTGTCTCGGCTGCTGCTGAGCCAAATGCCGACGACCACAAAGGCCAGCGTCAGCACAAACATGTTGATCCAGACGATCCGCATGTCTTTGATCGAGTACCGCCACGGCGGCGGGCACTCGCCTCCCCCGGCCGCGTCCGCGGCACCTTGGCCGCTCGCCGGAGCCGCTTCTGCGGAAGACGCCCGCGAAGCAACTTCCGCTCCTGCTCCGGCAGCGGGCTCCGATCCGGCCTCGGGCTCGATTCGGGCACCGCACCCGTGACATATGACCACGTTCTCAGCAACCTCTGCGCCGCAACTCGGACATTTCATCGCTTCCGATCCTTTCCACGAGACCGCCCAACGGGATAACCAGCCTGAGGCATTATAAAGTGCATGGAGTCACTCGTCACTAGGCAGGACGGCCCCCTCGAACCGGTCGGCCAGCCACCCAACGCAAACATCGCAGGTTTCCTGTGTTGCGCAGAATTCCTAGTTTTTCCGCTATTCGCGAAGCCTCCAGAACCACAGCCGCCTCCCGCAGCAGCATTCCCGACGCGACGCCTCTTTTCCGACAGCTTCTTGTTGTCACGGGTTGTCGGCTGCTGCTATAGTACGTTATTGTGCGTTCGTATAGCACGAGAGCGGGGCTGCGAGTTCACCGCGCTATGAGATGCCCTTTCTGCCAAGCCGACAATGATCGGGTGACCGATTCGCGGGCTGGCGAGGACGGTTACACAATCCGGCGGAGACGCCAGTGTCTGGCCTGCAAGCGGCGCTACACGACTTACGAGCGGATCGAGCGATCCCATCTCAAGGTCGTCAAGAAGGATGGTGCGCGAGTGCCCTACGACCGCAACAAGCTGAAGTCAGGGCTGGAGAAAGCGTGCTGGAAGCGCCCGATCAGCGACTCCAAGCTGGAGGCCATCGTCTGGGACGTCGAAAACCACGTGGAGACGCATTTCGAATCGGAGGTGGGCACCGGCTACCTGGGCGAGCTGGTGATGCGGCATCTTCGCGAGCTGGACCAGGTCGCCTACGTCCGTTTTGCCAGCGTCTACCGGGAATTCGAAGACGCACACGATTTCGTCGACGAGCTCCGCCCCATGCTTTCCGAATCACCCCGCCCCCGCGAGTAGCCAAGACCCGCCCGGGGCAGACGGCAAGCCTATCCCGGACGATTCATGGCGCAGCGTCGTAGCGCGGGCATCCTGCCCGCGTCGCCGATTTCACAGCTCGGAAGCCTGCGCTACCGGCCTCATGAGTGGTTTGGCCTATCGTTTCCGGGTGACGACGAACTCGACAATCCCCCGCAGCGCCTCGTCGGCGACCGTTGCCGGCGGACAGGGGAGCTGCTCGGCGGCACGGCGGGCAAACCAGATCGCCTTCTCTCGGGCGTAGGAGATCGCGTCGCAGTTCTCCAGCCGGTGCTTCAGGAAGTCGCGATGGTGGTTGCTCGGACGTGCGAGCATCGCCACCAGCTCGTCCCGCTCCCGGCCGTCGAGCCGGCTCAACAGCCGGATCAGCGGCAGCGTCGGCTTCTGTTTGCGCAGGTCCGTTCCCAGCGACTTCCCCGCGGTGGCCTCGTCGCCGAGCACGTCCAGCACGTCGTCGATGATTTGGAAGGCTACCCCGAGGTCCTGCCCGAACCGCCCATAGGACTCACGCTGCTCCGCGTCGGCACCCGCGTAATGGGCCCCCAGCCGACAACAGCAGGCACACAACGCGGCGGTCTTGCCCGCGATGATGTCCAGGTAGGCCTTCTCGCGCAGCTCGTAGTTGCCGCGCGTCTCGATCTGTCTCAACTCGCCCTCGCACACGGTCTTGCCCGCCTCCGAAATCGCCCGCCAGGCGAACGTGCTATCCAGCGAGCTGACCAGGCACATGGCCCGCGTGAACAGGTAGTCTCCGAGGAGCACGCTGGTTTCGTTGTCCCAGCGGGCGTTGACCGTTTCCAAGTGGCGGCGGAGCGTGGCTTCGTCGAGCACGTCGTCGTGGATCAGCGTGGCCGTGTGGAACATCTCGACCACCGCCGCCAGCGTGACGTGTTCGGGGGTCACTCCACCACACGCCTTGCCCGAGAGCAGCACCAGCGCGGGCCTCAGCCGCTTGCCTCCAAACCGAAACCCGTGTCTCGCCAGTTGATCGACGAACGGATACTTGCTGGATAGCTCGGCGAGGAGGATCCGTTCGACCTCCTTGAGATCCTCGCGAATCGGCGCATACAGAGTGCGGAGATCTCTGGGCGTCGTCCCGAAATCCTTGATCCCTTGGCTCATCAATGCTTCCCTGATTGCGACAAGGCATCAAGCGGTGCGACGCCGACGCGCTTCAAGGTGTGGTTGGCTCAGTCTTCTCTGAGGAAATGGCCGCTTCGGCCCCCCGATTTCTCCTCCAGGCGGACTCGGTCGATCACCATCGCCCGATCCACCGACTTGCACATGTCGTAAACCGTCACCGCGGCAATGCTTACGGCACAGAGCGCCTCCATCTCCACCCCGGTTCGCGCCGTTGCCCGGGCTTCCGCTTCGATCGCCAGGGTGGCAGCGTCCGGGAATTCAAACCGAACCGATACGCCGTCCAACGGCAGCACGTGACACAGCGGCACGAGTTCCCCGGTCCGTTTGGCGGCCATGATCCCGGCCAGCCGGGCGACCTCGAGCACGTCCCCCTTGCCAACCTTGCGGTCGCGAATCAACTGGAGGGTCTCGGGCCGCATCCGGACTCGGCCGCTCGCTCGGGCCCGCCGCACCGTAACGTCCTTATCGCCCACGTCGACCATCCGGCTGGCTCCCTGGGCGTCAAAATGGCTCAGTGGGCCCATTCTGCTTGGCTCGACCGGGGGGAGGGCAAACGCAAAGCCAGCTTCCATTGTAGTCTACGGACGACGCCCGTCGAGGGGTAACCGCTGGCCGGCGCTATCTGGCTCCGGGCGCCGAAATCGCCCCCGGCAGACCCCCTTGCGCGGGGACGGTCGGCAATTCCACCAAACGGGCCAGCCAAACGCCCTGCCTCTTCCGCTCCGCCACTACCCCCATGGACCAGAGACGCCGCGGGATGGCCCCCGGGGCCTCCAACTCCGCCTTGCGGTGGTACAACACGGCATACCGGGCCCCTAGGGGCGGCTGAGACCAGCCCTGCTCCCAGCCGGCCAGGGGGACACGCCCGTCAATCCGGGCTTTCTCCGTCAGTGCCGGCGAGCTCCGCCACACCCCCTCGAGCTGGAAATACGCCAAGCTTGGTGCAAAGAGGACCGGCTCCCCTCGCGTACGGCGGGCCGCCTCGGCGAGAACGGATTCCGGTACGGCATCCCCCCAATAGGTCACCTCGAATCCCAGCTTCTCCGCCCCCCGAAGCCCGCCCACCAGAAGGCTGTAGTGGCTCAACTGGCACGGATGATAGAGCACCAGCCCAGCACCCTGGAGCGCGATGAACAGCCCCACGGCCGTCAGCCGCCATCCAACCGCAATCCCCTTCCAGGCAGGGTGCTCGACCACCCACTTGGC
Source organism: Thermoguttaceae bacterium (assembly GCA_035528065.1). Classification (GTDB taxonomy): domain Bacteria; phylum Planctomycetota; class Planctomycetia; order Pirellulales; family Thermoguttaceae; genus DATKZH01. Next base: position 14,207 of record DATKZH010000284.1, on the reverse strand, counting down.
CCCGATCCCCACCGAGATCGCCCAGAGGGGGAAGACCATCAGGAACAAGCGGACGCCGTCGTACACGGGCGTGCCCGGCCAGGCGAACACCAGCAGCATGAACCCCAGCGTCCCCACCACCAGCAGGTAGCCCGGTTTGGCGTTCCACGTCCGGCGACTGGCCCACGCCCCCAAAAGCCCCAACAACAAGAGCCCCATCGGCAGGGCAACCACGAACATCACCAGCGGGTAGTGCCACGGGGCCTCTCGGTCGGCCCACACTCGGCCGAGATAGAAGACGTGGACCGCCTGCCTGCCGGTCGCGCTGGCGAAGAGCTGCTTCATGTGGGCGATCGGCGCCAGCCACAGCCAGGGCCACCCGGCGAAAAACGTGGCCACCCCCGCCCCCGCCCAAGCCAGAATCGGCAGCACCGCCCGATGCCGCAGCCGCCACGCCAGCCACACGACGACCGGCGGGAGCACCAACAGGCCATGAAAGCGCGTGAGCATGGCCAGTCCCCAGATCACGCCGGCCAGGCCGTATCGCCAGAGCCGGTCGCCCCGAGCCTCCGCATCGGCGACCGCCAGCACGGCGGCCACGAACATGAGCGCCGTGAGCATGTCCAGGGCCGCCAGATGAGCGTGGGCGAACAGCCGCGGCACCAGCACCACGGCAGCGGCCGCCGCCGTGCCCGCCAGGGGACCCTCCGCTCGCGTCGTCCAAAGCCCAACCAGCAACACGAGCAACCCGAACCCCAAAGCCGGCGCAAACCGGGCCGGCAGGATCGAAACCGCCCGGGGATCGTCCGGCGCAACGTCGAACACATGGTGCGTAAAGCCGAGCACCCAGTTCCCCAACGGCGGGTGCACCGGCGCCCCATCCGGCGACCAAGGGAAATTCCTCTCGATATTCCCCGGCGCAAAGAAACCCGCCCCCTGCTGCCGCAACGCCATCACCAGCCGCTTGCCCACGGCAATATGATACATCTCATCGCAAGTGACCCCCGGCCCCCACCCCTCCGGCGCAAGCGTCCCCACCGTCGCCACAGTGGCCGCCAGGGCGATCAGCACGGGCCCAGCCACGTGCGGCATGCGTGATTCGGTCGCCATTCTGTAGTTCTCGTCGGGCATGCGTCCCATGGTACCCGCCCGACGGCACGTCAGGCAACCGGACGCCGGGGTAAGTCGACCCAACGCGGCCCGCCCTGATGCCCGCCGAAATGAGGACCGCCGTGGCAAGCCTCTGGCCCCCCAACAAAGGTTGTAGGCCACCGGCCACCTCGACAGGGGGCATATCGCACAACGACACCCGGTAGGCGTTGACGCAAACGCCCAGGTGCGCCTACTCCGATGGACGGGGTGCCCGGCGCTGGCAACGCAACGGTCGAGTGGCGACTTGGAGGGAGTAAGTACTATGGGGAGTCTGGGCCAATGGGCTCCGTCCGCGTACGAGCGGCGGTTTCCGGTGCGTGTTCCCGACTCCCCGGGCCTCTTCCAGGGCATCGTTCCGGCGCGTTGCCGCGGGAGGGCCCGGTCAAGGGGTATTGCTTTTTCGATTCCTGGTCAGCACAATGGAGGGAAAGATGCACGGTTAGTCAAATCCCTTGAGAGCTTCGCCATAGGCCATGGCCGACTCAGGGAACCCGCCGGAAACCGTCGACTGGGGTGGAACAGGGCCAGGGACTCCCGGCCCGGGCGACTGTCCCAAGGTCCAGCCGGAGAGAATCGGCCGGTATCGCGTCGTCAAGACACTGGGCGCAGGGGCCTTCGGAAGGGTCTACCTCGCTCGTGATGACGAGTTGAACCGACCGGTCGCCATCAAAGTGCCGCACCGCCATCGGGTTGCGACTCCAGAGGACAGAGACCGCTACCTTGCCGAAGCGCGGGTTGTTGCCAGTCTCGACCATGAGGGGATTGTGCCCGTCTATGACGTTGGCCGAAGCGACGATGGTGTGTGCTACGTCGTTTCCAAGCTAATCAGCGGCAGAAACCTCGCGGCGGTGATCGCGCGTGCACGCCCTTCCCATGTCGAATCGGCGGCGATGGTGGCAGCCGTGGCGGACGCGTTGCATTACGCCCACACGCACAACGTGCTTGCGCACCGCGACGTGAAGCCAGCCAACATTCTCGTCGATGCCGCGGGGAAACCGTACCTCACCGACTTCGGGTTGGCCCTCAAAGAGATCGAGTTTGGAAGAGGTCGTCACTGCACGGGCACGCCGGCCTACATGAGCCCCGAACAGGCCCGCAGTGAAGGCCATCTCGTCGACAGCCGATCGGATGTCTTCAGTCTTGGCGTCGTCTTTTACGAGCTGCTTACCGGGAAGCGCCCGTTTCGCGCGAGCGACAAATACGAACTGTTGGAACAAGTCAAGACGCTTGAACCGCGTCCCCCGCGACAACTTGGCGATACCATTCCGAAAGAGCTGGAACGCATCTGCCTGAAGACGCTCTCGAAACGAGCGTCCGATCGGTACACCACCGCGTCCGACATGGCCGAGGACCTGCGGCAATGGACGTCGGAACATCGACGCATCTCCGCGGATGTCGTCCCTCGCCCGGTTGAGGCTCCCTCGCCTGCCGACCGGCCGGTCCGGGTGGTGCCAAAGGGGCTGCGATCGTTCGACAAGAACGACGCCGATTTCTTCCTCGGGCTGTTGCCGGGGCCCTTTGATCGAGACGGGCTGCCCGAAAGCATTCGGTTCTGGAAGACGGCCATCGAAACGATGGACCCGGATGAGACGTTCCGCGTGGGCGTGATCTACGGGCCGAGCGGCTGCGGCAAGTCCTCGCTGGTCAAGGCGGGGCTCTTGCCACGGTTGGGTGAGAACGTCGTTCATGTCTACGTCGAGGCGACGCCCGAAGGGACGGAACGACAGCTCCTGAGACGACTGCAAAAGGCTTTTCCCGACCTGGCCGATAGCCGCAATCTGATCGAGTGCCTTTCTCAACTGCGGCGTGGGCATGGAATCCCTTGGGACACGAAAGTGCTCGTGGTCGTGGATCAGTTCGAGCAGTGGCTGCACGCAAGGCACGATTACGGCGGCAGCGAGCTGGCCCAGGCGCTGCGACATTGCGATGCCCCTCGCGTTCAGTGTATCCTCGTGGTCCCTGACGAGTTCTGGATGGCGCTGACGCGATTCATGCACGAGTTGGAGGTTCCTCTCAGGGAGGGCAAGAATAGCGCGCCCGTCGACCTGTTCGACGTCCCCCATGCCGGACAGGTTTTGGCGGAATTCGGAAGAGCGTATGGATGCCTGCCGCACAACTTAGGCGAGACGACTCCGGACCAGTCGGAGTTTTTGCACCACGCGGTTGAGGAAGTGGCGGAAGACGGCCGCGTCATTGCGGTGCGCATAAGCCTATTGGCGGAAATGGTCAAGGGAAAACCGTGGCAGCCCTCGACTTTGCAGGAGTTGGGTGGCGAGGAAGGGATTCGCCTCAAGTTCCTGGAAGACACGTTCAGTGGGCCGCACGCGCCGCCGGAACACAAACTGCACGAGGGGGCGATCCGCCGAGTCTTCTACTCCCTGCTGCCGGATGCGGAACATGGGCTCAAAGGTACGGTGCGCTCGCGTGATGAATTGCTGCAAGCCTCCGGATACGTCGCCCGAGAAGGAGCCTTCGAGGAAGTCCTGCGAATCCTCAACGGCCTCCATCTGATCACGCCGGCGGATCCCGAAGGCGCTGCGTGCACCGAATCGGACTCCTCCGACCCGACCCTTCCGGCAGAGAAACACTACCAGCTCACCCATGATTACCTGGTCCCCTCTCTCCGCGAGTGGCTCGAGCGCAAGCGCCGCGAGACCCGCCGCGGCCGGGCGGAACTGCTATTGGAGGAGCGAACGCAGCAGTGGAGCCGTTCCAAGGACAAGCGTCTTTTGCCCTCGTTGCCGGAATGTATGAGGATCGCGATTCATACGCGATGGGCGCGATGGACGGCGCGGCAGCGAGCGATGCTCCGCCGAGCCTCGGTAGTGCACACGTGGAGAGCGGCCATCGGGGCGGTCGGCATTGCTCTCATCGCCGCCCTGACCCTGGGTATTTGGAATGCGTACTTCCGGCCGCCAGAGCAATCGGAACTGCTCGAGACGTTCGCTAGCCCTGAAGCGAGCCAGGAGGACCGGATCGCCGCGTTCGACGCGCTGGATCTCGACAACAGCTTCGTTTTCCTCTCCACACTGGAGGCCGTCAGACACACGGCGGACTCTGTGGTGACGCACCACGCGCTCTCGCGGCTCTCGCACCTCGCGTGTGCGGCTCCGGAATCGCAGAACGCGGAAATGCTACGCGCCGCCCGACAGCAAGTGATCGGGCTCCTACGCGATCTGCTCGATGAGGGAGACGAGCAGGTCGACGCCCACGTGTTCCAATGCTACTGTGACCTTGCACCTCCGCCGCAGGTGATGGAGGCAATCCGGGAATGCGCGGATCGCGAAGGCACGGAACTCCTGGCCTCAATGCGGCAGCATCTTGACGAGCTGACGCTGACGGGGCTATCCGACCAGGATCGTTGGGAAGTCCTCGGAACCCTGGTCGCAATGATATCGGAAGCTGCGGACGACAAACAGTGGGTGCCCGCCTGTGTGGCCAGAATTGACGAGATGGAGCCCCGGGAACTCATCACCGATTTGAGGAAAGCATACAGGTCGGACCACAATATCGCGGAGGTGGTAAAAAAGGGGGTCGCACCGTATTTGCAGGAGGTGAGGCTGGAACGTCGCGACGCGATTGGGGCGTACGCCGAGAGCCGCTTGGTCGCCCTCGTACCCCGCGCTGGCGACGTCGTCTACTCGCGTGAGCTTGAATTCCTCATCGTCACTCTGCAACATATCGCCGAACATGGCTCCACTCGCTACGACGAGGCCTTCAAGGCGGTCAACCGGATCTTGGAAGACCATGAGATGCTCGACGACCCGAGCCTGCTCTCGCCGACGCTCCGAGCGTTTGTCAGCCTGAGGCCGCAGCAGTCACAAGTCTCGTTGCAGCCGATCCGCGACATCTTGGACGACGACTTCCAAGATCCGCCCGTACGCCTCGCGGCCGCAGCCGCGCTGGGCGACTTGCACGACAAGGAGAGCATTCCGCTGCTCCGGGAGTACGCGGAGGACCCGACTTCGTTCCTCGTGCTTCGCGTTGCAGCTACCGAGAGTCTCACGGAGATCGGCAGCTCCCTGAGACAAGATGGATCGTCCCTGGCGGAACTGAAGGAGATCTTGGCGACGCTGCGCGGCTTGCTCGATGCGCGGAAGAAGCAGCCGAGAGAGGTGCCTCAGGATGTGGTTAGCGCCGTGGTTGAGGGCTATGGAGCCCTAGGGGCTCGCCACGACGTCGGGGACCTGCTCCCGCTGCTTTCCGAAATGAAGCATAGTATTGGCGCCATCAAGGCGATTCTGAGAATCTTGACCAGAGAGCCTGACGGCGCCCACGTCGTCGTGCGGAGCTACCTGCAATGGCGCATCGATACTCCCCCCCATCGGGCAGTGGACACGACGGATAGTGCGATTACTGGTTTTTATTCTTACTTCGTCAAGAAGGACTCGTCAGCCGGGGACATCCACGCGCTGGAATTGGCGGCGAAGTCGGTTCTCGAAACGTTGGCGCACGCTACGGCGGAAGACGAAAGCGAAGCGGTCCGGGATCACGCTACGAAGCTCGTGGATGAATTGTTGGACGCACCCGACGCACCCGCCATTGACGAAACGGCCGATCGGCAGACGCGGGAGACCAGCGTTCAGCGGTGGCTCGCATGGTGGGGAAACGAAAAGGAGAAGTTCCGTCTCACGGGCTCGGGGCTCCGTCGAGTTGATGAAGGACCCTGATCGGGTAATCGCGCAGCCGCTCCCGCACGAGCCTCTCGAAACGGTCGCCGGACAGCTCGAATCGCTCGGTTCTCCAGAAGTCCACACATTGCTCGCCTTCCGCCGTCTCGTGAATAACGCGCAGGGCGTCCCGGAGGTCTTCCCAGAGGCCGACTCGCAGCTTTTTCATCGCGTCTCGGGACCCGACGAGCACGACCTCCGGAAACTCGCTCGAGGCCTCCACGTCGCGCAGCTTGATGCCAGGCCGGTTTGCGCCGTAGCGTGCGAAGGACACGACGTTCACCAGCACACAATCGGCGCGCCCCTTATTTACGGCGAATATCGCCTGCCTGGAGCTTTCACAACGCAAGACGTGAAAGTAACTGTCCGGCGTGTGTTCCTTCTGCCTCAGGAGCTCGTGCACGTATACCCGGTCGACTAGAGAGAGATCGGGATACATGGCCAACCGCTTGCCCCGCAGGTCTGCGAGATTCCGGGCCTCCGATTCGACGCGAACCATGAATTGAGAACGGTAGGGCGCGCCATGTTGCGCGCAAACGACAAACGGCTCGAGCTGACCATACTTCTTGCGAAGCCAACCGTATTCGAGCCCCCAAATGACGCCGAGGTGTACTGAGCCGTTGTGAATCTTCTCCCCGAAATCGTAAAGATCCTCGGCTGTTGTGCCTTCCACCAAATCAAAGTTGATTTTCAGATCGAGTTGCTCTTCCAGAAGATCCAACATCGGCCTCGTGAAGCCGCGTGCGTCCGCGGCGCGCGTGTCCGGGGAAACGCTACGGTAGATTCGGACCTCCAGCGGCGGCGTCGCTGGAGTCGCCTGCGTCGCCCCAAGAACGATCAGCAGCGTAAGCAACGCCGACCTGAGCTTCCGAAGACGCGCTCTGCTGTTCATCGGAGGCGGTGACCAATCGAATGCGTGCCACGGCGATATTGTGACCATAGATTGTAGTGTAGTACCTTGTCCCTGCAAGGGCAAGCACCAGGTGGGCTTGGGTAAGGTCCTCATAGTGGTCTGGCATCTCCGCCTCTTCGACGAAACCTCCCTTGTATTCGTTCCCCAACGCTTCGACCGTCCCGCTTGCCTCCTCCCTGGCCGTCTTGGCCAAGGCAAGCCGGTCGTGCATTTCGACGTATTCCAGGTAGGTCTTTTGTACTTCCAGCGTGATGAGCTGGCGGGCGAGTTGTTGGAGCCGTGCTGCGCGGGCCTGCTCGAAGTCGGCGTGCCTCTTCTGTGCGGCCCGCCGGCCACCCGCATAGAGGGGGGCATCGAGGTTCAGCCCGACCGCCCACTCCTGGCGATCGTTGGGGTTCGGAAACCCTCCGTCGTCGTCGATCGTGGCGAACCGCCCAAACAGGGCCAGGTCGGGAGAGTATTCTGCCGCGGCCAACTGCCGTTGGAGTCCCGCGATTTGGACGCCAAGCCGGGCCTTGGCCAGCTCGGGCCGTCGGACCATGGCCTGGCCGAGAATGTCGGGAAGCTCGACGTGCCGTTGCTCGACCGTCAGGCAGTAGTCGGCGATCTCGAACTGGGCCATGGGATCGAGCCCCATCGCTTGCCGGAGCGCTTCGTGGGCGATCTGGGCGGCCTGTTCGACACGGACCCGCTCGCTCTCGGCAAGCGCCCGGACGGCCCGAACCCGGTGCAGGTCGACCATCGTTACGTGCTCGTTTGCCTCGTCGAGCAACGCATGAATGAGCCGCTCGATCGCCCGAAAGTGGCCGACCGCGTCGTCCATAACTTGGCTCAGCTCCACCGCCAATTGCACGCCCAGATACGCCCGGGTGACGTCGAACACCGTCTGCTGCTTCGACTTGGCGACGTCGGCCGAAGCCATGGAGACGCCGAGTTGGGCCTGCTGGTGCCGGTAGCGGATCTTTCCGCCCGTCCACAACGGCTGGGTGAGGAGGAACTCGGTGGTGAGGCTGTTTTCGCCGAGCAGGCCGACGCTCCACTCGTCGGGGAGCCCGTTCTTCGTCGCGTCTCTCGACTGGTTGAATAGGGGATTGGCAACCGGAAAAAGCGGATCGGTGGGCTCCAACGCCGCGTTGGCGAAGTTGCCGCCATATTGGCCGGCAAGATCGAAGAACGCTGCCGCGCTGGAGAAGACGTCCCCTACCTGTCCTGCGAACGGCGACGGAATATCGACCGATCGCGGCTCATCGATGTTCGCGTAACGCGCGTGGAAATCGATCTGCGGAAGGAAATAGGAGCCGGCGATTTTCCCCCGTTCGACCGCCGCACACATCGCCGCATGCTGGGCCCGGATGGCCGGCTGGTTTTCCAGGGCAATCCCGATACACTGGTCCAAGGTGAGCCGGTACCCCGACGCGGTATCCGGCTCGAGCGGCTCCGGCCTCTGGGCCGGCAAGGGATCGGCTGGAGCGAGAAGCAGGATCGCGATGGAAATCGCTGCGGCTTTGGCCGGCACAAAGAGCCGTCGATCAGGACGTGAACGCATTTTTGCCCCCCCGAAATAGGGGGCCCTGCACTACCCACTTCGTACGCCCCCGTTCCCTAGAATCGGCCGAATCGACGGGAAAATTCGCAACTTTTGACAATATTAGTGTCTTTTAACTCATTTTTCCATACCCAAACGCATCTTGCTAAACCTATCGAGGGTATTCTTGCTCACATGTAGTACCTAGCGAGACCGAGCCTCAGACCGATGCGAGCGGACAGTGGTCAGTGCTTAGGGTTCAGGACTCGGAGTCCCTCGCCTGCGCACCAATCCTAGATCACTGTGCCCGATATGCGATCGCTTACGCACCTACAGAAACAATCGGCGCCTGGAGACTCTGATGCTACTACGCGCCGTGTAGCCGACGGTGAGCAGTCGTTACCCGCTCAAAAAGACTGAGCGAACCAGCACTGCTAGCATCGATCGTGCGGGACGCATCTCAGAGTTCCTGTTTTCGCCAATAGCCCTTTGTTTGCGGGATGTGCACGGCAATCGCACACGGCGATTTTCACCCCCAAAGCCACGAACTTGCCGCATTTGCCTCAAGTCCCCCAAGCCTAGTGCCGGGCGACGGTGGAGGGCACGGTGGCCGTTGCGGCGTGCGCGGCCAAGAGACCAGTGCGCGGGGAAACCGTCTCCCCCACGTACTACCGTCCATGAGCACAGTGGCAGCGACCAGGCCACAGCACAGGTTGAGGGTGACCGACCACGAGAAGGGACGCGCGACCGCGGCAGAGAATGCGGCGCGCTTCTTGGGGCACGGGGAGCGGCAGACGTGTTGCGGCCGGGAGGGTGGCCGCGTTGGGGGCGGGAAAAATTATCCGCCGCGGGGGTCTTGACCGCGGCGGGTTATTCAAGCCGGCGAATCGTGGTGGACGACATCGGTGGCGTCCCGTTGAGGGGACGCGGCTCAAACGAGTTCCTTCTTGGCACCGATCAGGGTGCGGAGTCGCTCGGCCAAAAGGGCGGCGTCGAACGGTTTCTTGAACGTCTCGTTGATGCTCGATCGGTCGAAGCTCGTCGAGCTGCCGTCGTCGGGCAGCAAGGCGATCAGGATCACGTCGGCGAAGGCGCTATTGCGACGCAAATTTTGACAAATTTGCAGTGCCTCCTGACGGCCGATCGAGAAGTCAACGATAATACAGTCCGGGTGGAAGCTCTCGGCTTGAATCCCGGCGTCGAAACCGCTGGCGGCTACCGCCACTTTGAAAGAGCGCTCGACAGGCAGTTCCCGTTTGAGGTTCTCGATCAAGACCTGGTCCTGGGCCACAATCAGCACTTTGGCCATGGCCTCGTCTTCCAGGTCGCCCAAGGGCATTCCGTGCTCCTTGAGAAACTTGATCAAGTACTCACGCGGAATGCGGCGGTCTTGCGATCCGGGGATGCGGTATCCCCTCAGGCGACCTGAGTCGAACCACTTACTCACGGTTCGAGGGGCCACCTTGCAGATCTTGGCGACCTGACCAGTTGTGAAAACCTTCATTGCAGGCTCTCCGAATCTTTCTCGCTAAGTTGCGACTTGGCTTCGGCCGGATCGGCCCGATCCAACCGAACCGCTTGGGCCCCCATGTTTGCGGAGTGGCACCCACTCATCGTTCCATCACGCCGGCTAAGGCAGCCTGGCGCCGATCCGCAAACACCTGGGTCGGGGCCTGACACGACTCGCTTCAGGTCGGCTATGGCTCAGCTCCCTCTGACCCTCGCCGTAGTAATTGCATCGGCAGCCTCGGTATCCGGAAGTCAGCGAAAATCCGTAAAATAGAGAAGGCACGGCCCAACCAACTTATCGCGAATCCCGAGACTTCCCGGAACAATTGCCCGGCAAACAATCACGAAGGGGAGAAACCCCGAGACGACCCGTCCTCCACTCGGAGCGACAGGCCGATCCAGGAATGGCCCGCAAGCCGGCTGTAACCCCCCTTCAGCCCGTCCCGCACGATAACCGTATATGGAGACGCAGTCGCGGGAACGAGGCTTCCGAAGATTAGTTTCGAGTCTCAACAGCTTGCGACTTTAGAGAGTTTCTCCTGTCATGACGAATGCACCGGTCGTATCGCCCATGACCAAGATCCCGGTCCTGCCGTTTCGGCAAGTCCTGTCGAGCAAAGCGGCCGGGCAATCTGTCGCGGAGATCGGCAAGTACAATCGATGTTTCGATTGGCACTGACGACGCGATTTGCGAAAGAGAATTTCACGGGATCGACCTGGGTCTCTGCGTCAAACGGGAAGGGAACGACGAGAGGCTGAGATACACAAAAGGGAGAAGATGGCCAATGGAGTGCGTCGCAGGGGCCGACCGGCACATCGGCCGGCTGTCGGTCGCGGTCACTCCGCGTTCGACCGCCCAACACGGTCCTGCCAGAAGTCCCGGGCCCGACGGTGGTATTCGAGCACGGTCCGCTGCTGGGCCGGGTCGTCCAACTTGATCTGCCGGGCCCGCTCGTACACCCAGTCGAGAAAGAACTGGGCCGAGCGCTTGCTGATTCGCGGCTGGTAGCCGATCTGGACGTAGTACGGGCCGGTCATGGCGAAGCGGTAGGTGTCGGCCACATCGGTCACCGCGCGGATCAGAAACCAGCCGCTCCGGTCGAAATGCAGATTGGGGAGCCGGCCGTTCTTGCGGTACTCGTCGAACCGGACGGAGTGTTCGATCTCGCCGTTCTTGATCAACTCGAGGTAGCTGATCGGCTCGCGGGTCGAGAGGGTCAGGCCGATTTCGAAGTCGAGCTTGTCCCCTTCTTCCGCGGAGAAGACGTGGCCGGGCAACTGCCCTCGCACGGTCGGTCGCAACAACGGCCCGTTGGTGACGACCACCTGACCGGCCCGGAGGCTCTCCCACCACTTCTCGTAGTCAAACTCGCCGTCCACATGGACGTAGACGCGGTTGTAACCGACCGGATTGGGGGCCACGCCGGAGCCGCTCCCGGCCGTGGGCGGGATCCGCAGCCCGCAATTGAGCAGGTGGAAGTAGATCGCCTGCGACCACCGCGGGATTCCCTCCACGCCGGGGTAGAGCGCCGTGTCGCGAGGCTTCCCCCCGGTTTCGCTTGCGACCACCTTGTCGCGAGAGATGTGGCTATGGGCGATCTGGATCGAGTTGACCTGGTCGTGGGCCACGAGCACGGGCAAGTCCCACCAGAACGGCTTCGTCAGGTCGATCCAGGCGTTGGGATGCTCTCGGGCTCGCTCCACGTAGACCATGGGTGGGGGGTACTCTTCGGACGCATCCCCTAGCCTGAGTGGAGACGGCAGATTGAAAAAGAGAAGCGTGCCGCCCGCCCGCTCGTGTCCGCCAGCCATCCGATGGTAGTAGCGGTCTCGGTCGAACTGGACCAAGGGGCCTTCTGCGGGCGATTCGGCGCTGGAAGGTTCTTCGTCGTTCCACCAGGTGACGACCGGAACCACGTGCAGATCGTCGGCCTGCATCAGAAGCTCGATATTGCGAACCGGCCGGCGGACGTGAAGATCGCCCGACCACCAGCCGTGCGACGACATGTCGACGAACCGCAGCATGTCGACCTCTTTGGCATCGTCGGCGAAGCGATTGATGGTGAAATTCCCACTCCGCTCGACGTATTCGAGCCCCCTTTCCAGCTCGAAGAAGTACTGGCCCAAGGGAAGCTCGAGGGTGATTTTCCCGGCAAAGGCGAAGTGATCGTGCCAAAAGGGCATTCCCTTGGGTTTGCGGGGCCGACCGGCGGCGTTTCTCAGGTGCATGCGACAAGGGATCGGCGCTCCCGTCTGGCGGTCGACGACCGTCAGCTCGAGCTTTCCGCCCGCGGCCCAGGCGGCGCGGGGGCCGGGCTCGGTCAGGGGCGTCAGAGACACCGCGAGGCCGCACAACCACACGGCGATTACGCGGCCCGGGGCTCTGGATGCTCGACGCACGCTTCGGTTCCTCCTCGAATGGAGCCTTGACAACTGTAGCATGCCGACGTCTCCCCTGTCCGGGTGGACAGGCCGGCGAGTCGACGTGGACGCTCACCCGTCGGTTCTTCCTTTTGCCGAGGTCCCTCACGGAGACCGCCAGCGGCACCACGCGGTGGCCCAGGCGGCCACCCGCGGCCCGCTTGATGAGGCCGAGGCACGGGCGCTACAATGAAGCCTGCTGAGGACTTAGGGCGTGGTGGCCAGTTACCGAGGGACGGCCGGTGCGAAATGGCTGAAGACTACTACAAGATCCTGGGCGTTTCCCGCGACGCCTCGCAAGAGGAGATCGAGAAGGCCTACCGCAAGTTGGCCCGCAAGTACCACCCTGATATGAACCCCGACGACCAGACCGCCAAGAAGAAGTTTCAACAGGTCCAGGCGGCGTTCGACATGCTCCGCGATCCGCAGAAGCGGGAGATGTACGACCGCTACGGCAGCTCGTTCGAGACGATGGGAACAGGCGGGCCGCGGGGCGGACCCACCCGGCATGCCGGACACGGGGTCAATTTCAGCTTCGAGGACCTCGACTTCGGCCAATTCTTCGGCGACCGGTTTGGGGCCGAGGCCGGCGCGGGCCCGGGCGGCATTTTCGGCCAGTTCGCTCGCGGCGGCGGGCGGGCTCGGAAGCGATCGGCCGGCGCCCGCCGGGGGACCGACCTTCATGCGGACGTGGAAATCCCGTTCGCCACCTCGATCAACGGGGGAGAGGTGCAGCTCGACGTCCAACACCCCTCTCGCAAGGGGAGCGAGATCGCCGTCAAGATCCCGCCCGGCATCGAAGACGGCAAGAAGATCCGGCTGCGGGGCCAGGGCGAACCGGCTCCTGGAGGGGGGACGCCGGGCGATCTGCTCCTCACGGTCCGCGTTGCCCCTCACCCTTGCTTCCAGCGTCGGGCCAACCACCTCCACGTCAAGCTGCCGGTGACGCTCTCCGAGGCGGCCTTGGGGGCCAAGGTCGATGTCCCCACCCCCCGCGGCACCGTCGCCCTGCGGATCCCACCCGGAACCTCCAGCGGGGCCAAGCTCCGCATCAGGGGCCACGGCGTTGCCTCGGCAAACGGCCCGGCCGGGGACCTGTTTGCCGAGATCCAAATCGTGCTCCCCGACACGCTGGACGAGGCAAGCCAAAAGGCGATCCGCCAGCTCGACGCCCGCTACTCGCACAACCCCCGCGCGAACCTGCGATGGTAGGCCCATGGACAACCAGCGGTTGTTGCCCAAGCACCGGATTCGCCGCACCGCCGACTTCCAGCGGGCGTATCGGCGTCGCGCGACCGCTTCGGACCGGCACCTGCTGATCTTCGGACACGCGAACGGGCTCGGTCATCCTCGACTCGGGTTATCCGTCTCGCGCAAGGTGGGCGGCGCGGTGTTGCGCAACCGCTGGAAACGGACGATTCGCGAGGCGTTTCGGCTGACCCGCCCCCGGCTGCCCGAGGGCGTCGACCTGGTCGTCATCCCCCGGCAGGGCGCCAAGCCCCAGTTATCCGGGCTGATGGAGTCGCTGCCTCGGCTTGCCGCGCGAGTCGCGTCGAAACTGGAGCGGGACCATCGATGAATGTGCTCCGTCGGATCGCCAGCGGGCTTTTTCATCTCCCGGCCCGGACGCTGATCGGGCTCGTGCGGATCTACCAGTGGACGCTGAGCCCCATTTTCGGGCGACAGTGCCGGTTCTATCCTACTTGCAGCGTCTACTTCATCGAGTCGGTCCGCAAGCACGGCGCGATCCGCGGCAGCTTTCGAGGCCTCCTCCGCATCTGCCGTTGCAACCCGTTTCACCCCGGGGGGTACGATCCGCCGTGAGACGCCGCGCAAGAATCCGCAGGCGAAAAAGCCAGAAAAGGGGGACATTCTACTTTTTCTGACCGACTCTGCTGCGAAAAGTAGAATGTCCTTGCGCTACGATGAACTTGGGAAAGGAGGATGGATGTAGGATACAGCTTGAAACCTTTCGATGGAACCCTGCGGGTAGTCAATCCCGTCCGGAAGAGCTTGGCCAGCAGCCGGAAGCGAGTCT
>DATKZH010000283.1:0-18451 GCA_035528065.1 Thermoguttaceae bacterium | reverse complement strand
ACGCTGCCTCTCCATCCGCTGCCGCCACTGGTCCCAAAGAACCTGATTCACTGGTCGAGCCATGACTGGGTAGCCTCCTGATACACGGTGGGAGAAAACAGAACTACCCACCAGGCTACCCCAGTCGTCAACAGTGCTTATCTCGGGCGCTTACAGTTGAACAGGGCTTTCATCGTTCCCACGCCTCGCGTGGCAGCGATCCGCAAAAGCGCGCCCGTGGCTACTGCGCCTTCTTCTTCGCGCGTGGAGGCGGCGGCACCTGGGCGGCCATCTGGTCGAAGAGGGCTTTGAGTCGCTCGACCACCTCCGGGTGCTCCTTGGCCACGTTGTGCTGCTCCGAGGGGTCGCTTTCCAGGTCAAAAAGCATCATGGGCTCGGCCGGGTCGCCGGTGAGGACGTCGGGGTGATCGTCGGGCGTGGCCTGCTCGTAGGGGGCGAGGATCGTCACGCCGTCCGGGCCCCGCGGGTCGACCCAGCCGCTCTTCAAGTGCTTGGGCCATTGCGGCGGCGGCTTGACGTGCAGCTTCCATCGGCCGCTGCGGACGGTCATCAAGTTCGGGCCGCTCATCGCGAATAGCGCCTCGTGAGGGCTGGCGGCATCGGAGGTCAACAGAGGCAGGATGTCCCGGCCGTCGATCACCCGGTCGTCGGGCACGTCGACCCCGGCCAGCCCGAGCACGGTGGGAAGGACGTCGATCGTGCCGGCCGGCTCGTGCGAGACGCGTCCCGGCGGGATCTTGCCCGGCCACCGGGCGATCATCGGCACGCGGATCCCGCCCTCCCACGTCTGGCCTTTCATCCCCCTGAGGCCGCCCGAGCTGCCGCCGAACCAGGGGCCGTTGTCGGACGTGAAGACGACGAGCGTCTTTTGGTCGAGGCCCAGCTCCTCGAGCTTCGCGAGGATTTGCCCCACCGACCAGTCGAGCTCGGCGATCGCGTCGCCGTAGAGCCCGGCCCCGCTCTTCTTGTAGAACTCCTCCGAGGCGGCCAGCGGCTTGTGCGGCATGGCATGGGGCAGATAGAGGAAGAACGGCCGACCTTTGCTCTTCTCGATGAAACGGATCGCCCGCTCGGTGTATCGCTTGGTGAGCGTCGCCTGGACGACCGGGTACTCGACGACCTGGTCGCCGTCGATCAGCTCGACGGGGCGCATGTCGTTGGAGTAGAGGATGCCGAGGTACTCGTCGAAGCCGTTGCGGCAGGGGTAGAACTGGGGCTGATGGCCCAGGTGCCACTTGCCGATGCAGCAGGTGGCGTAGCCGGCTTCCTGGAGGGCTTCGCCCAAGGTGATCTCCGACGCGGGGATGCCCACGTCGTTGACGCCGGCGTCGGGGCAGGGGTTGCGGATCACGCCGTGCCGCCAGGGGTACCGCCCGGTCATGATCGTGCCCCGCGACGGGGCACAATACGGCACGGGCACGTACAAGTCGGTCAGGCGCACGCCCTCGGCGGCCATTTGGTCCAGGGCCGGCGTTTTGAACTTCGGATGGCCCTGGCAGCCCAGGTCGCCGTAGCCCAGGTCGTCGGCGAAGAGGATCACCACGTTGGGCCGGTCCGCGGCGTCGGCCGCTTGGCAAGGCGTTGTGAGCCCGCACGCTGCGGCCACGGCCAGCACGGATGCGAGCAACTTCCGACGGTGGGTGGCGTTCATGGTTTTCTCTCCTGAACGGGGGCAAATGCTTCCTTCCCACGCTCGACCAAGCGGCAGAAGAAGGAGTTCCGCTTTTGCGGAGTAGTAGGCACACGCCGTGTGCCGTAACCGGCGGACGGCACACGGCGTGTGCCTGCTACGGAAGTCGGGAAGCTGCTTTTCGGCCGATCCCCGGTCGTGCATCCACGACGATAGCCAGGCAGACGCACGGGCACAAGCCTTTGCGGCCAAGAAGGGGAGCCGGACGGCCGTGCCGCGCGATCACGAGCTCCGCACCGCACGGACGATGAACCAGTCGCGGAGGCGGTCGGGCAGGTGTCGGGCGGCCCAGAACGCGAGATGGGTGCGGAAGCCCACGGGGTAGCGGGTCTTCGGGCGCCGGGCCGAGAGCGCGTGCCGGACGGCGCGGACCACGCGCTCGACCGGCATGCCCGTCTTCCCCATCACGTAGGTCGCTTTGCGCATCGCGAGCAGCTCTTCGTCGTACAGCCCGCCGGCGTCCGCGGGCTGCTCTTCCGCCGCAGTCTGCGTCTTGTCCCAGATGGGGGTCTTGACGGTATCGGGCTCGACGATCGACACGGAGATGCCCCACTTGTGAAGCTCGACGCGGAGGGCGTCGGTCAGCGCTTCCAGGGCGAATTTCGACGCCGCGTACGGGCCGAGGCACGGGGCGACGACTCGGCCGCTGATCGAGCCGACGTTGACGATCCGGCCCCGGCCCGAACGCAAAAGCGGCAGAAACGCCTGGGTGACCGCCACCACGCCGATCACGTTCACCTCGAGTTGCCTTCGGAGCAGGTCGAGGCTCACCAACTCCAGCGGCCCGCAGACGAGGATGCCGGCGTTGTTGACCAGCCCGGCCAACCCCGCTTCCCCCACCGCGGCGCTCACCTCGTCGGCGGCGGCGCGGATCACGTCCGGCTCGGTCACGTCGATCCGTACCGGCGAAAGTCGCTCTGAAGCCCCTCGGCGGAGACGCTCCCCGTCGGCCTCCGACCGCACGCCGGCAAACACGCGGAACCCGCGGCCGTCGAGGTCCAGCGCGCAGGCGGCGCCGATCCCGGTCGATGAGCCGGTGATGAGCACGGCGGGAGGAGGGGCGTCGGCATTCTGAGACATGGGTAGCAGCCCGTTGAAAAAGGCGACAGTGACCGATACGTGTGTCACTGCTTGCTCGCAAGCAGTGTTTTTGCCGGGTTCTCAGCGGCACTGCTTGCAAGCAAGCAGTGGCACACCACTTCCTCAACGGGCTGACAGCAGGCCGTTGAAAGAGTGATGGTTCACCAAATCGGCCGTGGCACCGTTTTCCAAGCGGCTCACCGCCCGGCCGGCTCGGACACGTAGCCGTATTTGCGCATGAACGGGCCCCAGCGGCGATCGACCTCCTCTTGCGTTTCCGGCGCAAGCTCGTGGCGGTTGGTCTGGTAGCCGGCGGTTCGGGCGGCGTACTGCTCGATGGCGGGCAGCACCTCGTCGAACCCGTCCAGGCCGAGCTGCTCGTAGACCGCGCGGATCCGGCCCACGGGGTCCTCGACCAGGTCCTCGTAGCGGACTTCGCAGAGCCGCGAGGGATCGATGCGCGGCCGGCTCGCCTCGAAGGCCGCGTACATCCGCTCGAAGGTGGAGAAGACGTGCTCCTGGAGCCCCTCGAACTTGGGCACCTGCGCCCCGTGGTCCCGGTAGAACCGCTTCCACGTCTTCACGGTCGACGGGAAGACCGCGCAGGGATCGCGGACGATGTGGACGAATCGGGCGTCGGGGAAAAGCTCCAGGAGGACGTCGATGCGGGCCGTGTGCGGCGGCGACTTGAGCACGATCCGCTTCGGATTGCGAAACGTGAGGCACTTGAGGAACCAGACGAAGCCGCGCTTCCACCGGGCGAGCCCCCGGGGCGAGACGCCTTTCAGGTCGAGATACTCCGGGCACGGCGGCGGATGGTTGGGGAAGGCGAACTTCAGGTAGGGCGAGGGAATGCCCGTGCAGAGCAGGGCGAACTCGTCCTCCTGCGGGCAGTCCCAGCCCATCGGCATGTTGTCCATCGGCCGGCGCGCGGGCATCAGGTATTTCAGCCACCACGGAATGAGCCGCCCGGAGATGAGGAAGTGGTTGGGGCAAAAGCACGCATACGTGTCGGGATACGCGTGCCGCGGGTCGAGGACCAGAAGCTCGTGGAGCATCGTCGTCCCGGAGCGCCAGTGGCCGACGATGAAGATCGGCGCCTCGGTGATCTCGGTGCGGGCGATTTTGCGTCCGTAGAGGAGCGTCTGCACCAGGCGCGCCAGGGAGTTGCACACGCTGATCACGCAGACGATCAGCACCATGGCCCAGCGCGAGGGGGAGACGGCGAAGCGGTTCCGCCACAGCAGCCCATACCACGCCGACGCGCTCATCCCGTGCCAGATCCGCGGCATCCAGGGCTGGTACTTGGAGCCGGTCGTCACCACGTTCGCCTCTCGTTTGGCCCGTGAAACCGGATCAGCCACCGTGCTCGCCATGTCGATCCCTCGCCGGCAAAGGACGGACGTCGACCGCCCCGGCGCGGTCCCCGTCGTTCCGTCTGTTTTCGGCCGGCATGGCCTGCCGGCTTTAGCCAGACTGCCCAATCCATACGGATTTCCTCCCCCCGGGGTTCGCTCGTGGCCGATGGAAGCGGGCAAGTTTCCGTCCGGCGAACCGTGGCAGGCGCGGCGCGATCCGTCGACCCCCATCAGTCGACCTTCTCGGCCACGACGCAGGCCATGGGGATCGTCACCGCCAGCTCGCCTCGCTCGCGGGCCAGGCGGTTGAGGTTCTCTTCGAGGCGGGCGAAGACGGCCTTCTCTTCGTCCGGGGTGACGACCCGCCGCCAGGCGTCGAGGAAGCCGATCTTGATGAAGGAGTGACGCAACAGCGCGCTGCCGTCGAGGAATCGCATGGTGAACGTCTGCTCGTGGACCCGGCGGACGCGGAAGCCGGCGGCGGTGAGCATGTCGGATACCCCGGCGAGCGTCACGCGGTGATCGACGTGCTCCCGCAGCGCGTCGAGGCTCGCCTCCTTGCCGAGCTGTCTCAGCGTGGCGCCGAAGGCGTCGTAGAACTGGTGCATGTGGCCGCGGAGGTTCGTGGTGAGCACGAGCGAGGCCCCGGGCCTGGCCACGCGCCGGCACTCGCCCAGCGCGGCTTCCGGGTCCTCGAAGTTGTTGATCCCCAGGTTGGAGACGATCAGGTCGAACCGGGCGTCGTCGAACGGCAGGTCGGCCGCGTCGCCTGCGATCGGCCGCACGTTGCGGACCTTGCGGATCTCGGCCTTCCGCCGGGCGCGGGCGATCGCGGGTTGCCACGGGTCGATCGCGTAGACCCGGCACGAGGGCCCCAGGCACCCGGCCAGCTCCAGCGCGGGAAAGCCCGTGCCGCAGCCGACGTCGAGCACGGTCGCGTTCGGCGTGAGCGGGACGTGCTCCAGAAGCACCAGGCCGAACATCGCCGACCAGAGCGGCAGCTCGTCGTAGACGGAGACGAAGTCGGGGTCGGCCACGTCGTACGCGTCGTCCAGGTAGTCGGTCACGTGGGGTTGTCTCCGGGCGCCTTTGTCGCCTTGATCAGGAAGAAGACGGGATAGGGTCAAGCTCTTCCTGGTCCATGTGCGACTGCGTTACAGGAGTCGTCGGGTGTTCATGTGTAAGAAGGGAAGAGGGGAAAGGGGAAAAACGGGAAGGGGAGCCATGGATATTCAAGTCTCCACGAACCACAAATGATCGGTTCAAGCGGAACCCAGAGTGTTCTTATCTGAACGCATTACTCCCTATTCAACTGTCAGTGCAAAGGTGCTCTCTTGCGACATTCCGTTTCTCCTATTCGTTCCTTCCTTCCCCTTTTCCCCCTTTCCCCTCTCTCCTACTTACACAAACACACCTCCCACGCCGGGCGTCACTTCTCCTCCGGCTCGGGAAGCGGCTTGTAGAGCTCGGGGCGACGCGCGGCCAGCAGGACCGCGCGGAGGTCGCCCTGGGCCACCGGCCGCTTGCCCGACTTGTACGGATCGGGGTACGGGCCGCGCTGGCGGATCTCTTCGGGCCACTCATAGTACGGGGGCCGGTTGTCCAACTGGAGCGTGACGATCACCGGCTCGTTGCCCGTGCGAAACTGGGAGGCCGCCAGGATCATCCCCCACGGGTCCATCACGTAGGCGCGGTGGTCGGTTTGGCCCGTCTGGCTGGTCGCCCGCAGGAGGAAGTAGCCGCAATCGACCGCGCGATGGTGGTCGCGCAGTCGGGTGTGCTCGGTGAACGGGCCGGCGTCCTGCGTGTGGTGCAACAGCAGGTCGACCTGGTGCAGCCGGGCCACCAGGTCGATCTCGTGGGCGTAGACGTCGGCGCAGATTTTGGTGCAGATCCGGCCGAAATCGAGGTCGTACACGCCCACCTTCTCGCCGGCCCGGTAGTACTTCGAGGTCTTGGCCGTGGTCTGGATGATCTTGGTGTAGCGGCCCATCTCGTTGCCCTGGCGGTCGAAGAGGATCGACTCGTTGAACCCCCGCTCCAGCTCGCCGCCGATGACCACGTACATCTTGTTCCGCTTGGCGGCCTCGGCCAGTTGGGCGAGCCGCTCGCCGTTGCGCTCCTTGAATTTCTCCACCTCTTCGTCGGTCTGATACCAGACGTACTCCCAAAGGCACGCGATATCGCAGCCCTGGCGCCCGCAGTGGTCGAGCTTCTCGATGAGCCGCTCGAAGTCGGTGTCGCACTCGATCGCCGCGGCGCGCACGACCCGCTTGGTCTCGGGCGTCCGGGCAAACGGCGCCGGAAGCTCGGCGGCCGTGATCAGGGCGTACTTGCCTTCGGTGTCGTAGCCGCCGCGGTCGAGCGAGCCGGTCAGTCGCGAGGCGGGGATGGTGGCCACGGCCACTCCGCCCTCGTGGCCCGAGTCGGCCAGCGTGTGCCCGTCCGGGTCGAACACCTGGGCGCGGCCGAGCGGCCAGGTGGCGGTCCAGGAGAACTGATTCGGATAGCCTCCGTAGCCTTCCTTGCCGGCGTAGCGGGCCACCGCGTAGTAGAGGCGATTGTCGACCGCCCGGCCCTGAATGGCCAGCGTGATCGTGTGCTCGTCGCGGACTGGGAAGGGCGAGGTGGACCAGACGACCAGCCGGGCACCGCGGCGACGCAGCACCGTGTCGATCTCCGGGAAGTAGTGGTCGGTGCCGATCTTCATGCCGAGGGGGCCGAAGTCGGTCTCAAACACGGGCAGCTCGTCGCCCAGGGCGAAGCCGGTGCCCGGGCCCGGCCCGGCCTCGTAGGGAAGCCGATGGCTCTTGCGATACTTGCCCACGATCCGGCCCTGGCGGTCGCAGAGGAACGAGGTGACGTAGGTCTTGTCGCCGTCCTGCTCGCGGAGATTGCCGACGACGTACATCGTGTGCTGGGCCGCCTTCTTGGCGATGGCCTCGGCGGTGGGGCCGGGAATCGGCTCGGCGGGCCCGTCGACGCAGCACTCGGGCAGGCAGGCCAGGTCGGCGCCGGCCAGCCCGGCTTCGTCGAGCCCCTGAAGCACCTTGTCCAGGGTGCGATTCCCCTGGTCCCAGAGGAGCGAGATGGGCACGATGCGGACCTTCTGGATGCGGCGTCGGAAGGCCTCGTCCGCGGCGGCTTGGGCCGCGCCGGTCGGGCCTTCCACGACGACGTCGTCGACGAGCACTTCGGCCTTCTTCGCGCGGGTGCCGCCGACGGCCACGATCACGCCGCTGAGCCAGCCGCCTTCCGCCGTGCGGTTGCCCCCCTCGCACCACTTCTTCAGTTCCGCGTACGCGTTGGGGAGCGCGACCTTCTGCCACGCATCGGCCGGCGCCACGCCCGGCCCGTGGTAGATGAACCCGTACGGCGAGATGGCGATCTTGATCGAGACCGGCACGTTGGTCTTCACCTGGAAGGAGACCGACTCCAGCTCGGGCACCAGCGGCACGGGCTCGGCAAGCCGGTACTGCCAGTAGGAGAGGTTGTGAGGCACTTCGTCGGGGAACTCCAGCCGCAGGCAGGCGGCCGCGCCGCCGTCGAGGCCGACGTCGGCGACGGTGGCGTTGGTGACGACCTTCGCCGGCTTGTCGCCCCACGTGTTCACCAGCGGCTCGTTTCGCGGCGGGCCGTCGAACGACTCGCGGAGGAGATCGTCCGCGCCGGGCACGGTTCCCAGCCAGAAGAGGCAAACGATCGTCAGTCGATGCATCAGCGCCCATCGCATGGGGGGTCTCCCAAGGTTCCCTGAGCCTCGCAGTCGGACTGAAGTCTAACACCGGCGTTCCAGGTGGATCAATCGTCCGGGTGGCTCGGAGGCGGTTCGGCCGGCGGGAGTTGGGCGAACGGGGCAACCGGGGTGCGAGACCACGAGCGAGGTTGACACGACTCGGTTGTTTGGCTATTTTGCCAAATTGCTTTAATTTGCCGGAGGGGAGGATAAGTCTGGTGCCAAAACTGCGCTGGCTGTTGGGGCCGATTCCACGCCGTGGATCGGCGGGGATTGCCGCCCGTCTGTTGATGACCCTCGCCTCTTGTGCCGGTGCCCTCTTGCACGCCGGTGCGGCGGAGCCAGGTGAGCGAGAGGCGTGGTCTCGCAGTCCGTCCGTCGCGGGCGTCTGTCCTCCGTTTCCTCTGTTGGACGAGGACGGCCGGATCATCAATCCCCTGGCCGACCAGAACGCCGACGAGCCCTACTCGCCACGCACGACCTGCGGCGCGTGTCACGACTACGCGAAGATCACTCAGGGTTATCACTTCACGCAGGGGGCCGGCGAAGCGCCCACCGCAAGCCAGACCGAGCGCTGCCAGTGGGCCTCAAGCCCGGGCAATTACGGCGGCACGTGGTGCTCACCGGCACCGTTGTATCGGTATCTGTCGCCCAGGCAGAACGACTCCGCCCGCACCATGGACTTGACCTCCTTCAGCTTCATCACCGCGGGCTGTGGCCGGTGTCATCCCGGCGGCGGGCCGATGGAGCGGGACCGAGGGGGCCGGCGTTACGACCGTTGGATGAGCGACCCGGCCAGCGGGTTTTCGCCCGGGGCCGACAACGACTTCGACGGCGACTACTACCAGGCCCGATGGACCGAAACCGGAGTGCTCGAAGCGGACTGCCTCATCTGCCACCTGCCGGAGTACGACTTCGATGCCCGCAACAAGCAGCTCGATCTGCTCAACTTCCGCTGGGCGGCGACGGCCGGTGCCGGCTTGGGCCGGATCGTCGGCTCGGTCAAGGAGGAGGAGGACGGCCATCCCGAAGTCCCCGAGGTCGTGTATGACAAGACGCGGTTCGACGCCGACGGCAAGCTCTCGCCGCACATCGTCCGCCAGCCCCGCGACCGTGCCTGCCTGGCCTGCCATGCCAAGCCGGGATGGAAGAAGCGCGGGGCCAACTTCCGGGCGCGGACCGACGTGCACCTCCGCGCCGGGATGAAGTGCGTCGACTGCCATCCGGCGGGAAGCTCCGCGTCCGATCCTCGCATCGCCGGCCGTGAGGTCCACCAGATCGGCAAGGGCGACGACCCGGGCGGGCACGTGCGCGACGATTTGGACGACACCTGCCGCGGTTGTGCCGACTGCCACGAGAGCGGCCACCTCGGGGCTCCCATCGCCAAGCACCGGTGGCTGCCGCCGCTCCATTTGGACAACATCGCCTGCCAGACCTGCCACGTCCCGCAACGGACGGTGAAGGCGGCGCTGGTGCAGGCGGGTGACGTGTTCAACCCCGGCACAAAAATTCCCACCAAGGGAAAACACCTCTGGACCTTCTACGGCCCCGACGGGAAGTACTGGAACCACTACGGCGATCTGGAGATGATGGGCTACGACGACAAGCCCACCGACCCCTTCCGGCCCGCGTTGGCCAACTACCAGGGCAAAATCTACCCGGTCAATCGGGTGCACAGCGCTTGGCCGGCACTTCTTGCGGAAGGTCAACCGGGGCTGATGCAGCCGAAGATGAAAGACGTCTACGGGATGTGGAAGGCGCACCGGGCCGACCCGTCCGTGTACCCGGCACTGGCGAAGATCGAGGACGACAACGGCGACGGCGTCCCTGAGGTGAACGCCCCGGAGGAGATCGACGCGCTTCTGGCTTCGGTCGGGGAGATGCTCGCCACGACGGGCTATCCGATGGAGGGAAAGCAGGTCGTTTGGGGAATGGACGATCGGGTGTACGCGTCGGGGGCGGACTGGCACGAGGTTGCCAAGCAACCGTGGGAGGCGTCGCCCTACGGCAACGTGCACAAGTACAACCACGACGTGTATCCGGCCAAAGCGGCCCTGGGCTCGGGCGGATGCACCGACTGCCATCATCCGCAAGCCGACTTCTTCTTCGCCCAAGTGGTCCGGTATCCCTTCGACGCAAGCGGCGATCCGGTCCTGGAGCCGCAGTACCGCGTGCTCGGGCTCGACGGCGCGCTGGTTACCGTCGGCGCCTGGCGCGAAGCGTACCTGAAGCCGACGTTGTACGCCGCCCTGCTGGGCTTGGCCTGTGCCTTGGCGGGCGTGGCAGCCCGGAGCGCCTTGGCGTTCTGGATCGGGAGATCAGGTGGCTGGGTGCCAGTGAGGCTGGTGTCGACGGCAGTGACGGGCGCAGCGGGCGTGGCGGCCCTATGGCTGGTTTGGAAGCCGGATCTCCGCGAGTACCTGCTGCCGTCTCGCTCGTGGCTCGACGGCAATCACCCGCTCGTGGCCCTGGCGATTCTCGGCATGGGGGCCGTGGGCGTGGTGGTGTGGGGGGCAGTGCCGGGCCGACGCCGAACGCGGATCTCGCTCGTTGCCGTTCTGCTCGCGTTGTCGATGTTCGTTGCGGTGGTCTCCGGGGCGTTCATGCTCTTCACGCCCCCCGGGGTGGAGGTCGTCAATCGCGTCTCCTACACCGTGTTCGACGCGTCGCTCGTGCTGATCCTGGTTGGCCTGATTCTCGCCGGACTGGCCGCGATGGTGAGCCGCGCGCCTGGCGCTGCGCTCGAGGAAGCCTGACGCTGCGCGTACGACCCGTGGCTCACCGGCGTGCCGCGTTGCCGGATTGACAAGGCGGTGGCCGTGTGCCCACAATCTCCAGGAAATCGCCCGCCGTGACGCGATCATTTGTGAAGCCCACTGCGACCGAACGCCAGGCCACCGGACACCGCTGAAACAACCATGGACAAGATCGCTCTGAATCCGTTGGACCTGGCGCTGGTGCTGGCGTATCTCCTGGGCGTCCTCGCGCTGGGGCTGTGGATCAGCCGGGGGGTCAAGTCGAGCCGCGACTTCTTCCTGGCCGGGAGAACCTTGCCCTGGTGGGCCGTGGGGATGTCGCTGGTCGTCTCCGACATCGGGGCCAAGGACATGGTGGGCCTGGCCACCGACGGGTATCGCCACGGCCTGGTGATGATGAACTTCGATCTCGTGGGGTGCGTGTTCCCGGTGCTCGTGGCCGCTTTCCTGTTCATGCCCTTCCTCTGGATGGCCGGCGTGTACACCGTCCCCGAGTATTTGGGCCGGCGCTACAACGTCTACGTGCGCACTGCGTTCGCCGTGATTTGGGCGCTGTTCATGACGGGTACGCTGGGGACCATCTTCGTCAGCGCGGCGGTGATGTTCGAGATCCTGCTGGGCTGGAGTTTTTGGTTCTCCGTCGGCGTGACGGCGATACTCGTGGGAATCTACACGACCGTGGGCGGGCTCAAGGCCGTGGTGGTCACCGACACGCTCTCCTGCATCGTGCTCATCGTGGGGGCAACCCTGATCTGCGTGTTCGGACTGGCCGAGGTGGGCGGCTTTAGCGGGCTGAAGCAGACGGTCGACCAATTGAGCTGGACCGAGCATCACTTTCACCTCGTGCTGCCGGCCGATCATCCGGAGTTCCCGTGGCCGGCCGTGCTTCTGGGGCTGGGTTTCGTCCTGGGGCCGGCCTACTGGATGGGCAACCAGGCGATCGTCCAGCGGACCCTCGGCACGCGAAGCCAGGCGGAGGCGCGCGCGTCGTACGTGTTCTGCGCGGTGCTCAAGATGGTGTTCCCGCTGCTGCTGGTATTGCCCGGGCTGATTGCCTTGGCGATGTTCTACGAGGAGCTGGGCCATCCGGATACCTGGAAAGAGGGCGAAGGGAACATGCTCTTGCCGATGATGGTCGTGAGGCTGTTGCCTACGGGCGTGCTGGGAATCGTGGTGGGCGCGTTCTTGGCGGGGGTGCTCTCGAATCTCGACAGCTACATCAACTCGGCCAGCACGCTCGTGGTCAACGATCTGTATCGCCCCATCGTGCGGGCGCGCGACGATCGGCACTATCTGTTGGTCGGGCGCGGCCTGGTGGTGGTGTTTCTGATAGCGGGTGCGGCCGTGGCCTACTTCGTCGTGCTCCGCTTCGAGTCGGTCTACAAGGCGTTTCAGACGTTCATGACGTTCTTCCAGGGGCCGCTTCTGGCCTTGCTGCTTCTGGGCATGCTGACCCGGCGTGCGACCCAATGGGGAGGGCTGGCCGGGATGCTCATCGGCGTGGGCACCGCGGCCGTGATGCACTCGGTTCGATTCTGGCCCGGCGGGCAATTCGAGATCCCCTACCTCTGGGTCGCCTGGTGGTCGTTTGTGGCCGCGGTGGCGGGAACGATCCTGGTGAGCCTGGTGACGCGGCCGTACGACACAGAACGACTCCGGGGCCTGGTCTGCTGGATCCCCGCCGACAACGAGGAGGCGCCCGTATGAGCCCGATCCACTCGACAAACGTGCTCGCCACGGTGACGCCCCTCTGGGCCACGGCCGGCCCGTGGGCGGGCAAGCTGGCGTTCATCGCGGTATTCGTGGTCCTGCTCATCTGGCTCATCCTCATGCCCGGCCGGTTGATCGGCCACGCCGACGGCAGGCCTCCCTGGTGGCGAAACGCGCGGGTTTGGGCGATCGTGGTCACCGTGATCCAGGTTTTCGTCTATCTGCGTTGGGGCTGAGATCATCGGTCAGACGGTCGAATCGGCCCGGCAAACGGTTGACACGGCGGTTGCGGCAAGTACAACGTAGAAGAGCCGGGAGCCCGGCCGGGGGGGGCACGACTCGGGGGAGTCTTGGCGACGGGCGGCGGTCCGGCGTTCTTGTCCGACTTGATTCTTGCCTGCTACCTGGAGGAGCGCGTCATGAGAGCCCGCGTGCCGAGTCCCTTTCTTCGCTTGCCCGGCGTTCTGCTTCTGGGCAGTATGCTGGCGGTTTCGCTGGTGTTGTCCGGTTGCGGCGGGTACGAAACGGCCGAGGTGGAGGAGCCGAAACCGGCCGAGAAGCCCGAGCCGCCCGCGCCCCCGCCGCCGAAGCCGATCCAACTCGCCGAGTTGAGCCCGGTTCGGCTCGATCCCGGCGCAAGCGCGACGGTCGCGCTTGAGGTGGAGCGGAACGAGAACGAGGGCCCGATCGCAGTGGCGATCGAGGGGGTGCCCAAAGGCGTCACGGCAACCGCGGCCGAGATCCCGAAGGGCGAATCGGCCGGGCAACTGGCGCTTAAGGCCGCGGAGAAGCTGGGCGACGAGGAGCTCAAGGCCAGCATCCTTGTGAAGGTCAAGGTGGGTGAACAGGAGGCGGAACAGCCCCTGGAGCTTGCGGTCAACAAGGTGAATCTGCCGAGCTTCCTGCCCATCGGCCAGGTGATCCTCCAGCCGGGAGCCAAGAAGGTCATCGACGTGCCGATGGAGCGCAACGGCTACGAAGGGCCGATCGGCCTCCGGGTGGTAGAGCTGCCGGAGAAGTTCGGCGCCACGGTCGCGGCGGTCGGGATCGATCAGACCGCGACGAAACTGGAAATCACCACGGCGGCCGACGCCCCCGAGGGGGCCCAGACGATCCGCGTCGTGACGACGGTCTACGGCCGAACCGTCGAGGCGAAGGTTCCCGTCCAGGTCGACCAGCGCCCCTACCAGGTCAAGTCGTTCATGGTCGTTGGGCTCAAGCCGGGTGAGACGAAGAAGGTCGAGGTCCCCATCGAACGGCGCAGCTACAAGGGCCCGCTGAGCCTGGAGGTGACGGGGTTGCCCGAGGGCGTGTCGGCGGCGAAGGTAGACGTTCCGGCGGGTCAGGCCAAGGTCACGCTCCAATTGGTCGCCGTGGCGGACGCCAAGGAGGGGGTCGCCTCGGCGAAGGTCGTCTCCACCGGGGGCAACCTGAAACGCACCGATCCGTTGATCGTTCGCGTCGCCCACGGCGAGGCCGGCTACCTCCCCGAGGAGTTCACCTTGGACGAGGAATCGGCGGTGCTTCTGCGGCGCGGGTCATTCGGCGGGCGGACCTCGGTCGAAAGGAAGCAGGCCCTGATCAACGCGTACGGCGGCACGAAGGAGTCGGAAGAGGCCGTGCTGGCCGGGCTCCGCTGGCTGGCCGCCCACCAGCGGTCCGACGGCTGCTGGTCGCTCGAGGAGTACTGGAAGGACGTGTCGGGCTGCGACTGCCATTCCGATTTCGAAAAGGAGGTCGACGACTCCGACACGGCCGGCACGGCGTTCGGCGTGCTGCCCATGCTGGGCGCCGGTATTACGCACACGAGCGGGCCCGAGGAGCCGCGCGAGCTGATCGGGTATCGGAAAAGGGTGTTCAGCGGGGTCGCGTATCTGACGGGCAACCAGGACAGGAAATCGGGCAACCTGGGCGGCAACATGTACTCCCACGCCTTGGGCACCATGGCCCTCTGCGAAGCCTACGCCCTTTCCGGCGACGAACGCCTCAAGGTGCCCTCGCAACTCGCCGTCAAGTACATGACCGAGGCGCAGCACAAGGAGGGCGGCTGGCGCTACGGCCCGGGCCAGCCCGGCGACATGTCGGTCACGGCCTGGGTGTTTTTGGCCATTCGCAGCGCCCAGTTGGCCGGGTTGCCCATCGGCCGCAGCTCGTTGACCCGGGCGGAGCGGTTCGTGGATTCGTGCGCGGTGGGGCCCGAAGAGGCCAAGCTCTCGCGATACGCGTACCAGCCCCCGACGCCCGAGAAAAGGCAGCCCGAGAAACTCACGCTCTCGGCGGCCGGACTGCTCACGCGACAGTACCTGGGCTGGAAGAAGGATGACCCCCAACTGATGGCCGGATGCCGCTACCTGGCGCAGCACTTGCCGCCGGAGTCCGGCGGCGACCTCGGCCAGATCTACTACTACCACTACGCCACGCAGGTATTGCATCACATGGAGGGCCCGGAGTTCGACCTCTGGAACCACCGCATGCGCGAACACCTGATCCGCACGCAGGAAAAGGAAGGCCACAAGGCGGGGAGCTGGAAACCCCAGGGCGCCGACTGGGGTAGCCGCGGCGGACGGCTCTATTCCACCGCCATGGCCCTCCTGACGCTCGAGGTCTACTATCGTCATTTGCCCATGTACCGCCCGGTGAAACGCACCGGGGGGTAGAGTCTTCACCTGTGAGACGCGCGCACGGCGCTCGCATTTTTCAGAACGCCTCCCCTCTCCCGTTTGCCGGAGAGTGGCGATACGGGAGTCTTTGGCGTCCGACGCGCCAGGGCCGAGGACCGCGAGATCCTACCGCACTGGCGTCTTCCCGTGCCGCGTGATCGGCTGCGACGGGTGAATCGGGCGGAAACCGAGGCGGAGTTCGACGCATTACGTCGCGCGATGCGCGGTGGCTGGCCCCATAGGGGCACCGCGCTGGGTGAAGAAGACGGCCATGCGGTTGCGTCTGGAACTCACACTCCGTCCCCGCCGCCACCCTCGCAACCAGAGGTGACCGAATGGGCACAGAAGAGCTGCGTCCCCTTTTGTTCTTCTCGAGGGAGGCAGACGTCAGGAACCCACTTTGCGACCGACATCTATTGAACAGAACGGTTCCTGCCACCTGTTCCTCGTGTTGTGTCGAGCCATGCGCTACGCTGTCTTGCGTCGCCGCCAGCCGATGGTGATGCCGCATACGCCGAGCAGGGACCAGATGGCGAAGGTGGAGGGTTCGGGGATGACTTGATGCCCCGCCCCGGACGCTACGCTAATTCCCTGGCTCGCAAGAAATGCAATATCCTCCGCGCTAAGCCTTACATCAGGAAAGACACCCCGGAGAGTAACCGCGGGTTCGGTGATCAACGACAAGTCTGTGTTCTTGCGTACGCTCACACCCTTCGACGTTGACTGCCAGTAGAAAAGCGATTCGGGAAACAAGGTGGCATTCCCTGAAGTATCGATACCGGCAAGAGCCGTCTTGAATTCTACAAGCGATCCGTCCGTAACACCCGGGTAGTCCAGGAACTCCAAATAGTAGTCCCCGTGAGTGTAGTAGCGAAGTTCATCCCCCTCCGCCCAGTATCCGTCGAGAAAGTCGTCACCGTAAAGTTGGTATGCGTACCCGCCGAGTGGGGGGTCCAGGTAAGGTGCATCAACCTGCCGCCCGGTGGTTTTGACGATCGGTCTGTTTGGATCATTGTCAAACGTGACCCACTGTATCCAGTTAAAGTGATCGAAACCGGCCAGCGCTGCGACGTGCGACAGTAACATCGGCACATCGTCGAAACCGCCGATTTCCAGGTGAGGTTCGAAAGACGCATGCATCGCACCCCCAACGGGTCGGATCAGAAATGAGTTCTCGTTTCCCAGGATGTCTTGGAGGGTAAACTGCTGGATGACTGGTTCCTCAATGCCAGTGTACCTAACCCCTCCGAAAATATCCCTCACTCCGTGACTGGCGATGAAGCTCCCTAGGGTGTCTCCCGCCTGTACTGCGGGGCCCTCGTTCGTGTAGACGTTAAAGAAGTCGTAATCGCCATCCGGGCCATAGCGTATGACTGCCGCGCTCTCGTAGACGGGCTCCTTGTCATAGTCGCTGACGTTATAGTTAAACGCCTTGACGTATTGGCCGCGCGGGTAAAAAGGCGCCAATGTGTCAGCGAGCGAATCGTCGATCGCGCCCGGAAGACCTGGAATGTCCCAACCCATGTATGGGCGCGACCAGTTCGGGCCGTCGGACCCCTCGACCGCAGGAACATCCGGATCAAGCACGTAGTACCCACCGCCGATGTCCCCGGGCTGGGCGCTATACGCGGTGTTCTCGCCGTAGAAACTGAAGCCGATAAGACCGGCTGTGGCAATGGAAGGGATCCCCATCGCGATGATCGCCAGAGCAGCAACGAATGCTCGACGTGCCATAGGGAACGGCTCCATGGTCCGTTGCACCAGAAAGATCAAACCTGCCGCACGCGTGTCGCCTCGCATGTCTATGCTCCTGATGGTGTAGCGTGTAACGACCGGTTCAGACAACCCGACGCACCACAAATGCGCTTCGCAAGATCCCGAAATCGATACCCTTCCGCGTTGCAGCGAAGGAGCGTGCCCGAGGGACGGAACACCTCCTCACACGCCATGCACTGTATGCTTCAAACCATCTCTCCCGCGTCACGTATTGCACTCCCGCCACGGCTGAGGCCTGCACGGTTCCGGCTCGTCCAGGTTAGAGTCTTGGTACGTTCGAAATCCACAGCCTACGGCCGTGCGACCCTGGGGGTTAAGCCGTTCCCGCGTGCGATGAAACAGCATACGCTCTCCCTACGGGAAAGCGCTGTTGGGCGGGAGAAAGAACGCACGAAGGATTTCAAGAGTCTGTCGCATGTGCGCTGGGAATCCGGATATCATGTGGTATTCATTCCGAAATATCGGCGTATGGTGATCTACGCGAAGCTTCGGGCTTCGCTCGCTCGAATCCTGCGGGACTCGGGTGAGCAGAAAGGGATCGAACTGCTGGAAGCGCATACGGTGAGTGACCATGTCCAACTGTGTTTGAGCATCCCACCGAAGTACAGCGTGTCGTATACAATCGGGTCTGTGAAAGGGAAAAGTGCGGTACGGATACATCGGGAACTTCCGCAGGAGCGGCGCATGGCCGGGCTACACTTCTGGGCGACGGGGTACTGAGCGAGCACGGTGGGGCGTGGCGACGCGACTGCGCGTCGGTACATACGGGAGCAGCAAGAGAGGAATCGTCAACAAGGCAACCTGCTTGAATAGCCGTTAACACCAGGCCAAGCTCCAGCGGGGAGCCCCCAAGCTACACAGGCCCCAACGACGCATTTTCCGGTACGTGGGTCGCCCCGCTTTGCGGGGCAGGCCAAAGCCACTCGCTACGGGAGTGGTCGATTACTCTGTACGATGCGCGCCGTGTGCGCATCTTGTACAGGGGTTTGTTTACTGCCCCTTTTGGTCGTGGCGTCGGGCCGCGTTAGGCAAATGCTAGTCACGTCCGAACGGCTGTCAAGCCCTCCTTACGGGTGTCCCTGCAGGACGAAGAACGGGCGACGGAAAAGGAGACCCTTCGCCAATTCCGACAGCGAATTGCTGCGTGGACGGCCTCGACTTGCGGCGACTGATTGGCTTGGCGTGGAAAACAGCGGGATTGGCTGGGCGCCCATCAGCGGGCCGACGGCTGCTGGTCGCTGAAGGAGTACTGGAAGCACGTGGCCGGGTGCGACTGCCATTCCGATTTCGAGAGGGAGGTCGACGACTCCGACACCGCCTGGGGGGGCTTGGCCATTCGCAGCGCCCAGTTGGCCGGGTTGCCCATCGGCCGCAGCGCGCTGACCCGGGCGGAGCGGTTCGTCGATTCCTGCGCGGTGACGCCCGAAGAGGCCAAGCTCTCGCGATACGCCTACCAGCCCCCGACGCCCGACAAGCCGCAGCCCGAGGAACTCTCCCTCTCCGACGCCGGGCTGCTCTGCCCATGTACCGCCCGGTGAAACGCACCGGGGGGTAGCTCCAAAGCCAGCGACGCCCTGGAGTGCGGCGTTTCATCACCGCCCTGGGAGCGGCCGGAGAAGCCGACGCAACGGCGCTCCGGGAAGCTCCGGCAACGTTCGCCGGTTGCGCAAGACGCCCCCCCCCCC
>DATKZH010000282.1:0-23132 GCA_035528065.1 Thermoguttaceae bacterium | reverse complement strand
AACCGGCCCTTTGATGGATTGAAGCAGCCGCTCGTGATCGTCGGCGCAACGTCGTCCCAAGCCATGCGTCCATAAACGTCCTTGAACCCGTCGCACTCTCTGTGACAGCGAAGCTGCCGTTTCGTACCCAGATCCAATCGGCTACCGCCGTCCTTTGGCACCCGAGCGATTAGCTTCTGCACTCGTGTGCTCCTACTCTCCGGGAAATCATGGACGGGATCGCCGCTTCTGCCCGCTGGTTTCAGATGTGCGATCTCCATCCGCACGGTTCGCGGTTTTGCTCGCGGCCAGCCAAACGGAATTCTCTGCCAAATACTGCCGAGAAGTAGCAGACGCTTACGGCGCTGGGCCACGCCGTAAGCCGCCATGTCTCTGATATCCCAGGCAAATTCGTATTTCAGTCGGCGCAACCCGCGGCAGAACCGATCGAACCTCGAATCGTTCGCCAATCCGGGAACGTTTTCGAGCATTATCGTCTTTGGCCGAAGATGCTCGACGAAACGCAGAAAGTCGAATATCAGATCGTTGCGTTCATCATTGATCTGATAGCGGCCATTCAGCGTGGGAATTGATGAGAACCCCTGACACGGCGGGCAGCCTGCCAACAAATCGAGTTGGAACTCGTCCAGGCCGAGTTCGTCCATGAAGTCCCACGCCTCGATCTCACGGATGTCTTCCTCCCAGACATCCACGCCCGGATGGTTGAGGCAGTATGTGTGGGCTGCGAATTCGTCGATTTCGACGGCGCCAACAAGACCGAAACCGGCCTGCCGCAGACCCAGCGAAAGGCCGCCGCAGCCACTGAAAAGGTCGATCGCCGTGTGGCGTGAACCCTTCGGGCATGTATCTCCAAGTGGAGTCATCCTGTCCCCCAACGGCACGCTTGCGGAATCAAGCACGCATCGTTCTCGTATCATACTCAATTCGTCGTGCTGTGTGAACACGTTCCGTACGGCCGCGCGTCGCGCCCGTGGTGGGCCGATTCTGGGATTGGGACAAGCCCGCAGCGCGAGAGTCCGGCCGTTGCGGGACGCATGCATGCAAGCGCGGACCCTGCGTGCCCGACAGCGTCATTCTAGCGTTTCCCTCTGAAAAAGAACACGTTGGGGCTCGCGTATGGGGTGTGTTCCGGAAGGCGTTGCCTTGTAAGGACTTGCGTTAGGGCGGGACGAGGAAGGCGCCGGGGTAGACCTTCGGTCGATGGGGTCGGCGGGGTCGGGAGACCGGCGCGGAGCGGGTGTGTTGCGCGGGCTACGGGGCTGGCGGGTGTCGGGGAGGATCGTGCGGCTTGGCCGGGCAGCGGGCGGGGGGCTGGGGGGGAGCGGAGGGACCGCGCGGGGCGGCGGTGGCGGGGGGCTTGGCGGCGCTGGGCCGGAGGCGCCGAATCGGGGGCAGATGGGGTGTGGCGACAAAGCCTAGCGTTTTTCCAGCTTCTGCCGGATGTACTCGACGGCTTTGGCGAGCTGGGGGTCGACGTCGGGGTCGGCGGGGTCGTCTTCGGCGGTCGAGTCCTGCTCGTGGTTGCGCTGACGGGCGTCGCGGCGGAATCGGGCGTTGAGGAGCTTGGCGAACTGGTCCTTGTCGACGTCGACCTCGTAGCCTTTATTGGGTCGCACACCCCAGTCGTCGTCTTCGCCGGCGTCGCTGCGACGGTGGATGTTCTTTTCGCTGGGACGCCAGTAGCTGGCGGTGGTCAGCTTCAGGATCCCCTGTCCCGCTTCCAGGGGGATGAGCTCCTGGACCGTGCCTTTGCCGAACGACCGCTGGCCGACCACGACCGCCCGGCCGTGATCCTGGAGGCAGGCGGCGACGATCTCGCTGGCGCTGGCGCTGAAGCCGTTGACGAGCACGGCCATGGGGAACCCGGAATAGGTGCCCCGCTTGGTGGCCGTCGAGGCCTGGTTGATTTGGCCGTCGCGGCGGCGGGTGGTGACGATGACGCCCGAGTCGATGAACAGGTCGCAGACGCCGATCGCGGTGCCGAGCATTCCGCCCGGATCGTTCCGCAGGTCGAGGATCAGTCCTTGCACGTCGCGCTGGACGAGCCAGTCGAGTGCCCGGCGCAGCTCCTTGTCGGTCTGCTCGCTGAAGGAATTGACCCGGACGTAGCCGATGTGGTCGTAACCTTCGAGGAAGTAGTCCCACTCGCCTTGTTCGTTTCGGGTATCGCCCAGGACGGTGTCTACGCGGATGATCGCGCGGACGATCTCGACGTCGACCGGCTGTTCCTCGCCCGGGTGGAGGATGGTCAGCGTCACCGGTTCTCCCGGCTTGCCGCGCATCCGGTCGGCGGCGTCCTGGATGGAGAGCCCTTGGGTGCTCTCGCCGTCGATGCGGCGGACCTTGTCGCCGGCGAGGATTCCGGCTTCGTAGGCGGGCGTTCCGACCAGCGGGCTTGCCACGGTGAGGTCCTTGGTCTCCGGATCGAGAATGATCTCGATGCCGACGCCGCCGAACTCCTTGCCGAGGTCCTCCTGGAATTGGACGAGCAGCTCCGGGCTGATGTAGGCCGAATAGTCGTCGAGCCGGTGCATCATCCCTTCCAGGGCACCCTCGAACAGCTCCTGCCGACTCACGTCTTCCAGGTAGCGGAGGTTGACCTGGTTCATCGCGTAGGTCAGCACGCGGCCGTAACGCGACGTCCTCGCGGCGCACATCAGACAAAGCACCGTGAGTCCCACAATCAGATGGATATTGCGACGAGGCATGCCGTCATTCCGATCAATCGGCACGAAGAAACGCACAAGGACCGCAAGACGTGCGGTCCGACAGGGCCACTGTTTCATCCTATCGCTTCCGGACCGCGTGTGGCAAGGCCGGGGAGGGGGGGAAGGATGAAGGAGGAAGGAGGAAGGATGAAGGATGAATGCTGAAGTGGGGTCTTGGGGGTCGGGGGGCGGGCTTGTGGGTGGCTCGGGTCGCCGGAGCGGACCTGACGAGGAGACGCGGTTCGGCCGGTTGACAGGCCCGCTCGTGCGGCGAACAATCGGACTGGCCGCCGGAGCCGCTCGGCCGGGAGCCGGCGAGGACTCATCGCTCACGCCCGAGCGGCTCCCGATGTCCCGCCCGGCGCCTTCGTCCCCCGTGTGAGGAGAAGACCGATGCCCCCCTATCCAGTTCTCGTTTGGGCCCTGCTCGCGGCGAGCGCGGCCGAGCCCCCCCAGATTAACCCCGTTGCCCCGGCGATCCTCAGCGAGACGCTCGCCGAGTGGACCTTCGACGAGGGCACCGACGGCTGGGTCGCCGAGGCGCACTGCCGAGTATCGGCCGACGCCGGGCTGCTGAAGATCACGGCCACCGAGGACGACCCCTACATGCACCGCCGGGTGAGCCTGCCGGGCGGGGGGCTGGCCGTGGAGCTCAAGGCCCGCAGCCGCAACACGGGGCCGGGCGGGGTCTACTGGACCACCGACGAGTCGCCGGGGCGGGGCGAGGACAAGTCGCGCCACTTCTCGCTCAACCACGACGGCCAGTGGCACGAGTACTCGGTCCCCTTCCCCGCGCCGGGCACGCTGACCGACCTGAGGATCGACCCCGGCGCGACCCCCGGCGAGTTCGAGATCGACTGGATCCGCCTGGTGCGTCGCGAGCCGCACCCGCTCTCCGTCGAACGGGTCCAGACCACCGGCCGGCTCGTCCGGTTCACCGTCCGGAACCTTCGGGCGGAGCCGATCGAGTTCTCGGCGATGGGTAAGACGCACGCGCTCGCCGCCGAGGGCGTGATCGATCTCGACCACCCGATCCGGGGCGACAAGCCGCTGGAGGCCGTCGGGCTCGAGCTGGCGAGCGGCGACTTGCCGCCGGTCCGCCGGACCCTCTTCGTCCACAACGCGACGGCCGAGACCGGCTGGATCGAGCGGCCGCTGGGCGATTTCTCGCTCCGGGTGGCGCGCGACGGCCTCGTTGCCCGCGTGTCTCGCGGCGATCAGCTCGTGGCCGTGCTTGCCCCGACGGTGCACTGCGACGGCAAGCTGCCGGCCCTGAAGCTGGTCAGCGAAGCGGCGTCGCTCCGCTTCGAGGGCGACGGCGTCGGGCTGGCCCTCTCGGTCGACGGCAACGAGCTCTCGGTCTCCATCACCGGGCCGGAGACGTGCGAGGGTCCGGTGGTGCGGGCGATCGGCAATCTGGAGCAGGGCCTTTTCGCCGGGCTGGAATACTTGGGTAAGAACGAGCGAAGCTCGTCGACGCTCGACGTGGAGACCGAGGAGCACCTCCGCTTCGCCCCCGACCCGATGAAGGTGACCCTGCCGCTGATGGCCTTCGTGACGGACCGGGCGTCGGTGGCCATGACCTGGACGGACATGGAGCTGGAGCCCCTATTCGCCACCCCCAACTTCTTCGACGCGGCCGACGACCACCGCATGGCCCTGCGCGGCCCGAAGATCGAGGCCGCGATCCGGGTCGATCGGCTCCCGCTGGAGGAGGCGATCTATTGGGCGGTCACCAAGCCGGGGCTCCCGCCGCTTCCCGAGCCGCCGCGATCCCCGCAGGAGCAGTGGGAGCTGTGTCTTGCCGCGCTCAACGGGCCGCTTCGCACCGAGGCGGGCTGGGGCCACTGCGCCGAAGAGCGTTGGGCCCGGCACCCGCACGCCGACATGGCCTCGACCATCTGGCGGCTCACCGGCGAGGCGCCGGAGCTGCCCCGGCTGGCCTACGGCGGGGCGCACGTGTCGAACGACAGCATCTACTTCGTCACGGGTCGCGCCGCCGAGTGGAAGGCGATCCAGGACGGGCGGGCGCGCGGGGCGTTGAGCGGTCAACAGCCCGACGGCTCCTACCGCTATTCGGGCAAATACGCCCGGGGGCATTTCGAGGATACGGCCGGCGGCGTCTGTGCCCGGCCGGCGGCCACGCTTTTGGATTACGCGCGGTTCACCGGCGACAAGGAGGCCCTGGAGGCGGGCCTGCGCACGCTGGAGTACATGAAGCGGTTTCGCACGCCCCGCGGTGCCCAGGTCTGGGAGGTCCCGCTGCACACGCCCGACCAGCTCGCCTCGGCGTACCTGGTTTGGGCCTACGTGCGCGGCTACGAGCTGACCGGCAACGAGGAATACCTGCGGCACGCGCGCAAGTGGGCCCTGTCGGGCGTGCCGTTCGTCTACCTGTGGGGCTCTCGGCCGATCATGCTCTACTCGACGCCGCCGGTGTTCGGCGCGACCAACTGGCAGGCGCCCTGCTGGATCGGGCTGCCCGTGCAGTGGGTGGGTGGGGTGTATGCCTACGCCCTGACGATGCTCGCGCCCTACGACGACTCGCTCGACTGGAACCAGCTCGCCCGGGGCATCCTCGTCTCGGCCGAGCAGCAGCAGTATCCGGACGGGGAGTGGATCGGGCTTCTCCCCGACTCGGTGGTGCTCCAGACGCAAGAGCGGCGTCCCTGGCGGATCAACCCGTGTGCGCTGGTCAGCCTGCGTCTGGTGCTCGACGGCCGGCTCGACTCGCTGAGCGTGGCCGCGGACGACGAGCACCGGGTCGTCGCGCCGTTCCCCGTGACGCTGCGCGACGGCAAGGCGCACCTCGAGGCGCGACCGGGCGTCAAGTACCAGGTGCTCGTCGACGGCAGCCGGATCGTCGACGTGGAGTCCGAGGGCCGCGACGTGGTGCCGCTGGAGTGATCGCAGGCTGGCAGTTGACCTCCGGGACGCCGAGGCGGAGCCTCGGGTTAGTGTGTTCCCAGGCGGAGCCTGGGAACAAGGTGGGGTATCCGCCGATACGACCGGCCGAGATCGCTCAAATCTTGAGGACCTGGATGCTGGTCCGGTGCACGACCGCCACGAACGGCGGATCGGTCCCGTGGACAATTCGCTCCATCCTGCGAAGATGTCTGACCAATACATCGGCCATCTCTTGGCCTCGCATATTGCCCGAGCTCAGCACGAAAGCCCTCGCACCCGAACGGATCAAGGCTTGCTTCTCGATCGGCCTTCGACGAATCGCCTTGTCTTTGGTGAGGATAGCCCATCCCCGTCGTGCGACTTCCGGCAGCCAGACGTCATCGCGCTCATCGTCCGCGAAGTGGTCGCTGTGGACTCGCAGTTCAGCGCCCGCCTCCCGAAGCGCTTGAACGACCACTCCGCACTCGAGCGAGCGATCGAGAAAGAAGACGACCGGCTCACGCTGCCGTCGTCGCGAACTCGTAGCGGAGCGCTTCTTCGATGGCGAGCGTTTCTTGCCCATAGTCTTTCGCCAGGTCACCGATCGAATCGCCGGCCCTGTAACGCTCGCCGATGATCGACGTCGGAATCCCGGTCCCCGCGATGCATGGCCGCCCGAATTGGAGGCGAGGGTCCAACGCCACCAGCCTCGGGGCTTCCTCGATCCGGGGCCTCGTGAACGGGAAAAGCCGAATCGGCAGCCCCGCGGGGTCGCGTTCGATTCGGGACAGGTACGTCTCGACGACGCTCTTCATCTCCAACTGGCCACCCCGAGAGATATTGACCAGTCTCCCGTAGCGCTCGATGAACAGGTCTTTTCCGTCGGTCGTCATTTGCTGGTCAGCAAGCGGACACGGCACGTTGAGCTGCCTTTGCAGGAAGGCGATCGCTCTACGGACCGCGCTCATCTGGACCTTATGCCTGCGGCGGATGGCGCCGAGCACGTGCAGCTCGACCACGTTCCGGAAGGAGAAGGCCGGCGTAGCTCCGTCGGCAATCCGAATCAACGGCTGAGCCGTTCGCTCGCCTGACGCGACGGGATAACTTCGCCCGACCGCCCATGCGCGCACTGTCGCTACGGGGAGCTGGAGGCAATGCGCGGTCTCGCGAAGCGTATACGCGGGGACGTCCAGCGGGTCCCGGCCGCCGTAGATGTCGCTTTTGGACTTGGCCATCGTCAGGCACCGAGGTGAAGATACGACTACTCCATCTACTGGAATTGTGCGGACTCTGGAGAATATTGCAAGAGGGATCGATATTTGGCCACTCTGCCACCACTTCTTTGGGGGGCAGCGCCACATCCCGCCGCGTCAGGGGTCGCAGTCCGCACTTGGCCCTCCGCCGTGCCTCCCTCGACACCAGGCTCTGCCTGGGAACCCTCAATTCTCGCCGACGCCATTGTCCACGATCGTGTTCTCCCCGCCGCCGATTACCTTGAGGGGAACCCAGGACTCGGCGTCCGGCAGCTCGTTGGAGATCAGACAGTCGGAGACGCGGCTTTCGGTCACGTCCTTCAGCAGCAGCCCGGCGTTGTCGCAGTCGAGGAGGGTGCAGCCGGTGACGTTCATCCGGCGGCAGTTCTCCAGGATCAGGCCGCCGGGCTTGCGGCGGGCGCCGTTGACGTGAAGGCCCGTGATCGTGCAGTCCCGGCAGTCGCGCACGAGCACGCCGTCGTCGGCGTCGGCCTGGTCCTGGTACCTCGGGTTGCGGTCCATCACGTTGGGGCCGACGACCACGTTGGTGCTGCCGACGATGCGGAGGTTGTGCTGAACGCCCTTCCAAAACGTGTTGCCGACGATGCTCACGCCCCGGGCGAGCTGGATATCGACGTTGATCTGGACGTCGCTCATCACGTTGCCCGAGATGACCAGGTGACCCCAGCGGCGATCGTCGAAGTCGCAGCCGATGAAGCGGATGTTGGCCGAGTCGCGGGCGGCGTGCGAGTGCTGGATCGTGCAGCCGGTGATGGCCACCTCGGCCGTGCCCCCCTTCCCGCCGGTGCAGTCGATGAGGACGTTCGCAGTGGGCGGGGCCTCTTGGGAGGCGTCCGCGTCGAGCGGCATGTTGGCCTCGATATCGCAGCCGGTGACCTGCAAGTTGCGGACGTTGCCGGCCCGGACGACGATCCCGCCCGCGGCGTTGTAGCTGACGTGCGAGTTCGAGACGTTGATCTGGTGCAGGTCGACGTCGTCGAGATAGAGCCCCGCGCCGCGGTTCTGGTACAGGTGGCAGTCGGCCACGATCACGTTGCGGTTCCGCGTGACCAGGTGGACGCCGTGCAGGGCCTCGCGGACGTTCACCCGGCTGACGACGAGCTGCATCGTGCCGGCCGCTTCGATTCCCACGGCCTCCTCATGGGCGCCGATGATCTCCAGCCCGTCGACCGTGGGCATGCGTTGCCGCTCCCAGACGTTCGGCTTGACCGAGCCGGGGTCGGCCGTGCCGCCGTGCGTGCCCACGAACCGGATCGCCGGGCCGGGGCCGGCCATCAGGAGCCGGGCGGCGCCGCTTGCGACCAGCGCGGTGGGGCCGACCCGATCCAGGTCGACGACGATCGGCTGCGTGATCCGGTAGACGCCGCGGGGGAAGCGGACGTCGCCCACGCCGGAGTCGACGGCCTTCTGGATCGCGGCCGTGTCGTCGGCCTGGCCGTCGCCGACCGCGCCAAAGTCGCGGACGGTGGGCGCGGCGGGGACAGCCGCTTGCGGCTTGGCGGGTGCCGGGGACGACGGCTCGTCGGCAGCACTCGCGCCGTTGGCCGCAATCGAGGTCGCCACGAAAACTAACAGTACGCCCATCCAATAGAAACGTCGCATGACTGGCCTCCTCCTTTCGGATTGGAATGACGCGGCGGACAAGCCCGCCGCCGGAATGTCCTACGGATCGAGCACCACCGTCACCTCGCCGATTTCGCCCTGGAACGGGAAGGGCGATTCGTATTGGCCGACGGTGCCTTGGGTTTCGCCTTCCCTCGCCATGCGCCCAGCGGGAGGACCATGGCCCGCTCGGCGTAGGCGTCCCACCGGTCGGCCAGCTTCTCGACCAGCTCCGGCTTTTCGGCGGAGAGGTCGTGGAGCTCGGTGCGGTCGGCCTCCATGTCGTAGAGCTCCCAGGGCTGGTTCTCCTTGGCCACGAGCTTCCACTTGCCGTCGCGGATGGCCCGATTGCCCTCGTGCTCCCAGAAGATCGGGCCGGGGCGCCCGAGCGGCTTGCCCTGGAAGGCGGGGGCCAGGCTCACGCCCTCCATCGGCTGGATCGTCTCGCCGCCGAGCTCTCGGGGATACTCGGCCCCGGCCAGGTCGACGCAGGTAGCCATCAGGTCGATGAGGTGGCCCGGCTGGTGCTCCAGCTCGCCCCGGCGCTTGATCCCCGCGGGCCAATGGGCGACCAGCGGCGTGGAGATGCCGCCCTCATGGACGAAGTGCTTGTATTCGCGGAACGGCGTGTTGGAGACGTTCGCCCAGTTGATGCCGTAGGCGATGTAGGTATCCTCGGGGCCGGGCATCACGTCCGGGCCCATCAAGGTGGGCACGCCGGCGCGGTTCTGCTTGGGGATCACGTCGAGGCGGACGGCGTCGGCGGCGATTCTTGGGAGCGACG
Organism: Thermoguttaceae bacterium; assembly: GCA_035528065.1. Taxonomy (GTDB): domain Bacteria; phylum Planctomycetota; class Planctomycetia; order Pirellulales; family Thermoguttaceae; genus DATKZH01. The sequence goes on along the minus strand of DATKZH010000282.1, from coordinate 13,878 downwards.
GCTCCGCGGGCCGCTTCCCGTCCCCCTTTCGCCCCACGCCCTCCTGGCAGCCGCCGTTGTCCTGGAGGAAGAAGACCAGCGTGTTCTCCAACTGCCCGTTGCGCTCGAGCGATTCGACGATCCGGCCGATGCCGGCGTCCATGCTGCTGATCATCCCGGCGTAGACTTCCATGCACCGGGCTTCCCACTCCTTGGGCTCGACATCGTCCCAATCGCCCTCCTGCGGGCTGAGCTCCCACTTCCGGTCGATGAGGCCCATCCTGCGGAGCCGCTCGAAGCGGGCGGCGCGCGCCGGCGTGTAGCCGCCGTCGTATTGGCCGTGGTACGGCGCGACGTCCTTCTCCAACGCGTGCATCGGCCAGTGGGCGCAGGTGAAGGCGACGTACATGAACAGGGGCTTTTTCGCCTGCTTCCGGAAATGCTCGTCGATGAACCGCACGGCGTGGTCGCTGATCGCGTCGGTGTAGTAGAAGACCTCGGGCCGGTACTCGGGGTCGGCGAAAGGGGAGATCATCGTGTTGTCGCGGGCAAGCGTGCCGGGGTCGTAGAAGCTGCCCGCCCCGGTGATCGTGCCGTAGAAGCGGTCGAAGCCGCGCTGGAGCGGCCAGTTGTGCTTGGGCCCTTCCGGCTGGGTCTCCTTGGTGACGTGCCACTTGCCGACGGCGCAGGTGGCGTAGCCAGCCGGGCGCAGGGCCTCGGCGATCGTGACGCACCGCCGGTTCAGGTCGCCGCGGTAGCCGTCGAAGCCGCGGTCGCTCGTCATCCAGCCGATGCCCGCCTGGTGCGGATAGAGGCCGGTGAGGATCGACGCCCGGGTGGGGCAGCACCGGGCCGTGTTGTAGAACTGGGTGAACCGCAGGCCGCCGGCGGCCAGCCCGTCGAGCGTGGGCGTGCGGATCTCGCCGCCGTAGCAGCCGAGGTCGGAATAGCCCATGTCGTCCGACATGATGACCACGATGTTGGGCCGCGGGGCCGCCGGGGCCGGTTGCGGGGCGCCGATGGCGACGGCGATGGCCGAGATGATGGTTGGCAAGACGCGGGACATGTTCGCTCCTCGCGATCGAGAACGTGAGAATCAGTTCAGGCCGTTATTCCTTGGTAGGGGCGAGGCGGAGCCTCGCGTTAGGGCGTTCCCAGGCGGAGCCTGGGAACGAGGGAGGGAGGTCAATTCTGGGCGCCTTTCTTCGCCCATTTGCTCCACGTCTCGGGATCGCGGAGCATCCGGATGAACACGCCGCCGATGACCGGCCGGGCCTGGAAGCCGCGGCGCTCGGCCGTGTTCGCCCAGTACCAGTCGGTAAGCGGCACGCGCTGCGGCGTCCGGTCGACGAAGGCGTAGACCGGATCCATCAGGGCGTCGAAGTCGTCCCGCGACTCGGCCAGCGTGGCCGTCCACACCTCCCAGTCGGTCTTGGTGTAGAGGGCCCGGTTGTCGAGCGGCAGTCCGAACTCGTGGAGCTTCGTTTTGTAGAACGCGACCTCCTTGCGGGCGACCTCGGGCGGGAAGAGGTCCAGCCCGAGGAGGCGGTCCCACACGAGGTTGTACTTCTGGCTCCAGGTGCCGGGCTTGTCGAAGGCGAGGCGGTAGTGGTCGCCGTCGTCGGCCATCTTGACCCACTCGGCGGCGAACGCCTCGGCCGTTCGGCGATACGCCCGCGCTTCGTCGTCGCGGCCCGACCGCTCGCACATCTTGGCGTACCCGGCCAAGGCCAGAATCGCCTTGAGCGAGAGGTTCGCGTTGTGGGCGAGGTGGCCGGCGAAATCGTCGGTGCAGAGCTGGTTCTCCGGGTCGAGCCCCTTGGATTTCAGATAGGCGGCCCACTGCGAGAGAAGCGGCCAGTGGCGTTGGACATAGTCGGCGTTGCCGTCGACGTGACAGATCGCCGTGGCGATGATCAGCATGTTGCCGCACTCTTCGACGGGCATCTGCCGCTCTTCGGAGGTCTCCCCGCCGCCGTACCGCTGACCGTTGGCCTTGGGGTATCGCCCCAGGTCGTGGGGCGAGAACGGGAACTTCCACCGCTCCGTCGCCGCGTAGCGGAACACGGGCTCGACCGTGGCCTTCAACAGCTCGCCGGACAGGAGCATGAAGATCGGCGAGGCCGGATAGGCCACGTCGACCGTCCCGATGCAGCCGTTGGAGAAGCACTCCTTGGAGAAGAACATCGGCGCGCCGTCGGGCGCGGCCGCGAGCTTGTGGGCGGCCATCGCTTGCCGGTACGCCAGGGCGCACAGGTCGGCGTACCTGGGCCCGCCGGCCTGCGAAAGGTCGGACATTAGCTCCGCGTCGAACGCCGCACAGCGCCGCGTGAGATCGGCATACTGCCGGGCGGCGACCTTCAGCAGGCCGTCGGCGTCGAGGCCGTCGCGCCGCCACCACGGGCGGAGGTTCTCGCCCAGGTACTGGATCGAGTAGAGATCGTCGTAGGCGAGCATCAGCCAGCGCGACACCGGCTCCGCGCCCACCTTGCCCAGGTCGAACGCGCAGGCGCAGACCGGCCAGCCGTCGCTCGCCGCGCGGGGCTTGCGGGCGTCGTCGGCCGTGGGCAATCGGCCGGTGCCCGCGAACGTGTCCCGCGCGTCGTCTGCCGGGGCGATCACCGTGCGAGGGCCGAAGTCGCTGGAAGCGGCCACGTGCAGGTAGCCCCAGTCGATCCGCAGGTTGTCGCCGTCCTTGGCGAGCACGGGCTGTTCCTCCGTGCCGATGCGCATCACGTCGAGCCCGGCGATCTCGGGCCGCGACCACGCGACCTCCTGCCGCGGGTCGTTGACGACCAGCTCGGCCGAGCCGTCGAAGTAGAGGGTCGCTTCGTGAGGGCGCCCGTCGACCGAACGGACCTCCCACGTCAGGTAGGTCACGGGCCGGGCCACCAGGTCCAGGTCTTCCGGCAAGAGCGGCGTGGTGAACGTCAGCGTCAGTTCCACGCCCGCGGCCTCGAAGACGTAGACCGTACGCGCAGGCAGCACGCGGAGCGCGATCTGCCGCGCCCCGGGCGCGTCCTTGGGCGCGGTTCCCATCAGGCGGAACGCCTGTCCGTCCACGCGGACCATCGACGCAAGCGCCTGCACCGTGCCGGTCCAGTGGCGGGGCCAGTCGTCGGGCAGCCGGTCGGCGAACGACCAGATGCTGAAGTACGGGTCATGCGTGACCAGCGGGACCGCGGGCGGGCGGAGGACTTGCTCCGCGCCGTGCGAGGTTCCCATCCAACACGCCAAGATGGCGCCGGCCAGCGCCGTTTTCTGAAGAAGCATCGCTCGATTCCTCCTCGCGCAGCCGCTCCCCGAGGGGGTGGTTTCTTTCCAAGACCGGGTGGGACTGATTATACTTGGCGGCCGACGGTCGTTCCAGCTTCTCCGGCGCGGGGGAGGCGAAGAGGGCGGCGTGCGGCGCGTGCCCTTGGGTGAACGTCGCTTCGGCCTTTCGGGCCGGCGGACCATGCCCTCCGTTCAAGTCAGGCGCCCTTGCCGTGCCGCACGGATGGTGATACAATGTTATAACAGCGATGGAGCCATCCCTTGGGCCGCGTGGAGGAAGCGAGGATGATCAAGAAGCTGAGCAAGCACGGCAACAGCCTGGCCCTGGTGATCGATCGGCCCATCCTGGAATTGCTGGGCATCGATGAGCGAACGTCGCTGAGCATTTCCACCGATGGGGAGGCCCTGGTCATCGTGCCGGTCCGCGACAAGAAACGCCGCAAGCGGTTCGAGGAGGCCCTGGCGTCCACCAACCGGCGATACGGCAAGGCGCTGAAACGGCTGGCGGAGTAGACCCGTGGAGCCGACGTTCCTTGTGATCGATGAGATCCTCGCCATCCATCAGGATCAGATTGCGCGATATGGCGGGGCGGAAGGCGTGAGGGACTGGTCCCTGCTCCAATCGGCCTTGGCCATGCCGGCCGCCGCCTTCGGTGGCCAATACGTCCACTCCGACCTTTGCGAGATGGCCGCGGCCTATCTGTTCCATCTTGTCCAGAACCATCCCTTCCTCGACGGGAACAAGCGCGTGGGCGCGGTGGCGGCCGACGTGTTCCTCGCCTTGAACGACGTCCGCTTGACGGCCGGTCAAGACGCCTACGCCGAATTGGTGCTTTCGGTGGCTTGCGGCCGAACGTCGAAGTCAACGGTCGCCGAGTTCTTTCGTGCAAACACCGAACCGGCGTGACCGGCCGAACCCCGGCCGGGTGCCCCCCGCTATCCGGGCGGCTACGTGGCCGTGACGCTTGAGGACGAGCAGGGGGGCATCGTCGACGTTCAGGTCGACGAGTCGTTCAACGTCCGCTCGCTCCCGGTCGGCCCCGAGGGGGAAGCCGAGGTCGAGACGCTCCGGTCGGAGTTCGTCGTCGCCCGGCGGCACGTCGACGGCCCGCGCTCGTTCGCCCGGGCGGCCCGGCCCGGACAGTACGACCTGTTCATCTCGGTCGGCCGGCGCGACGGGACGCCGCGGATCGCCCTGCCGCTTTCCGGCGACGACGGCCGGCGACGATACCGGCTGGGGCGGATCGAGCTGTTGGAGGCGGAATGAGACCCGCGCCGATCGTTGGCTCACTGATCTTCCCGCCGACGCCGGGGAGGCCAGGTTCTGCGGCTGGCACGCGGAGCACGACCTCGATTTCGTGCCGCAGGTCGCGGCGCTGGACGATGAATCCGTCCTCGAAGACGTCCTGGCCAACGAAGCGTACTGGCAGTCGCGGGCCATTGAGCGGGAGGATCCGCCGTAGGGCGCGTGCACGCACGCACGCCGGGCTGCGCATTGCCAGATTTCAAGGAATCGGCCGCCGCGAGTTTGCCGAGTGATCGCCCTGTACGACTCGCGCGTCGTGTGCCACTGCTTCGCAGAAGCAGTGTTGCTCGGGATGCTTGGGCGAAAAGCACTGCTTCTGCGAAGCAGTGGCACACCGTCCGCACACCGCCGGCGCTCGGGGAGACGACAGGCAACAAGGCGATGCTACGACGGCGCCGCCCCTTCGACTTCGCCATCGAGCCATTCCAGATAGGCCCGGCTGCCGGCGGCGATCGGCACGGCGAGGATTTCGGGCACGTCGTACGGGTGGACGGCGCGGACCGCCTCGTCGATTCGATCGAACAGGTCCGCCCGGCTCTTGGCCACGCACTGCCATTCCTCGGCCGTCTCGATCGCCCCTTTCCACCGGTAGGTGCTCCTGATCGGGCCGAGCACCTGGACGCAGGCGGCCAGCCGGGCCTCGACCAGCGTCCGGGCGATCCGCTCGGCGTCTTCCCTCTTCTCCGTGGTGGTGATGACCTGGACGTAGTCGGTCATGGTCGTCGTTTCCTAGTATTGAAACAAGCGAGGTCCCTTTGGAGTGCGGCGACTCGTCGCCGCTTTCTTGGGCGTTTCCGCAACCGGCGAGCGATGCCGAAGTCCACGTGAAAGACGTCTCGCAACGTTTTCCGGCCGCTCGAAAAGCGGCGACGAGTCGCCGCACTCCAAAAGGTCGCTTGCTTCAGGCCTACTCTCGATCTCGGTTGGCATAGACACGTATTGTCAGCATACGCGATTCGTCCAGCTCGCGACACCCGGCCCGGGGTCGCCTCGAAACCGGGATTGGACGGCGGCTGAGAACCGGCGATAATCAGGGCGGAAGACAAGTTCTCGCGACGGACCGCTTGTGCCGATGTCCGATCCGATACTCGAAGCCCGACCCGCCCTGGCGCCGCGCTTGGCCGGCGCCCTGCGGCGTCGCCTCCGCTACGCCTGGTCGCGGCTGACGCGAGGGGACGGTCGCCCGCCGGTCGAGGCCGCGCTGGACTGGCTGCTCGCTCAGGAAGTCGACGGCGGCCTTCCTGCGCTGGCCGGCGATTCGTCGCCCTGCCCGGCCGTCACCGGGGCATGCATCGAAACGGCGCTTGCGCTCGGGTGCCGCGATTCGGCCCGGCGTTGGGCTCATTGGCTGGTGGGCATCCAGCGCGACGACGGCTCGATCGCCGAGCACGGGGCCGGGGAGCCGTCTTTCCGCAGCACCGCCTGCGCCCTACGGGGATTCCTGGCGATCGTCGACGACGTCCCGGAAGTGGAAGCCCCCGCCCGGCGAGCGTGCCATTATCTCTCTTCTCAGATCGACGTGCAGCGTCCCATCGTGCCCTGCGAACGAGAAGAGCCTTACGTCCTGGGCGATCCGCGGCTCGGCGAGTTCCCTGACCTGGGACCGCTGTGGCAGGCCGGCCGGCGCTGGGGCCGCGAGGACTGGACTTCAGCCGTAGAGCGAGCGGTCGATGGCTGGACGGAGCAGGCGGGAATGCTCGCCTTTCGGGGGTCGCTGGCCAGGTGCACGCAATCGGCGCAGATGCTCCTCGACCTGGAGCGCCGCGACGTGGCCCAGACGGTGATGGACCACGTGCGCGCGGCCCAGCGCCGCAACGGCTCGGTTCCCCAACACGTGGAGCACGGCCGGGTCACGAGCGCCGCCCTGGCTCACGCGGCGGTCTTGTGGTATCGCGTGGGCAGCCGCAACCGGGCCGCCGGTCGCGCGATGCAATACCTGGAGCGGAGACGGAACCGCACCGGTGGCTTTGCGTTAGCCTGGGGCCGGCTGACGGCCGCACGCTCGGGCCGGGAAGACACCTGGGCGGTCAAGTATTACCTGGACGCCGCGTTGCTCCGCGTCCGCGCCGCGTTTGAGGAGCGGTGGCAGGAGTTCCCCGACGAGATCGACCCAAACGATGGCCGGATGCAGGCCGTGCGCGCTTGGTTGGGCGGGCTCCCGCCCGACGCCAAGGTGGCCGACGTCGGCTGCGGGAAAGGGCGCTTCGTGAAGCATCTTGCCGCGTGGTTTCCCGAGGCGCAACTGACGGGGATCGACTTCTCCCAGGCGATGCTCGCCCAATTGCCCTCGGGCGTCGTGGCCCGGGAGGGGAGCTTGCTGCGGATCCCGGCGGCGGACGGGGAGTTCGACGGGGCGTTTGCCGTCGAGTCGCTGGAGCACGCGCTGGTGCCCGAGCGGGCGGTCGCCGAGCTGTGCCGCGTGGTTCGCCCCGGGGGCCGGGTGCTGGTGATCGACAAGCATCGGGCCAAGCAGCCGCTTTCGGAGCACGACCCCTGGGAACGGTGGTTCCTGCCGGAAGAGCTCGCCCTATGGCTTGGCCGGTATTGCGAGGACGTCAGCGTCGAGCCCGTCGCCCACAGCGAAGGCCGCGGCGGGAGCGACCTCTTCCTGGCCGCCCGGGGCAGGCGTAGAATGGACAAAATGGACTGATTTGAGCGGGAAGACGGGGGGAGGCCGGACGGGATAACGCGATGAGGAACACGGCGGGAAGAGGGGAAGAAACTGGACAGGATAACAGGATGAGCAGGATGGGTGGGAGTTGGGACGGGAGATGGGCTCTGGCGGCAGAGGGCAAGAGGTCTCGTCGCCTCGAGTCGTCAATTGAGGGCCTGTGCCGCTCCTTCTCTCCTTCCTCTCTTCGTATCTGTTCAGCCATCTGAAGTAAGGCGTAAGAAGAGGGAAAATGGAAAGGGGGAAAAAGGGAAAGCGAGCAATTCCAAAGCTGGAGGAGGTCATAATCACATCAGCCTGCCTTTCCCATTTTTCCCCTTTCCCCTCTTTCCTTATTACACATCGAGTCACTTCATTTGGCTGAACTGTTACCTGTCTTCTTCATCCTGCAAATCCTGTTATCCTGTCCCCTTCATCCAGAAAGGCTCTCCACGCATGTGCGGACGATTCACCCTAAGAGCGCCGGCGAGCGTGGTGGCCGAGCAGTTCGGGCTGTTCGACGCGCCGCCGTTTACGCCGCGGTTCAACATCGCGCCCACGCAGCCGGTGGCCGTGGTGCGGCGCTCGCCTGAGGAGGGCGGGCCGCGGCGGGAGCTGGCCTGGCTGCGCTGGGGTCTGATCCCCAGTTGGGCCAAGGACGCGGCGATCGGCAACCGGATGATCAACGCCCGAGCGGAGACCGCGGCCGAGAAGCCGGCCTATCGGGCGGCGTTTCGGCGCAAGCGGTGCCTGGTCGTGGCCGACGGCTTCTACGAATGGCAGGGGACCGGCCGGGCCAAGCAGCCCCACTTCATCCACCTCCGCGACGACCGGCCGTTCGCCTTCGCCGGGCTGTGGGAAACGTGGGAAGGGTCGGGCGAGGGGCCGATCGAGTCGTGCACGCTGCTGACGACCGAGCCCAACGAGCTGGTCGCGCCGATCCACAACCGGATGCCGGTCATCCTGGCGCCCGGCGATTACGACCGGTGGCTCGACCCGGCCATCCAGCAGCCGAACGACCTGGTGCCGCTCTTGCGTCCCTACCCGGCCGACCAGATGGCCGCCTATCCGGTGAGCACGCACGTCAACAGCCCAACCCGCGACGACCCCCGCTGCATCGAGCGGGTGGCGTAGGGGGGAGTCGGGCAATCGGCGTGTGCGGTAACCGGCGGACGGCACACGGCGTGTGCCTGCTACGGAAGTCGGGAAGTTACGGCGAGGCTTGCCCGGTCCGCTCGAGGACTTCGCGCGGGGGCGTCCAGCCGTAGGAGCGCTGGACGTCGGGCACGTACGCGCAGGTGACCACGAACAGCCCGGTCGACCTGGCCGCCTCCGGGGGGACGTTGATCTCGACCTGCGTGTAGCCGCCAGCGAACCACCGCCGGTAGCCGTCGGCCGGGCTCTCGGCCAGCGGTCGTCCATTGAGCCGGAGATCGACGACGTCCGGGTTGCGATAGGGCAGGCGGAGCCGCAGCGCCAGGCCGTGCTCGATGGGGCGGGTTTCCGCGCCGGGTGCCGACGAGCCGCGCTCGACGTAGAGCTTGTCCTCCGGGCCGACGTCGAAGAAGGCCCGGATGGCGTCGACGTCGAAGCCCGGCCGGCCTTCGAGGTTTTCGAGGAAGCGGCTCTTGTCGGCGTCGAGCAGCTTGGCCGCCTCGTCGTTGACGGCCACGACGTAGCTCTCGCGGCCGTCGGTTTGGGGGTAGAGCATCGCTTGGTGGAATCGCTCTTGCTGATCCCACAGCTCGACGCGGCTGCGGCGGCGCGCTTGGGCGGTCTGGCCGCAGGCCGTGACGAAGTGGCCCACGAACGGCTTGACGCGGTTGACGGGATAGCCGGGCACGCCCTCGGTCTCCCAGACGTTGTTGCCGATCCGCAGTAGCCCCTTCATTCGGGCGACGCCGCTCTCCTCCCAGCCGATCTCGAACGCCGTGAGCATGGTGTGGTACCGGACGTAGGCGTACTGGGCGGTGTAGAAGTTGGGCCGGCCGCGCCAAAGCCGGCCGGCGAGCGGCGCGATGTCGGGCCCCCAGAACGCCTGCTGGGCGTCGGCCTCGAAGCGGTCGGAGGGGTAGCCCGCCTCGCAACCGGCGGCCACCATCGCCTCGATGACGCGCCAGTCCCAGGGGCGAAGCGCGTAGTTGGAATAGGCCGAGCCGGTCACCTCGAACATCGTCTGGCCCCGGTACATGCGGCGTTCGCCGAGCCGGTCCGCGGCGTATTCCTGGAGCCCGATGCCGTGCAGGTCGGCGATCACCTCGGGCTGGTAGCGGTCGACGACCTTGAGGAACGCCTCGATCTCCGGCGACTTGTCCAGGAGCTTGTAGGTCATGGCAGCCAGGTCCCAGTTGCCTGCGCCGCCGCCCGTGTAGGGGTCGATCCCGTGGGCGTTTCCGAACCGGTCGGTCTCGAAGTAGGCCTCGGGGTTGACCACGGGCATCACGAGGACGATCTGCTTGCGCCGGGTTTCGGCCGCCTCGGGCGAATTGCCCAGGAGCCACTCCGCCAGCGAGAGCGCGGTGCTCGGCCCCGACCGTTCCGGCCCGCCGTGCAGACACGGGACGACCGCGACCTGCTTGTCCGCGTCGGGCACCGACTTGTCGGTGATGGCGAGCAAGTGAATCCCCATGCCCTTGGTCGACGTCCCGACCTGCTCGACCGAAAGAATTCCCGGATGTTTCTCGGCCCAGAACCGCAGGGTCTCCTCATACTCCTGTTGCGTGACGCGGTGGACCTTCTCCTTCCACGGCTGCGGCAGCCGCTCGAGGCGTGCGCGGAGGTCGTCCTCGGCGCCAAGGAGCGGACCCACGGCAAGCGTCCGGCAGAACGCGATGAAAACCAAGGAGGCGAACAGTCCGGACTTCCCATTCCGAAAACGACGAAGGCGGCATTTCATGGTACGTTCTCCGAGACTCGGGTGGCGAGTTGTTCCTTCTGTTCGGCAATCCAGTCCGAGATGACGTCGTTGGCCGGGCGCGCGTCGCCCTGGGGTCGCTCCACCCAGCGCGTGTCCATGCCCATGGTGATTCGCCGCACGAGCGCTTCCCGCTCGCACTCTTCGTCCGATAGCTTCCCGGCGACGGAAGGGAGGACCGGCATCAGGTCCCAGTGGGCGTAGCCGAAATCGACGCTCCAATTGAGCACCCAGTTGTAGAGGCGCATGAACGTCTCTTCGTCTTCGGCCTCTCGATCGGCGGGCACGGCCACGACGACCAGGTGCGGCTTCTGCTTGCGGATTCCGCGGGCCCACTCTTCCATGGCCGCCAGCGACTGCCCCTGGACGGGCCAGGCGGTAACGCGAATCTCCGCCCCGGGAAACGGACCGCGCAGTGCGTCGGGCACGATCCGATCGAAAGGCGGCATGGCGATCACGTCGACGGGCTGCTTCTCGCCCAGGCGTTTGAGCGTGAACCGCAGGGCGTCCGCCGGAGGCTCGACGTCGGCAAGCGACACCTCTCGGCCCGAGATGCTCTCGGCGATCACCTCCGCGAAGACCTTGTGGCCGTTCATGCCGGGATGGATCGTCTCGCTCATCAGCAGTCGCCAGTCGGTCACCTCTTCTCGCCGGATTTCTTCGTACGCGGCATAGCAGTCCGCCAGGCGCACGGACGTGTCCCCGGCAACCTCGCGCACGATCTGGGCGAACTGTGCCAGCCGTTCCGTGGGCCGGGTCGGGTTCGGGTAGACCGAGTTCGGCGTGCACAGCACCACGGCCGCGCCGGAAGTCCGGAGGCGGTCGACGATCGTTCGCAGATTGGCGCGAAATGCTTCCGGCTCGGTGCGCACCACGTCGTTCATCCCGAACATCACGACCACGAGTTGCGGCTTGTGGGCGATCACGTCCTTTTCCATCCGGGCGAGCCCTTGGGTCGTGGTATGCCCGCTGATTCCCGCGTTGGTCATCTCGATCCGGGCCTTGGGGTAGACTTTCCCCAGGGCGATACCCAGCATGTCGCACCAGGCACGGCGTCCGCCGGTGTGGTAGTAGACGCCGGTGATGCTGTCGCCGAAGCAGACCACGCGGACCGGGGTCGCCCCGCCCTCGAGTAGCGCCGTGACCTGTGCCAGGCGGGGCGCCGGTTGAGCTTCCGCACAGCATCTCTGCGAGATGGCCAGGGTGATCAGAATGACTACCAGCAAACGGTGTGCACGCATCGATTTCTTCTCCCGGTGTGCCGTCGCCGGTAGATGCCTGGCGTGTGTTCGGACTGCGAAGTGGACCCCGCTCGCAGCGACTGGAATCACTCCGACGTCCCGGCCCGGAGATAGACGGCGTAGAGCCGGGGCTCGGCCGCATCCTTCCGCTCGATATGGATATTGAACCGCACGCTCTTTCCTCCGAGCGACGCGAGGCTCCCGGCGGGCCACGTGACGGGGCAGTCGAAGCCCGCGCCCGTCTCCGTGGTTCCCGCGTTGGCCCCGGAGAACTCGTCGATCGTCTGGAAGCGCTCGTCGGCGATTTCCACGCGCATCGAGCCGGCCGCGTCCGCGTTGAGGAACATGCGGCACCCGGCCGGCGGCAACGTGACGACCGTGGACCACACTTCGCCGTCCGAGCGTTTGGGGGCGAGCCCCAGCGCGCCCCACCGGTCGCGCGGCAAGGTGGCCAAGGCGACCTCGCCCCAGTAGTCGGTGCCATACACGGCGTTCCGCCAGCGCCCGTGATAGATCCGCGTCTGGTCGCCCACGTTGAGGATTCCGGTCGACTGAATGAGGATGGTCGGGTACGGCTTGCCTTCGACGGGGGTCACGGGCGAGTCGAGCCGCGAGATGTAGACGTGGCCTTTGACCGGCTCGCGGAAGTGGAGGCCGTCGTTGCTGACCACCAGCCCCAGGTCGCACGAGGTCTTCTCGTGTCCGAACCAGCTTTCGGGCACGTCGCGGCTGCGATCGCCGGGTTGATTGTGCCACAGGCCGTACAGCCCCACGACGACGTTCCCCAGGCTCGCCCCCGTCACGCCCAGGTGGACCTGGTCGTAGGGCTGCGTGGTGCCCCGCTCGGCCGGATCGGCCGGCTCCGGCAGGGCGAAGGCTTCAGCCGTGGCGGCCAGCCAGTGGTCGAAATCGGGGGAGACCCACGCGTAGCCCTGCCGGCCCCGCGTCCCCCCGCCTTCCCCCGCTTCGAGCGCCTGGCCGTGGATCAGGTACAGCCCGTTGTGCTTGAAAAAGCCGGCCTGCTCGAGGAATTGGTCCTTGGGATACGCGTCGGGCGTGGTCCAGTGGATGCCGTCGGGGCTGGTCGCCGTCTGGATCGTGAACGTGCGGCCGTTGTGCGCGTTGTAGACCATCTTGTAGCGGCGCCCGGGATCGGGGTCGTCCTCGTCCTCGATCACGTGGACCCCCTCGATCACCTTCTCGGGCAGCTTGATGCCGTTGTTGTCCTTGCTGCCCTTGAACTCGACCTGGCCGAGGCTCGGCTTGGTCCACGTGATGCCGTCGTCGCTCTCCGCGTAGCAGACGGGCCCCTGCGTGATCTCCGAAAGGGTCTTGCCGTACGAGACCGGGTAGTACCACATCCGGAACTTGCCTCGGTCGTGAATCACCGTCCCGTAGAAGTGGGCGGCCATGTGGTCCGGGGCCTGCGGATCGTCGCGGCTGGGAGCCAGCACCGGCTCCCTTCTCACGTCGGGCTTCGAGAGGTAGTAGCACACGTTCCGTTTCAGCGGCAGGGAGACGTCGTCGATGGCGAGCAGGACCGCCTGCTCGTCGACGCGGACACCCGTGGCCGGGAAATGGAAGCCCGAGGAAGACTCGGTCTTCTCCCCGGCGAGGGTCCGCCCGGCGACCAGGGCCAGCCCGGCACAGAACGTCAGTATCGTCAGACATCGTATGGCCATTGCGGGGATTCCTTGGGTTGAAGTCCTCGGCGTTTGCCGTTGCTTGCTTCTTGGAGATACCGGCAGGTTCTCCCAAGATCGTTCCGCCGACTCGCGGCTTTCTCGCGAGCGCTACGGGCTCGTGCCCAGCGAGCGGCTCGGGTCCCAGACGACCACGCCCATGTGGTAACGTTCGTGGCCTTCGATCTTGGCCGCGTAGTAGGTCGTGAGGACCTGTCCGTCGGGGAGCTGCACGCTGCTGGGATAGCCGCCGTCGCCCCACCAGTCGAGCAGGCGGACCGGTTCGCTCCACGTCTTCCCTTCGTCGCTCGAGGCGCGGACCTCGACGCCGTGGACGGTCCCGGTGCGATCGCCGTACGAGAGGAGGACGCGTCCGTCCTTCAGTCGCAGGAGGTGGCCCGGGTGTTGGCCCTTTTCGGTGATCGGGCCCAGGGGTCGCCAGGTGCGGCAGTCGTCGTCCGAGGCGTAGCCGAACAGGGCGGACTGTCGCGAGGCGGCCAGCCACTTGCCCCCGCCGAGGTTCAGGATCGCCGTCTCGTTGCGACCGTTGTCCTTATCGATCGGCGTGAACTCTCCCCAGGTCTTGCCGTCATCGCGGCTCGCGATGCACCAGGCTCGCGACGAGTAGGCGACCGCGTGGAGCAGCCCGTCGTCGCCTTCGACGACGTCGCCGAACGGGACCCACCGTCTCCCGTCGGGCGCCTGATCGGGCAGGCCCTCCTTGTCGATCGACCAGGTGCGTCCGCCGTCGGAGGACCGCGAGAGCCAGGTGTGGAGGATGCCCGCGCGAAACGCCGCCCCCGACTCGCCCTCGGGATACTGGTTCGACC
>DATKZH010000281.1:0-2997 GCA_035528065.1 Thermoguttaceae bacterium | reverse complement strand
TTCCTTGATCTTGTACGACATCGGCGGCGGGGTGGGCAGCGGATGGATGATCGGCCGCGGCAGCGGCACCCGGTCGGTCTGATTCTCCACCACCAACAGCCCCTGGGCCATCGCCGAGGAAACCAACAGGTTCATCGCCAGGAAGGCGACCAGTCCGATTGCCGAGAGTCGTTTCATCGCTTGGACCTTTCGAAAAAGACGTTTCCCCGTTTGTAGTGACCGCATTGATGCGGTCTTCTCGCAAGCTGGGCAAATTGGGCGCCCGGCCCACGGCCCGTACAGGATTAGACGGTCGAAGCGTGCAAGAAGTTTCGCGGCGGGTGGGAAAGCCGAAATCCCCTCTTGCGGGGGTCCGCGTGCGGAGGTGTGGCGCAGCCACGGGAGGTGTGGCGCGGTCATGGGACGATGGTTCCCGGCGTTCCTCGATCGGACAATCCTTCCACGGCCGAACGACGCCTACCTCGATGCCTCTTGTGGCTGCGCCACCCCGACAATTCTCCGAACACGTTTTGCGAAGTGGACAACGAACTCCGGAGAATTGGCGGGGCCACCCAAGTTCGTCCCGGAACGGGTGGCACCGCCGATTCTGCGGAACAGGCGATACCATACCGTTGGATGCATTCGCAAAATCGTCGGTGTGGCGCAGCCACGGGAGGATTGCCCCATGCGCCCCTCGCTGGGATAATCCTCCCATGACCGAACGACGCATCTACGACGATGAACTCCACGCGCAATTCGTGACCTTCTCATGCTACCGCAGACGGCGGCTGTTGGATCACCCCCGGGCGAGACAAATCGTGATCTCCGTGCTGGCTGACGAATTGAACGATCACACGGGAACGTGTTGCGGATTCGTGGTCATGCCGGATCACGTGCACGCAATCGTCTGGTTTGACGAAGTGCAACAACTCAGCCCGTTCATGCGGGTATGGAAGAGTCGGTCGAGCCGACAACTGAAACAGTTCGTACGCGGGCAACTGCGCCAGTACACCAAGAAGTTCGACCCGCGGGAACCGTTCTGGCAACCGAAATATTATTCATTCAACCTGTTTACGGAAAAGAAAGCCCTGGAGAAGCTCGACTACATGCACTTGAATCCGGTTCGCGCGGGGCTGGTCCAGCGGGCGTGTGATTGGCAGTGGAGTTCGGCACGGTACCATGAGCATGGCGAGCCGGTCGGCGTGCCGATGGGATGGGTGTTCTGAACACCTCTTGTTGCAGAGCAACACCGGCGATTTTGCGAATGAGTCAAGCGGTACGGTAGAATCTCTTCCGCAAAATCGACGGTGCCACCTTGCGATACTGCTCGCGGTGCGATTCGGTGACAGAACTTGTCACGGCTTGGCCTCCTCCGGCGGTTGTGCGTCGCCCCCGGATACGCCCGCCACCAGCCACGGCAGGTTGAATCGATAGTGCAATCGGCTGCTGATGAGGTGGATCACTCCGTCGGGCGTCTGTGTCGCCGCGAGGTATCCGGCATGTTCGGCTCGCGTCGGCGTGGCTGTGAATTGCCCTGTCCACGCTCCGCCGTCGAACTCGCCTTCACCGGGGGTGAGCAACTTCCGCACGGGCCACGTCTTGCCGTCGTCGAACGAGACGGCGGCGTACATCCCGTGGCCGGTGAACTGGTTGCCCTCCTGGTCCGTGAAGGTCATGCCGTTGGCTTCGGGCTTACTGCGATTGCCGGAAGTGAAGGACACAAAGAGCAGTGGGCCCTCCTGGAGCCGCTTCAAGACCAAGCGCTGGCCACCGTTGATTGGCGGGAAGGGACTGGCTTGGTACGTCCATGTCTTGCCGAGGTCTGCGGAGATGCTCATCGGCATCCGCTCGTTGATCGCATCGCCTCGCCCCAACGCAAGCAGACGTCTATCGTTCAGCTCAACCACCTTGGCATGAATGCCGGCGATCGTTCCTTCACCCGTTCCGCCTTCGGTGAATGTGGGAGCCGGCTTGCCTTCGCCGGGATCGGTCCAGGTCTTGCCTCCGTCGCGGCTGATGTGCGGCGCGGTGCCGCCGCTTCCGCCGGAGACCGCGTCGCAGTTCTGAATCAGCACGCCATCCCTGGTCATCAAGGTGCCGGAAATCACCTGATGGCGGGCGATGAACCTGTCGTCGATCGCCTTGGGAGGCGTCCACGTCACCCCGTTGTCGGCGCTGGAGCGCATGAGAAGTGCCAACTGCTTCCAGCCGGCCTGGGCTTTGGGCGCCATGCCATTGAAGTGGTAAATCGTTCCACGCCCGTCATGGAAGATGCTCGAGCCGTGCATGTTGTGGTCGTGAGCCTTGAAGAACTCGCTGCACGGGTCCCACGCTTGCTTCCCCGGCCGCAGGCGGCTGGCCACCACCGTCAGGACGGGGCCGTATTCCGAATTCGTCGAATACCAGATCGCCAGCAAATCGCCGTTGGGCAGCCAGGTGATCGACGGCTGATGGTTGTGTGGATAAAACGGTTCCCCCTCGTCTGTCGGCGGCAGCACAAAGGGTATTGGCTGGGCGAAGAAAGGCTGTTCGCCGGACTGTTTCGTCCAGTCGAAGCGTTCCTGCGAAACCTCCCGCGCCCAGCGGGGAGCGGACTCGGCCGGTACGGGAGTCATGCTGAGGACTCGCCCGTCAGCTTCCTCGACCTCGAAGCGTCGGTACGTCAGCGGTTTGCTGGAGTCTTCCGCATGGACGGCGCCTGCAAACACCAGCAGTAGGAAGGACGTGCCAAGCGGTTTTCGTCGATGGATGAGTTTCATGTCGAGTGACCTCCAGTTGAAGTGACAGACTAGAAATAGCCGTGACTGTTTACACGCCCTGCTGATGCACGTACCGCTTTTCTCGACATCCGAATCGGACTGCGTGAAGATCAGGATCGCGGGTGGCACCGTCAATCATACGGGAGCGATCCTACCACGCCGATCGACCCATTGGCAAGATCGGCGGTGTTGCTGGGCAACAAGAGGAGGTACGGCACAGCCGATGGGCAGCCTCAGCATGATAGGTCGGGCAGCAATT
>DATKZH010000280.1:0-2053 GCA_035528065.1 Thermoguttaceae bacterium | reverse complement strand
CTCGGTGAGCGAGTTGTGCTCCACGTCTATGCCGGCCCTCCAGTGCGTCCGGAAGCCCCCGCCGAGCGTCCAGCGGGGCCAATAGTCGCCATTGGGGGAGATGTGGGCCAGCATGCTCCGCTGGTTCGGCTTCACCTGATCCCAGAAGGCGGCAAGCTCCAACTCGTCGACAAACTCCGGCAACCGCGCAAAGGGCACATCGTCGTAGGCCCGCTCCACGTCGACAGCGTTATGGCCCAGGTCCCAGGCTTCGCAGTTCTCGCCGTCGAGCGTGCGATGCTGGATGAAGTTGCTCCGCCACAACCGCCACGTTTCCCGGTTGACGTAGTCGAGCGCCTTGAACTCCGGGAGCAGCGCGCAGACGTGCTGGAGATGCCCGATACCCATGATCCCCCAGTTGGCCAGCTCCGCCCGCTTGGCGCGGACCGTGTACGGGGCGTACTGCTCGGTTAGACGCATCAGGAGCCGCGCCAGCGTAGCGGCATCGAAATCGCGGCTAAGCTCGGGACGTTCGTCGAGGATGATCCGTAGCATCAGAAGCGAGTACCGCATCTGCTGCGGTTCCAGGACGCATCAGCACCGCCTGTTTGCCCTGCGCGCGGGTCAGGGGTTGAAGCAGGTTTTCGGTCGAGGCACCGTACCGCTCCGGGTGGGCCAGCTTGTCGAAGAACCACTCGCGGTAGGCCTCCAGCGCCTGGCGGTACGCTCCAGCGTCATAAGCCTGGTAGAACTGGGCAAGCCCCGGCACGTTCGGCTTAAGCACGCGATGAAAGCGACGACAGAGGCTCGCGATGGCGTCGTCGGAGTTCCGGTTGTCGAACCGTCGCTTTCGAGCCGCTGCATCAACTGGAGAGCCGAGTTCCAAATGGAAGCCGGGCCGGTCGCGGTGGATTGCCTGGGTCGGCAACTCGTCCAGGTCGCCCGCCGGGAAGAGCGTGTCGGTGAGAAAACGGCGACAGGCCGTCTTTTCCTCCTCCTTGACGTCGTACCAGCCCTTCTTGTCCACCTGGACTTCGGTGCCGACGTAGGTCCCGGCGAACGCCTCGGGCTCGATCACCATCTTGCCAGGCAGGGCCAGCACGTACCGGGCGTACCAGACCACCTTCCGATCGTCGTCCAGTACGGCAACCAGGAATCCGTTCAGCCGCTCGGAAAGCGCGGGGCGGTTCCAGACGACCAGCCGGTCGATCGGCACGGGCTTGCCCAGGTCGATCTCGATCCAAGGGTTCCACTCGCCGACGTCGCTGTGCGTGTAGCTCTCGCCGTCTCCGTCGATCGCGACCTCGGCAGGATACCGGCCGGACGATTGCCGAGCCTTGCCGCTGAGTGCCGCGTCTTGCGATCCGGTGAAGACCTGCACTTCCGCGACCGACAGAATCCTTCCCTCCCGGAGCGGAGTGGCGCGCTGGGGCAACTCAATGCGGACGTAGCGGCCGGCTGGAGGAACTCCCGTTCGACTTCCACGAATGGAAACGGCGCAGTCCGTCGATGCACTGGCCGCGAATTCGATGCGGACGCCCTTGTCCACGCGCCTAACCTCGGGGGGAGAAGAGAATTCGACCTCGCGAGCTTCTGCGCCTCGGCAGACAACCAACAAAGCCAGCACGCCGATGACCTTCGCTTTCATCCAGTCACCTCCTTTCTGCGCGAGAGGCGCGGTCTCCTCGTCAGGGAGATCAAAAGCCGGTTTGCCGACCCTTTCATGGGACCTCGGCGGCCCCTCGGTTCTATTCGGTAGCAAAGCCCTTGTCAACGGCCCTCGGCCCGGTTCCTTCCAGGTCTTCAAAATGCCCGATCGACGACGGCACGATCCTGGCCAATTCGATGGGCCACACCGAGCATTTCTACATCCTGCTGGCGACCAACCAGGAGTACGACGATTTCGTGCTGCGGCTCCGCATCCGGGTCGAACGGGGAGTGACGGGCAACAGCGGCATCCAGATTCGCAGCCGCTACAATCCCCAGACCGGATGGATGCAAGGTCCCCAGATCGATATCAACCCGCCCAACCCGCCGCTGACCGGCAAGCTCTGGAATGAGGGCCCCGGCCCTC
>DATKZH010000279.1:0-2034 GCA_035528065.1 Thermoguttaceae bacterium | reverse complement strand
CGGACGATGCGATTGAGGATCACATCGCCTCGTACCAGAACATGGTTGCGGCCCGGCATCAGGACTTGCGGGAGATGGAGGACGCTTATCGGGACACGGGCGACGTCGTCCTGACGATTGACGGCCTGCAACCCGAGAAAGGACACGAGACGCTCTACGTGGTTCGTGAAGTGACCCGCCATCGCGTCTGGTTTGCCGAGCCGCTCCTGTCGGGTGCGACCGACGAAATCAGGAAACTGTTTGTCCGCGCCAAGCAACTGGCCGACAAGCTGAACGTGAAAGTGGTCCTTTGGATTTCCGACAAACAGGACGCCTTTCTCAAGTGCATTGCCGAGGAGTTTTCCGGCGTGCCGCACCGGTATTGCGAGAACCACTTCTTTCGCGATCTGGCCAAGCCGGTTCTCGACGTGGATAGCACGGCAAAGAAGAAAATGCGTGGGAAAATAAGGGGTTTGAGGACCCTTGAGCGTGAAGTACTCGGAGCACGGCAAGCGGACGCAAGCCCGGCGACGCCATCGTCGGATGATCGGGACAAGACGTCGATTCTGGCTGGCGAGAGCGGCGATGTTGTGCTCGACTATTGCAGTGTGGTGCGTGGTATTCTCAACGACAATCACGGCGGCCCTTACCATCCGGCCGGGGTACGGATGCTCGAAGCGCTCCGTGATGTGCAGGAGTCGCTAGATCGTATTGCTTCGTCCGGAAAGGTCGGCCCGGCTTTCGACCTGCTCAACCGGCTGAAGGGATTCATTGATCGTGGCGTGGCGGATCAGCAAGAATCCTTCACACGCGTGCGGGAGTATACCGACCAAGTGCGTCAGGTGATGGACTTATTGACAGACGAAGACGGGTCGCCCCTGGCAGAGCGGGAATCGCAGTTCGCGGCGAAGATTGAAGCGTTTCAATGTTTCGCGGCCGACGTCGTGTATTCGCACTTTACGAAGGTCATGACGTCGTTTCAGCCCGGCCTGTTCGCGGGTGCCGACATGGCCTCGCATCCGCGCGACAACTTGGACCTGGAACGTTGGTTCCGCTCTCCGAAGTCGCATGAGCGTCGCATTCACGGTCATCGCCATGCGGGCGTTCGTATCGTGTGTGATGGTCCGACGTTGGCCCCAACGCTCGACGCTCACGCCAGCCACCCCGGCGTTTTCACCCGCGAAGACCTCTTCCCATTCCGCATGGCCACCCCTCCGCCAAGCCAACTCGCATCGCAACAGCGACACGGCATCATGCGGAAAAGCCGCTCGAAAAAAAACGACTCATCTTGCTGAAAGAGCTAGAACGCCGAATCCTCGAAACCAGCAGTTAAGCGGGACGTTGTTTTTAATCTCCTTCGCACCATCACTGGTTCGCGATTCGCACGTTGCGTCTTCCTCTCGTTTCATCAAGAGATTCGCGTGTTTTTCGATGGGAACACCTACGGAGTCTCGACGATCACCATCATGTAATCGGGCAGCGGCCGGCCCACAACTGGATTGTTGCCGTCCAAAACGGTCAATGTCAGGGCGGTACCACCCGATTCGATGCCCTGCAAGTAGACCGAGGCCGGTACGCCGGGATCGCCAATCGTCCACTGCACGGGCGTGGAAATCAACTGGCCACCAGTCTCTGAATCCCAGATTTCCACTGCGGTCGAGTCACTGTTGTCCAGACGGAGGCCGTAACCGGTCAGATCCATCGAGTTGTGATGCACGTAGATATCGATTCTATGCCGAACTCCACCGGCCAGGAGCTTCTTTCCTCCAAAGAATCCGTTCTCCTCGCGGTTGTCATCACTACCGTAGAATGCATCGAAATCGTCATCCACGTTCACATCCGCCACCAGATCGACCTGCGGATACTGGGCGGACGGCAGGCCATCGACGATATCGTCGCCGGCACCGGGGGCGATGTAGGCCCCGTCCTCTTCGCCGAACAGGTCGTCGTGGCCATCGCCGCCGTAGATGTAGTCGTAGCCCTCGTGGCCGTAGATTTCGTCGTTGCCCGGCTCGGTGCCGGCGGGGCCGCCTTGGACGTTCTCGCCGTCGCCGT
>DATKZH010000278.1:0-4553 GCA_035528065.1 Thermoguttaceae bacterium | reverse complement strand
GCGCGCTGTTAATTGGGACCTCACGCTGCAATAAGCGATCAAGCCAGCCCTTTGGGGGGCAGGGGGTGTAGGGAAGACATTCTTCCGTAAGGGAATGGGGCGATCGGGCACGTCTGTTGATCGAATCGCACCAACGACCTGCCGCCGGACGGAGGGAGTCCTTTCTTCCAAGATCAGTACGTAGAAACGAGTCTGCACCTGTTCTTACAGAGCGAGTTGACCGCGGACGATGCCGTCGCGCGGTCTACCGCGTGCGCCAGAGCACGCGATCGTCGATCCCCAGCTCGGCCTGGGCGGCGGCCACGTCGGCCCGGAAGCGCTTGGCGTCTTGGGGATAGCCGGCGGTGGGACGGAGCCCGGGGACTCGCTTCTGCCAGAAGTCGTTCAGTGCCCGCATGGCCAGCTCGCGGACGTACTTCGAGGCCATCGAGGCCAGCGCGGTCGGCAGGTGCGACTCGGCCTTCATCTGAAAGCGGAACTCCACGCGGCGCTCGGCAGGCCCGAACCGGTACACGCTCCGCGCGCGGCTTTCGCCGTGGATTTCGATCAGCCGCTCGGGGAAGTGCTCGGCGAGCAGGTCGCGGTAGCGGTTTCGCCCGCCGTGCTTGTCGCACGTGATCGAGATGGGTCCTTCGCCCAGGGGCTCCATTAGGGCGGCCGCCAGCTCGAGTGTCGCGTGCGAGAGCACCGCCCCCTTGGTTCCGTAATGCTCGACCAGCCGGTTGAACGGTTCCGGGAAGAGGGCCTTCGACCGGATCTCGACCAGCCGGACGCCCGCCGCGGCGAGCCCTTGCGCTAGAGTCCGGGCGAGCGGCTCCACTTCTCTCGCGTCGGTGTCGAGCGGGATGGGCGCGTCGTAGTCGGCGTACCAGGGGATGGCCTGCCGGTCGTCGGTCGAGTCGGGCGAGAGCGCGTCCCACGCTTGCTGCCAGGTCGCCGGTCGCCGGTCGAGCAGGCCCAGGGCGGCCAGCAGGCCGCGCTCCAAGTGGCGAAGCCCGACGCGGGGCTGATAGAGGCGTTTCGAATCGCCGATGGCCACGGCCCCCGGCCCGGCTTCAGCGGCCAGGCCGGGCGACGGCACCACGCAGGAGCCGAGCAGCCGGTAGAGATCCTCGCCGTCGGCGCCGCGGGGCACCTCCCACGCCGTAGCCGAGATCACCAGCGGTCCCAGGTTCGGGCCGTAGCCTGCTTCATCCGTGCCGATCAGGTACGCGCCGGGCATCGCTTGCCTCCCATCCCTTTGAGCATCCTTGCCAGCCAGCTTACCAGCCGGGAAGCCGAGTAGCCAGATGCCGGGGCAGGGGTTGGCTCCGCGGCCGCCGTGGCCTATGATAGAGGGCGGAAGCAGTTCAGGAGAGCGCGCGATGACAGAGATCGTGTTCCAGGTCGAAGATGATCCCGATGGTGGTTTTACGGCTCGGGCGATCGGCGCGTCGGTTTTCACCGAAGCGGACACCATCGAGGAGCTTCACGCGAAGGTCCGGGATGCCGTCACCTGCCACTTCGAGAACCCGGACGAACGCCCGAGAATCATTCGGCTGCATTTCACTCGCGATGAACTGCTCGAAAGGTTGTTGGTATGAGAGCGGCTCCCGTGCGGCGGTGTGCCACTGCTTCGCAGAAGCAGTGTTGCGTGGGATGCTCGAGTAGAAGCACTGCTTCTGCGAAGCAGTGGCACACAGCAACACCCCACCAATCGCGAAATCGCATCTAGACGCTGGGTCTCTGACGCTCGCTCAACAGCTCGCGGATCTGGTGGCAGAGCGTGTCCGGATCGAGCGGCCGGTCGCGGCGGCTGATCACGCGGCCGTTGAGCACGACCGCCGGCAAAGAGAACATCTGGAGCGCGGTTCGCAGCCCGGCGCTCAGGCCGGGGCGGTAGCGCAGCACGTCGCCGAGCAGCTTGGCGATCAGGTAGAGCTGGTTGCGCGGATCGACCGTGACCACGGCCACCCGGGCTTCTTCCCCGTCGGTCGGGAAGAACTCGCGGATCGTCCGATGCAACAGGCCCAACTCCTGTTGCTGCTTGCGGGCGTGTTGGAACACGCCCCGGCCGCGGACGGTCGGATCGTCGTCGTCCAACGTGCCGCAGCATCCGCCGCCGGTAAGCTGCTCGGCGTTTTCGCGGATGAGGATCACGGAGACGGGCGGTTTCATGGCTATCCCAGATCGGCGGAATCGATCTCGCGCAGCTCTTCCGCGGGGACTTGTTCCGGCTCCTCGCCAAAATCCAGTCCGCCGCGGCCCCGGGCGAACGAGAGCAAGCCTTCGACGATCAGCCAGAGCGACATCGCCAGGACGACCAAGGTAACCGCCGTCAGGGACCATTTGTTGAACGGCGAGAGGTCGGGGTTCTTCCAGAAGCCCACCAGGCTCACCTCCATCGCCCAGACGGACATCGCCAGCATGAGGACCATGGGCACGATCGTGTAGCGAATCGGCCGGGAGAGCTTGTAGAGGAAGACGCTGATCGTCAGCAGCGTCAACCCGGCCAACAGTTGATTGGTCGTGCCGAAGAGGATCCAGAGCGTTCTGCCCGCCGGCACCAGCCCGAAGAAGGCGATCGCCACCACGGCCACCAGCGAGCCGAAGTAGCGGTTGGCCAGGAAGTCGAGCCGCACCGAACGGCAGATCGCCTCGACGTTGAATCGCAGTAGTCGGGTGGCCGTATCGAGCGTCGTGAGGGCGAAGGCGACGATGGTCACGGCCAGAAGTGCGCTGCCGTACTTGGTGGGCAGGCCCAGCATGGCCAGGAAATTGGACCCACCGTGAACCACGGCGCTGAGCTGCGCCTGAAGCCCTCCCCCTTTGATGCCGCTCCACGAGGCATAAGCCCCACTCTCCCAAGCCTCGGAACCGAGGCCGGCCACGCAGGCCACGATCACGAGGATGGCCAACGCCCCTTCGGTGAGCATCGCGCCGTACCCGATCAGCATCGCGTCGGTCTCGCGGTTGAGCTGGCGGACGGTGGTCCCGCTGGAAACGAGCGAATGGAAGCCGCTCACCGCGCCGCAGGCGATGGTCACGAACAGAAGCGGCAGCCACGAAGGCGCCTTCGGCACGCTGGCAAGCGTCTCGCCCGCCTCCAGCGGTCTTAGGGGGACGTCCGGGCGGAACATGGCGGCGTCGATCTGGCTCTCCGGCGCCCCAACGGCCGACGCGATCAACAGCCCGACCAATAGTGTGGCCAGCGCGAAATAGAGCTGAAAGCTGTTGATGTAGTCCCGCGGCTGAAGCAACAGCCAGACCGGCAGCACCGAGGCGAGGAAGGCGTACGCGAGCAAGGCAAAGATCCACCGCTTCTTCGTCGCCGGGAGTGCCCGTTCAATATCCTCGGCCGCGGCCTCGTTTCCGATCGCCTCGAGATGCTTCATGGCGGCAACGGCCCCGTAGGGCTTCTCGAAGCCGGGCACGTCGCCCGCCGGCTTCGTGTCGCGAGCCGTCTCCAGGGCCTGGCAAGTTTCGGTGGAGGTGAGCCATTGATACGTGGGCACGGGCCACTTCACGCCGCAGAGGATCAGCAGGGCGAACAGGACCAGTCCCGCCGCGGTCGCCGGCCCCAGGCCCACCTTTAACTTGTAGACGCTGATCCCGACCCCCATGGCCACCAGCATCAGCCCGAAGGACGGGATGATCGCGTCCGGATTGAAATCGACGAACAGGCCGGAGATGGCGTTGACAAACGCGCCCATCGCCAGGGCGAGGAGGAAGAAGATGATCAACAGGGCCAACAGGCGCGCCCGGGGGCCCATCAGGTCCTGGCAGACGTCGCCGATGGTGCGGCCCTTGAACCGCAGGCTGACGGTCAGGGCGCCCAGGTCGTGCACCGCCCCGATGAAGATGCAACCGATCACCACCCAGAGCACCGCCGGCAGCCAGCCCCAGATCACGGCGATCGCCGGGCCGAGGATCGGTCCCAAGCCGGCGATGGACGCGAAGTGGTGCCCGAACAGCACGGGCACGCGCGTGGGCACGTAATCGACGCCGTCCTCCAGCTCATGGGCCGGGGTGCGTCGATTCGGGTCGAGCCGGTAGAGCCGCCGGGCGATGAACCGTCCGTAGGTGAAGTAGGCCAGCAACAGGGCTGCAAACGCGAGGAGTGCTACGGCGGCTGCGTTCATGGAGACCTCCGCGATTCGGTGGATAGTGGTCCGTGGTGACTGGCGAGTGGTGAGTGGCGAGTAACTAAGGATCGGCCGAAGAATATCTTCCCGACTTCCGTAGCAGGCACACGCCGTGTGACGTCCGCCGGTTACGGCACACGGCGTGTGCCTACTACTTCGAATTCCCCCGTCGGGCTATTCCGGCCAGCCTTGGGCACCGACCAAGGGGACGAACCGGCAGGGCGAGAGGTCTGCCGACCTGGGGGAGCCGTCGACCTTGCGGATCACCTGCAGGTGCTGGTAGTCGTACGCGCCGACGGGAATCACCAGGATGCCCTCCTCCTGGAGTTGCTCGAACAGGGCGGGGGGGGACCGGGCCGCGGCGGCCGTGACGATGATCCGATCGTACGGGGATCGGTTGGGCCAGCCCAGCGTGCCGTCTCCCACGGC